>NZ_JBKFGG010000005.1:0-484938 GCF_056171975.1 Paenibacillus terrisolis | reverse complement strand
AATGGTGGTCTATCACTTCCATTTTAACCTACGGTGTGCGAACAGGGGCTGCCTTTCGTTCATCTTAACTAATTTCGGCAAACAAAGAAATCAACGGCCTAAATCGATGCTTTAGCTGGAGGATTTCCAGTTAATGTTCATTCGGATTCAAGAAGGGCCCAATTAACAGGAGAATTTCCAGTTAGTTTGGTTCTATAGATGAGAAGTAGTATGAAGAGTCTATTTGAGTTGATGAGGTACTAGCCATTAAATCCCCTTTTCCTTTCGTTATACGTAGTTGCTTGAACACTCTTATATAGACGTCTGCATCAGGTTTTTTTGCTATAAGCATCAATTGCACCATCCGCATAGCGGGCGGTTTCTGTTTTCCACGCTTCACTAGCTCAACTGGCTGAGGCCATTAATAAAAACCCCCAATCCGGATCACTCCGGTTGGGGGTTAGTTTCGATTGAGGCTTTTCAGCGAAGGGACAAACGAATCGTTTTGATCTCATACGGCGCGATGGAAATCACGGGCGAGTTCGTTTCGAACAGGTCACCAGCCGGACGTTCCAGAAGATCCGTTTCCTGCCATGCAGAGATCACGAGATCGCTGTTCAAACGGATTTGACCGCGTCCGCCCTTGTACTCATGGAAACGAACAATCAGGCTGTCGTCGTCTTCGGCTTTTTTCACGGTGTCGATCACGACTTCGGCGCTTCCGCTCGCATTAAGCAGAGAGAAAGACGGCGCGCCGGTTTTCCCTTCGGTTGCGTACACCGGCTGATTCAGCAGCGACGCGGCCTGCACCGTTCCGCCTTCCGACCAATGGCCTTCGTGCGGGAACAGCGAATACGTAAAGTCATGCTCGCCACGGTCGGCTTCCGGGTCCGGATAGGTGGCGGATTTCAGCAGGGACAAACGAATGACATTGTCTTTGACGTCATAGCCGTATTTGCAATCATTCAGCAAGCTGACGCCATAACCGTGTTCGGATAGATCAACCCACTGATGGCCAACCGTCTCAAAACGGGCCCAATCCCACGATGTATTCCAATGCGTCGGACGTTTGACGTTGCCAAACTGGATGTCATAGGTCGCTTCCGTTGCCCGCACGCTGACCGGGAATGCCACTTTCAAGAGTTGTTGACGCTCCTGCCAATCAATATGCGTCTTGAAATCGATCCGACGCTGGTCCGCATAGACGATCATGTCCTGTTTAACCGTTGACTCCGCGTATTTCCAGGTGAACGAAACAACCGAGCGAAGGGCTCCCGTTTCAATCGAACAGTTCGCAAGCTCCGTGATTTCCCGTTGTTTCTCCTGATAGAAAATATCGATATCCCACGCCTCATACATTTTCGGTTTGTCTTCAAATACTTGAAGCACATTCCCGTTTTGCCCCGGAGCCAATACCTCGCGGCCAGCCACCCGGTCGAAAATAGAGGTCAACTGGCCGTTTTCATTCCATTCCAATTTGTAGTAAGGCGTCTGAATGCCGTTTGGCAAAGCCGTAAAAGCAGGTTGCTCACCGGTTGCCACGGCGGTGCTTCCGCTTAAGCTGCGATGCAGCGACTTAAAGCCGAGCGGCGGAACGTTCTTCACTTTGACCCAATGGGTTTTTCCGTCGAACTCGGAGTCCAGCAGCGTCCCGTCCGCATCGCTCCAGCGCACTTCCGGATGAGAATCCTGGAGGGCAACCAGTCCGCTGTAAGCCCAGGAAGAAGGGTTCCAAACCGTAAACTCGCCTTCGGCATCCGCGGTCAGAGTATGAATCGCTTCTATGCGGCATTCCTCAAGAAGGTTTTGAGCATGTTCGTATTCGAGCGTGGAATCCTCATAAACCTCATGGATGGACGACCCGGGAATAATATCGTGGAACTGGTTGCGCAGAATCGTTTTCCAGCTCTCATCCAGCTTTTGCTTCGGATAACCGGCCCAGCTTCCCCGGAGCAAAGCGCCGAGGCTAAGAAGCCATTCCGTATCCCGCGACAGCAGCTCCATCTTGCGGTTGAATTTTTTGTTGCGCGCCTGGCTGGTATAGGTCCCTCTATGGTACTCCAGATACAGTTCCCCATCCCAGGTATGCACGTAACGATCCGTCGAATTTACCGTCTCATGCAGCTTGGCGAAATATTCATCGGCTCTTCCCGTCACGACGTTCGGAAGGCCAGGCATCGATTCCATTCTGCGGCGCAGCTCGAGATGCTCCCGGTTCACGCCCCCGCCGCCATCGCCGTACCCGTACGAAAGCAGCAGCTCCTTATTGATTTCCTTGTCCTGATACGTGTCCCAAATGCCCTTAACGCTTGACGCATTGATCTGGCCATTGTATGTATACCACCAGTATCTGCTGTCTTCCGGCGTCGTCACGAAATGAGTCAGCACCTCGCTGCCGTCGATTCCGCGCCATTTAAAAGTGTCATGAGGCATCCGGTTGTATTGATTCCAGCTGATTTTCGTCGTCATGAACGTATCGATGCCCGACTTGCGCAAGATTTGCGGCAAAGCCCAACTGTAGCCAAACACGTCGGGAAGCCATAAATACGTGCATTCCGCGCCGAATTCTTCACGGAAGAACCGGGTACCGTACAGCAATTGGCGAACCAGCGATTCGCCGCTCGTCAGATTGCAATCCGCTTCCAGCCACATGCCTCCGCCCGCTTCCCATCGGCCTTCTTTAACTCGTTCTTTGAGCTGCGCGTAAAGTTCGGGATAATCCGATTTCAAATATTCGTACAGCTGCGGCTGCGTTTGCAGGAACACATACTCAGGGAACATCTCCATCAGCCGCAGCACGGTGCTGAAGGAGCGGGCCGCTTTTTCGCGGGTATGTTTCAGCCGCCATAACCAAGCCACGTCGATATGGGTATGCCCGATGCAGTGAACCGTGACCGGGGACGATTTCTTGAGCGCCGCGATGGCCCCAGTCAATTGCTCTTCGGCTTCCGCGATCGTAGCATAAAACGATTCAGAGCCCGGCGCGGACCAATCGATGAGAAGAAACGCTCCATCGAGCGCATTCAGCAAATCAAAGCGCTCCGGCGCATGCTCGTGAATCACTTTAACCGTTTGCAAAACCGCTGTTGCCGTATAATACAGCCGATCGGCCGCATCGTCCAGCCAAGCCACGTCCGCGCGGTATAACCGGTGTTCCTGAATCCGTGGCTTCCCTCCGCCTTCCAGTCCCGACCAAAGCCGGAATTGCAGCAGCACATCGCTGCCTGCCGTCTCCTCGGACAAAAAGACCTCCTGATGATTTGAATCCACGCCCTGATACGGCTGGCCATTTACATAAATCAGCGACTCAAAACCCGAGTTTCCGCCGCCGCCCGTCCGGCCGAAATCGAACACCCCCACGATTCGGCGTCCTCTCCATTCTTGAGGAATGTTCACATTCGCTTCAAGCCATAAGTATAGATCGCGTCCTTCCCAGCGATCCTGAGCTTTCATCGTCGTCCAGGCCCCGTCTGCCGGCGGTCTTGTTCCAATGCCGCCGTCTTCGTCCGTCAGCGCGCGGAATTCGGCGATCGGCCGGATATCGCGATAACGATACGACGCGAGCTCCCTGATCCGAGCGTCCAGTTTCTCTTCTGTCCAAAACATATTAAGTCCCTCCCGGGTACAAGATGATCTCCACCTTCTCATTTTGCCTACCCGGGCTCCTTAAGTAAATTTCTTATCCTCATCATTTCTTGTCTTATTATGATATGATTATGGAGATGTGACAAGGAGGGAAATCCGTGGATTTCAAAGCGTGGAAAGGCAAGCTTCCGGCGAAACTCAACGAACTATGCTGTGAAATCCAGGTGAATGATGCGGTCATTGATTGGGTGGATATCGTTTTTGAACAAACCGGCAACGGCGGAAGATGCCCGGCCCATTCGCACACCTGGTACGAATTCAATTATGTCTTTTCGGGACAAATGCTGACCCGTTTCTATGACGAGGACGTTTTGATCCGGGAGGGCGAATTCTTTCTCATCCCTCCGGGAATGACCCACTCCCATGTGTATTACCGCGAAAATCCGCTGGAAGGCATCTGCCTGCGCTGGAGGTTCAGACCCGGAGCCTGCGGCGCGAATCATCATGAGGAGCTTGGCAACGCCGATTCCTTATTTGACAAACTGGTCAAATTGAAGGACTTCAGACCCGGCGCATACCGTGATACTCATGGACTGCTGTCTACCCTAGTGCAGTTGTTCGACGAAGCTGAGCTTGATCGCCCGAAGCTTTATCTGCAACTGCTGCTCGTTCAATTTCTGGTTGCTTTGGCTGCCGTTCCAAGGCCTGGCAGAGTCTCAGATGCGGCTTCCGGCGGCGTGCGCGATGCACTGATTCGAAAAGTCGAGGTGTATTTGGAAGATTTCCATGGGGGACGCTTAAGCGTAGAAGAGTTAGCCGCTTCCCTGCACATGAGCTATGGGCATCTGTCCCGCCTTTACAAGCAAAAAACCGGAAAAACCATCATTGAGGAAATGAACCGGATCCGCTTGGAAAAGGCCTGTGAGCTGCTCCAGCATTCCTCCCTGTTCATCAAGGAAGTCGCCGAACAATCCGGCTTCCCCGACATCTATTATTTCAGCAAAGCATTTAAGAAAAAATACGGCGTCAGTCCCCTGGTTTATCGAAAAACGGTTTTGAAGTAAATAGGCATTCACATATTTTTGGCCATCCGAGTATAATGTACTGACCTGAGCCAATAGGTCAAAGGTCCAGTATCGGAGGGCTTCGCCCCTCGCCAAAGGAAGATGGGAATGGGATACGACAACTTCAGGGCGGTTAGCCAAGCGTGGATTCAAAGGGAAGATATCCCGACGGGACTCGGTTACGAAGCTTTGGTGTATGCGTTTGAACGGGAGATGGGGCGATGGGATCCCTTCGCCGAGAGTATGCTCATTCAGCAGCAAGCTCCCTGGAGTACGGTGACAAGCGTAATTCAGCGTATGGCAGGCCCGCACGGGCTTATGATTTTTTTCCATATCGATCAGGGACGTCTTGTTTCACTGGATCAAAGCGTTAAAAAATGCCGTCTTTATCTCGTGGGAAACGGAATCATCGCCGAACGAATTCTTAGTGTGGACATCCGGGCCGCACTTTACGTTCCTTTTCGCGTCAGCCTATATGATAATGGTCATCCTGGCGGCGCAATCATCTCATTTGACCGTCCTTCTTCTTTTATGGCCTCGCTTCATCAGCCTGCACTCGCCGAACTCGGCCTGCTGCTCGACAGCAGAATCGACAGCGTCGTGCACTCCATCCTTGCCAATTACCGCTAAAAAACTCCGCAAATACGGGGCTTGATCGCTAATACCAGTGAATGGACAGACTTGGCGGATTCTTAAATTTCGACATATTTTCCTAAAACCTCAAATAATCAGGGAGGATTTGCAATTTAATACATAGAAAAGTATAAATACCACTTTAGTCCTGGTGCGGAATAGGACTAACTTCGGGATTCCGCAAGACGGATCGCGGTGCACAGCGAACGTTTTACATAGAACCTTACATTCTAGGAGCTGTTCCCGTGGATGAAATTATCCAAAAGATCGAAGAGCTCCGGTTGGAGTTGAATAAACTAGCCGAGTACAAACGTCTTGCCGACCGTGAACTTGTGATTTTAAGTCAACGATTGGATGAGTTGCTTAACGAATATAATCGTTGGCTGCTGCAGAGATCAACCAGATGATTCAGGGGAGCCGCATTAGCGGCTCCTTCTCATTTATCGAAAGAGGACGGGAATAAAAATAAGACAAAAAAAAGACCGCTATGTAAGCGGCCCCATGCTCATTTTCAGAACATGCAGATATTGGATAGGAGTGGAGAGAAACCATACTGTAGTTCTATTATATTGTATACGTTTTCATTCTGTCAACAAGTTTTTTTTAGCGCTTACATTTCCTGCTGCAAAGCCATCTCGGCTTTGCAAAGTTCAGACGTAGACGTCGTACCCCAGCGAATGAAGATGCTCTTTGGCCCGCTCCATTTCACGCTCTTGGCGGAATGACAGCCGCAAAACGCCCGGGACGTCTTCCCGGCTTTCGATGATATGCATATTGCTCAAATTGATATGCCGGAGTCCGAGCTCAGTAGCGATCTGCCCGATAATGCCCGGATGGTCGGGAACATCGATATAAATATCGAAGGTCGACGTTATGGCGCCTTTGCGACGTTCAGGCAGCTCGCCACGGAACAAATTGGCTTTGGCGAAAGCCTCTTCGATGCCGTCTCCGTTTTGTTCTTCCAGCATGGAAATGAATCCGCCGATTTCCTGATTCCAATCTTTCAGCAGACTCAACAGCACTTTGCGGTTACTAAGCAAAATATCGCGCCAAATCAGCGGATCGCTGGACGCAATCCGGGTGATGTCGCGAAAACCGCCGGCCGCCAGCATCCGGTATAAGCCGTTGGAGGCGTTGTAATCGCACACCTGGTTGACTAGCGCAACTGCGATAATATGCGGCAGATGGCTGATCGCCCCAACGATTTCATCGTGCATGACCGGATCGACGCGAACGATTTGAGCCTTGGTATACACGAGAAGCTGCTCCAGCTTGGCATAGGCCTCTTCCGGAACGTTTTGGGACGGTGTCAGCACATAGAAGGCATTCTCAAACAGCAGCGTCGAAGCGGCATCTACGCCGGACCGTTCCGATCCGGCCATCGGATGGCCGCCGATGAAATGAGCCCCGGGCCGCGAGATGCGCTCCGCGCAAGTCGCCACTGACGTTTTGGTGCTGCCCACATCGGTGATGATGCAGCCTTCTTTAAGCGGAAGGCGATTCAGCTCATGCAAATAAGGCTCAAGATTGCCGACCGGCACGCACAAAAAAATAAAGTCGGCGTCCAGCGCCGCCTCTTCCATGGATAATGTCGCGATATCCACAACGCCGCGTTCTGCGATTCGGTTTAAGGAATCAGGGCGATGACTGTGGCCGACGACGGTGATCCCCGGCTTGCCTTTAAAGCAAAGCGCCAGAGATCCGCCGATCAGTCCCACCCCGAAAATGGCTATTTTCGTCGTCATAATGATCTCTCACTCGTTTTCTGCGAATAAAATGATGGTTTATATATGGGCTTCCCGCTTGCCGAGCACCTGCTCCAGAGCGGAGATCAGCTTCACGTTTTGCTCGGCCGATCCGACCGAAATCCGGATATGTTGCGGATATTTATGAAATCCCGCACGGATGATGATCCCAAGCTTAAGCAGCGATTGGAACATGTCCATGGCCGACGTTTTGACGTTAACCATAATAAAATTGCCGTGGGCCGGAAAATAATCGAGGCCGAGTCTATCAAACTCGCTGTACAAATATTCGATGCCGCTGCGGTTTTTCTCCTTACACTCGGCAACAAAAGTCTTGTCCCCAATAGCGGCCAGCGCCGCCGCTTGCCCGATTCGGGACGTATTGAACGGCTCGCGCACCTGATTGATCAGCTTGATTACGCCCGGCTGCCCAAGTCCGTAACCGATGCGCAGCGAAGCCAATCCGTAAATTTTCGAAAACGTTCTCAGCACAACTACGTTCGGATATTTGTCCAGCAGCGCGATCCCGTTGGTATACTCGGCATCCGTCACATATTCGGCATAAGCTTCATCCAAAACGACAAGCACATGGCCCGGTACGCGGTCCAGAAAAGAAAGCAGGGCGCTGTCCGGCACGATTGTTCCTGTCGGATTGTTCGGATTGCAGATCCACACTACTTTGGTCTTGGCGCCGACTTTGGATAGCATCGCTTCCAGGTCATGAACGCCATCCTTGAGCGGAACCTCGATACTGACCGCGCCTTCGATGTCGGCATTGCTCTTATAGACCGAAAAGGTCTGGTCGGCCATTACCGACTCGTCTCCCGGCATAAAAAACGCCCGGGCAATCAATGCGATAATCTCATCCGATCCGCAGCCGAATATAATCTGGTCGCGTTTCACGCCATGAAGGCTTGCCAAAGCGTCCGTCAATTCCGCCGCGCTCCCGTCAGGGTACAGGTTAAGCAAACCGAACTCCTGCTCGATCGCGGCGAGGACACGAGGAGAACATCCATAAGGATTCTCGTTGGAAGCAAGCTTGATGACTTCCTCCAAGCCCAGCTCCTTCTTCACTTCCTCGATCGGTTTGCCCGGCTGATACACCGGAAGATCGACGATCCGGGGTTTTGGCAACATATCTATTCCTCCTCGCACATGTTCACGTAAGTTAATCACTCAATTCATATTTTCAATTGTGCCACAAAGTTGCGAATTTGCAATAACCCTTGCTCCTTCGTGGACGCCGCTTGAAGCAGCGGCAGGTTTTCCTCGATTTTCCGCACAATCGCGCTGCCTACGACGGCCCCGTCGCAAATTTTGGCGAAATGCCGTACCTGCTCTCCGCTGGAAATGCCGAAACCCACCGCAACGGGCAAATCGGTTTGCGCTCTGACCGAAGCGATAAAATCGTCGACACTATCATGAAAAGAAGCCCGCTCCCCGGTGACGCCAAGCGAGGACACGCAATAGACAAAGCCGCGGGCGCGCTCCAGAATCCCCGAGATTCGGCCGCTTGAAGTCGGCGCGACAAGCGGAACCAGCTTGACGTTTGCGGCGTCCGCCATCGCCAGAACCTCCTCCGCTTCCTCATAGGGAAGATCGGGAATGATCAGGCCGCTGATCCCGGCATTTTGCAGCAAGTCGAAAAAGCGTTCCAGCCCCGTTTGCAATACGGGATTGTAATAGGTAAACAGCACAAACGGCAATTGTACGCCCCGCTCTTTGGCCTTGCGTGCCGTCTCGATACAAGACTCGATGGTGACACGATGAGCCAAAGCCCTCTCGGAAGCCCGCTGAATCACAGGGCCGTCCGCAAGCGGATCTGAATAGGGAACGCCAAGCTCGATGACATCGGCTCCGGATTCCTGCAATACGAGCAAGAGGTCCAGCGTCGTTTCCGGGTCCGGATCGCCCACTGTGATAAACGGAATTAGCGCCGTTTTGCCTTGCTCTTTCAAGTCCGCAAACGTCCGGTCCAGCAAATTGATCGCAGCCGCACTCATATCGTCACCCCGCCTTCCGTATACGCCATAATCGATTCGACGTCTTTATCGCCCCGGCCGGACAAGCATATCACTACGATTTCGCCGGGGCTCATAACCGGCGCCATTTTGACGACCTGAGCCACCGCATGGGCCGATTCCAGCGCAGGAATGATACCTTCCGTCCGGCTCAGCAATTGCAGTGCGTCCAGAGCTTCTTTATCGGTAATCGGAAAGTATTTGGCCCGCTCGATATCCTTCAAATAGGAATGCTCGGGCCCGATCCCCGGATAATCCAGTCCCGCGGAAATGGAATGGGCGGGTTGTACCTGACCGTGTTCGTCTTGAAGCAGATAACTCAGCGATCCCTGGAAAACCCCCTTGCTGCCCTTCGTCATCGTTGCGGCATGAAATTCGGTGTCGATTCCGCGGCCGGCCGCTTCAACGCCCACAAGCCGCACATCCTTGTCTTCGATAAAAGGATAAAACATGCCGATGGCGTTGCTTCCTCCGCCAACCGCGGCAACGAGCAGATCCGGAAGTCTCCCTTCCTGCTCCAGCATCTGCCGGCGCGTCTCGTCGCCGATCACGCGCTGAAAATTGCGCACCATCATCGGATACGGATGCGGTCCGGTGGCCGAGCCAAGAATATAAAACGTATCCTGCACGTTGCTCACCCAGTAGCGCAGCGCTTCGTTGCAGGCGTCCTTCAGCGTCCGCGTTCCCGACATGACGGGAACGACTTCCGCTCCCAGCAGCTTCATGCGGAACACGTTGAGCTGCTGGCGTTTCGTGTCTTCCTCGCCCATGAACACCTTGCACTCCATGCCGAGCAATGCGGCCACCGTAGCTGTCGCTACGCCGTGCTGGCCGGCTCCGGTTTCGGCAATGACTTTCTTTTTGCCCATGCGCTTGGCCAAAATCCCCTGACCGACGGCATTGTTGATTTTATGTGCACCCGTATGGTTCAAATCTTCGCGCTTCAAATAGATTTTGGCTCCGCCCAAATGCTTGCTCAAGCGCTCTGCGTAATATAGCGGCGTTTCCCGTCCGGAATACTGTTTCAGTAAATAGTCGATTTCCTCTTGAAATGTGGGGTCCGCCGCGTTCTTTTTATAGGATTCCTCCAGTTCGATCAAGGCGTTCATCAACGTTTCAGGCACATAACGGCCTCCAAATGGGCCAAACCGTCCGTGCTGATCCGGTACCTGTGTCATGATTCCTTCACCCTTTCCACAAAAGCCGATATTTTTGCGATATCTTTGACGCCGTCCGTCTCCACTCCGCTCGACACATCCACGCCGTCCGGGGAAACCTTTCCGATGAGTTCCTTCACATTGCCGGGATGAAGCCCGCCCGCAACGAGAAAAGGAATCCCCTGCCGTTTTGCCCATTCCTGATAAGGGGCCGCCAAGTGCCAGGCAAAAGCCACCCCGGAGCCGCCTCCGTATCCGGGATCGTAGGTATCCAGCAGCAGGCCGTCCAATAAACCGTCATATAATTCCAAGGATCGCTCGCCATGGAGCGATCCGTCATTTTTTACGGAAAAAGCTTTATAGATCGGGATTTCGAAAGCATTCTTGACCTCCCGGCAAAATTCCGGGCTTTCGGTACCGTGAAGCTGCAAAACATCAAGCTTGGCCTCGGACAAAACATCCGCAAGCTCTTGAATCGAAGGGTTGACAAACACGCCGACGCTCCGCGGGATTTGGCCGGTATTCCACTGCGCCAATATGGGCAGCAGTTCCGCCGCTTTTGTCCCTGTAACCTGCCGACGGCTTGGGGCAAACACGAATCCGACATAATCGACCGGCAAGTTCTTCATAGATTTTAGCACTTCAACGCTTTGAAGTCCACAAATTTTTACGGCGGTCTCAGTCATGATGCCTACTGCTCCCCTCCGGTTGAAGCTCCGAACTCTCTGCCGATTTCGGCAATCCAAGCAGCTCGTGAACGGCCAGATCAACCCGTTCCCTGCGCATAAAGGTCTCTCCGATCAGCACGCCTCCGGCCCCGTTCTTGGCGAGATACCGGATATCCTCCGGTACGCGGATGCCGCTTTCGCTGATGAGGGTTACGCCTGCGGGAATATGCTGCGCCAAAGCAGCCGTCGTCTCCAGCGACGTTTCAAATGTCCGCAAATTTCTATTATTGATACCGATCAATTTCACGTTTTCGAGCCGCAAAGCGCGACTTAGCTCCTCCCTGTCGTGTACCTCCAGCAGCACGTCCAGGTCAAGCTCCCCGGCAATCCGCATGAAATCGCTCAGCTGCGCATCGCTCAGGATCGCGGCGATCAGCAGCACGGCATCGGCGCCTAGCAGCCGGGCTTCGTAAATTTGCCGCTCGTCGATAATGAAATCCTTCCGCAGCAGCGGCACCCCGACTGTTTCCCGGATGGCTGTCAGATACGCCCCGCTGCCTTGAAAATAAGTCTCGTCGGTCAGCACGGAAATGCAATCCGTCTCCGCCGATTCATAGGCGAGCGCCAGCTCTACCGGATGGAAATTCGGACGAATGAGGCCTTTGGACGGGGAGGCCTTTTTGACCTCGGCAATGAGTCCCATATTGCGTTTTTTACCCGTGGTTAACGCCTGGTAAAAACCGCGGGTCGGCGCCATCTCCGATATGCGGCGTTTGGCGTCTTCAATGGACAACGCAGCGGCTAATTTCTCGACTTCCTGTTTTTTTGTTTCTACGATGCGATCAAGATACATAGCTTAGTTCCCCCGTGGTCTGTATCAGCTGATTTAACTTGCCGAACGCTTTGCCGGAGTCGATCGCTTCGGCGGCGATGGCCACTCCTTCGCGAATGCTGTCCGCAAGGCCCGCTACATAAATGCAGGCGCCTGCGTTCGCAAGCACGACGTCGCGGTACGCTCCTTTTTCACCTTGCAGCACTCGTTCGATAATGGCCGCGTTCGTCACGGCGTCGCCCCCCATCATTTCGGAAAGCGAGTACGTTTTAAGTCCAAGATCCTGCGGTTGAAGGTCATACGTGTGAATTTCACCGTTTTTCAGTTCGGATACCCTAGTCGGTGAGGAAATGCTGATCTCGTCCAGTCCTTCCCGGCTCGTAACCACGAGCGCGCGCTTTGATCCCAGTTCACGCAGCACTTCGGCGATCGTGGCGGTTTTGCCGCCGTCATAAATTCCAAGTACCTGGCGATCAGCCCCGGCCGGGTTGGTTAACGGCCCCAGCATGTTGAATACCGTGCGAATGCCGAGTTCTTTACGCGGCCCGGCCGCATGCTTCATCGAAGGGTGATATAGCTGTGCGAACAGAAAGCAGATGCCGATATCGTCCAGACAGCGTTTGGCCTGATCTGCATTAAGCTGGATGTTGACTCCCAGCGCTTCCAACACATCGGCGCTTCCGGCACGGCTGGTTGCCGAACGGTTGCCGTGTTTGGCCACTCTGACGGAAACCGAAGCGGCGACGATGGCCGATGTTGTCGAGATGTTGAATTTATGGATACCCGAGCCACCCGTCCCGCATGTATCGAGCAGCTGTTTCGTTTCCGTACGCAGCCGGCTTCCCGCTCCGCGCATCGCTTCGGCAAAACCGGTGATTTCTTCGACCGTCTCGCCCTTGATCCGCAGCGCCGTCAGCAGGCCGCCGATTTGCGCCGGAGTCGTTTCGCCGTTCATAATGGCTTCCATCATGCCGCGAGCTTCTCCTCTTAGCAAATCCTGCCCCTGAATCAGTTTGTTGATCCCTTCCTGAACCGTTTCAAGTCCGTTCATCGCCATTCTCCTCTCTTCATTGTCCCGGAGTATATTGATATAGATAATCCTGATTGATGACACCTTCAGATTTGGCGGTCGGCGGAAACATTTGCTCCGCCGTCCGGATCGCGGTCAGCAGAGCCTTAGCTTTATTCACCGACTCCTGATACTCATTTTCCGGGACCGAATCCCAGACGATGCCGCCTCCCGCCTGGACATAGGCCTTGCCATGCTTGAACACAATCGTCCGGATCGTAATGCAGGAATCCATGTTGCCGGAAAAGCCTAGATATCCGATCGCCCCGGCGTAAGTGCCGCGCGCTTCCTTTTCGAGTTCGGCGATGATCTCCATCGCCCGCAGCTTAGGCGCGCCGGACACCGTGCCCGCCGGCAAGCAGGACAAGAAAGCATCAAAGAAATCTTTGTCGCCGCGCAGCTTCCCCGATACTTTCGAAACCATGTGCATTACGTGGGAGTATCGCTCAATTTCCATATAAGAATCGCATTTCACGCTGCCAAACTCCGATACCCGGCCCAGGTCGTTGCGGCCCAGATCGACCAGCATCAAATGCTCAGCTCGTTCTTTTTCATCTTTCAAAAGCTCGGCCTCAAGCTCCAGATCCGCCTGTTCCGTAGCGCCCCGCGGCCTTGTTCCTGCGATGGGACGCGTTTCCACCCGGCCGTTCTCGACCTTAACGAGCGCTTCGGGCGAAGTGCCGACGATGATCTCTTCGTCGAGCTTGAGGTAGTACATGTACGGCGAAGGGTTCAGCGTGCGAAGCACCCGGTACACATGCAGCGGGTCCACCTCGGTTTCAATGTGAAACCGCTGCGACAACACCACTTGAAAAATATCGCCGGCGCGAATATACTCTTTTCCTTTTTCCACATTGGCAATGAACTGCTCCTTCGTCAGGTTCGACCGGACCTCTCCCAGATCGGTCACCACCGGCAGCGGGCGGCGGTTAAAGCTTTCGCTTGGTCCTTCCTGATGCAGCAGATCCGCCAATTCGTCAAGCTTCCGTTCGGCTCTTACATAAGCGCTGCGAATGTCCTCGTCGCGGTCGCCTTCCTTGACATGCACGTTTCCGACGAGCAGGATCCGCTGCTTCACATGATCAAAAACGATGACCTGATCGCAAAACATAAACTGCATATCCTGCATGTTCATATCGTCGACCCGGTGCGACGGCAGCTTCTCGTAATACTGCAGCAAATCGTAGCCGAAAAAACCGATCGCTCCGCCTGTGAACGGCGGCATTTCTTTTAACTTCGGGCTGCGGTATCCCCGCAAAATCGCCTTCAGCTCGTCTATTGGTTTGTTCGAACGCAAAGTTTGCTTGACGCCCTCTCGCTCTATAACAATCTCGCCCTTTTTGGCCGAAATCATCAGAAACGGATCCGTGCCGATAAATGAGTATCGCGCCCACTGAATGCCGCCCTCCACGCTTTCCAGCAAAAATGCCCGTTCCCGCCGGGCGACCCGACGGAAAATCCGAATGGGGGTTTCCAAGTCGGCCAGCAGCGGACGAACGATGGGAATCAGGTTATAATCCTTGGCCAATGCGATAACCTCTTCTGTTTGCGGGATTGTCACTTTGGTTCACTTCCTTTTTGGAATGGTTTTTTGGCGAGTAAATAGGGGCTTGTGCCTTAGAAACCAAATAAAAAAACCTCTACCGAAGTAGAGGTTCGTTGGATTTTTGGAGTTTACAGGAAAGTTGTTGGCCAAATTGGAGTTCTGACGCGCAAGCGGACAGGAAAATAAGGCGGCCATACCTTGAAAATTGGCCAAAATGCGGTCGAAAATCGGAAAATACCGTTTCTCCGCTTAACCTTGTTCCAAAAAACATCCGGTGCGGCAAAACAAAAGGCTCAACATTACTTTTCTCTCAGCTAAACTCTGCTCATCTCAGCTAAACTCTACTCGTCTCTGAAAACACTTAACTCATTTCTCACTAACTATTCGCTAAAATCTTAAAACTACTATAACTTACGATGCTCCGGTTTGGCAACACCGGAATTCCCTCCAATCTCTTGCAAGCTTGGCATCAGGATCCGGGTACAATCAAGTCGGGCCGCAACCTAGTGGCTTCGTTAAGATATACATGCTTCATTTCGCGTTGGGTTTTGTTCGTATTGACCTGGATCAACAAGCGGATGCATTTCGGCAGGGCGCCTTTAACGGGAATCTCCGTCGAACACATCAGCGGAACCAGGTCCCAACCGTTTAAATCCCGGATCGCCCGCGCAGGAAACGTCGCGTCGAGGTCCGGCGTCACGGTAATCCAGACGCTGCCGATATCCTCCGGCTCGATTTGATTGCGGTCCACGATTTCTTTCAGCAAAACGGCCGTAGCCTGCAAAATCTCCTGCTCCTCGTTATGGAGCACCGTCGTAGCTCCGCGAATGCCTCGGCTATACATGCTGTCCCTCCTCTTTTTCTTCCGAAATAACCCGGCGTACTTCTTCCACCGTTACGTCAGGTGCGATCTCCACCTTGCCGATCGAGGCGGGAAGCACAAAAACGAGCTGCTGCTCCTGGAACTTCTTGTCGTGCATCATGGCGGCGATAATATCTTCCGTATCCAGATGCGGCGGAATACGCGTCGGCAAACCAAAGCCGCTCAGAATGGTTTTCGTATATTCATAAATCGAGCGATCCTTGCCTCTGTTCACCGCCAAGCGCGCCGCGGCGACCATGCCGATGGAGATTGCTTCTCCATGCAGAAATTCGCCATAGCCCCCGATCGCTTCCAGCGCGTGCCCGATCGTATGTCCAAGATTAAGGATCGCCCGCAGACCATGCTCCTTCTCGTCGACGGAAACGACCTGAGCCTTAATCGAGCATCCCAAATTCAGGCCATGTCCCAGCGCATCCGGGTCCAAGTCCAGCAATTCGCGGGTATGCTCGCGGCACCAATCGGCGAAGGCCTCATCCCAGATTAGCCCATGCTTGATCATTTCGGCTAACCCCGACCGTACATCCCGCGGCGGCAAGCTTTGCAGCGTGTCAACATCGTACAGCACCATTTCGGGCTGATAAAAGGCTCCGATCATATTTTTCGCCAGCCGGTGGTTAACCGCCACTTTGCCGCCAACGCTGCTGTCATGCGCCAAAATCGTCGTCGGCATCTGCACGAACGTGACGCCGCGCATATAGGTGGCGGCGACAAACCCGGCCAAATCGCCAACCACGCCGCCACCAAGCGCTACGACGGCCGATCGCCGATCCAACCCGCCCTCGATGGCCGTTGTCATCACTTCCTCGAACACATCGAGTGATTTCGATTTTTCCCCGGCCTTAATAACCTTGTTGACGGTGGAATAGCCTGCCTCCCGCAGCGACCGCTCCACCTTTTCCAGATAAAGAGGGCCTACATGATCGTCGGTAACGATCAAAATACGGCTTTTCTTAGCCAATTGATGGCGCTCGAAAAACTCCCCGGCGCTCGCAAGCAAGCCCCCGCCGATATAAATCGGGTACGAGCGCTCTTCCAAATCAACCTTCAGCGTTCTCATCAGTAATTCTCCAACTGAGCCTTATAGCTCTCGTAATTACGCTCGATTTCCTCAATCGAGTCGCCGCCGAATTTCTCGAGGAATGCCTTGGCGATTTCCCAGGCAACGACATGCTCCAGCACCACGCTGGCTGCGGGAACCGCGCAAGCGTCGGAGCGTTCCACCTGAGCCGCAAACGGCTCTTTCGTATCGATATCCACACTTTGCAGCGGTTTGTACAGCGTAGGGATCGGCTTCATGACGCCGCGGACAATCACCGGCATTCCGTTCGTCATACCGCCTTCAAAGCCGCCAAGCCGGTTGCTCGCCCGATAATAACCGCGCTCCGCGCTGTACAAAATTTCATCATGCACCTGGGAACCCGGCAGCGTCCCGGCTTCAAAGCCGATTCCGATTTCCACGCCTTTGAAGGCGTTGATCGACATGACCGCCTGTGCGATACGTCCGTCCAGCTTGCGGTCGTACTGCACATAGCTGCCGAGACCCGCCGGTACGCCTTCCACAATGCACTCCACGATCCCGCCGATGGAATCGCCGTCCGTTTTGATCCGGTCGATGTAGGCTTCCATTTTTGCCTCCGTATCGGCATCCGCCACACGTACGGAGGAGGCTTCCGTCACTTTGACGAGCTCTTCCAGCGGCAGATTCATCGGCGGCGCCTCGATTTCGCCGATACGGATGACATGACCGCCAACGCGAATCCCGAAACGCTCCAGCAATTGCTTGGCAATGGCCCCAACCGCGACACGAACCGCCGTTTCCCGGGCGCTGGAACGCTCCAGCACGTTCCGCAAATCCTTAAGGTTGTATTTCAAGCCGCCGCTCAAGTCCGCATGACCCGGCCGCGGTCGGTTCACCCGACGCTTCTCCTCATCCGTCCCTTCGATCGGCTCGATATTCATAATGTTCCGCCAATGGGTCCAATCTTTATTCTCAACGACAAGCGCCACCGGCGCGCCGGTCGTATAACCGTGCCGCACTCCGCCGACGATTTGCGCCGTATCTTTCTCGATTTGCATCCGCCGGCCCCTTCCGTAACCTTTTTGACGACGGGCCAGCTCAAAATTGAGCGCGTCAAAATCCAGTTCAAGATTGCTCGGCAATCCTTCTATAATCGCAGTCAGCTGGGGTCCATGCGTCTCCCCCGCCGTTAAGTAACGTAAACTCATGATGCGTTCCCCCTTTAAACTGTTAAACTGTAAAGAGCTAAAATCCGAAGATATCTTTGCTTATTATAGTATAGCTTTCTTCCTTTTGACAAGAAAGGCGAAAAACTCCCCGAAAAAGCGGAAGAACCGCCAACAGGGCGGTTCTTCTTGATATCGTTCTTAAAAAATAAGTTCATTATTACGCAACAATCCTCGCATTTCTAATCGTTCAAGAGTCCGCCCGCCACGAGCAGCCGCTTCAGGATTACGGCTGCTTCGGCCCGAGTTGCCGTCCGGTTCGGCGCAAATGTCCCATCAGGTAACCCGGAGACGATCTGCATGCCGCTCAGCCATTCCACGTCATCCTTCGCCCAGCCGTGGATTTGATCGCTGTCGCCGAAGGAAGAAGCGACGCTGGCTTTTTCGCGCTCTTTCAGAAGGGCCAGCGCACGGGCAGCCATAACCGCGATCTGCTCGCGGGTGACCTCCTGACCCGGATGGAACATTCTGTCCCCGTCTCCAGAGACGATGCCAAGCTCGGCCGCATCGGCAATCGCATCCGTGTACCACGCGTTATCCGGGATATCACTGAACGGCTCGCCGTCTTCGTTCGCGCCGGATGAGCTCAGGCCCAGCGAACGGACCAGCATTGCGGCGAACTCGGCCCGGGTCACCGAGCGTTCGGGAGCAAACCCGGCTTCCGATACTCCGTTAACGATGAATCTGGAAGCAAGCTGTGCTGCCTCTTCTTTAGCCCAGTGCGACTTCGTATCGGCAAAAATGACCGGATGATCGGCAATCACGACAATTCCGTTCAGCGGGCTCTTCACCGTAACGATCGTTTCTTCCCCATCGCTTGCAAACAGAGCGGGCACATAGCTGAACGTTCCCGCTGCCGGATCGTATAGCAAGGCCACAGCGGTGTCTGGGTTCAGCGCGTCATCTATGGTCAGCGACCGCTCGACATAATTTCGGCCGAAATCACGGATGACCGTTTCTTCGGAGCCTTTTGTCACCTGCAGCTTATATTCCGCCGCCGGACCTTTTAGCAGAAGCCCCTGTTTCGAAGCTTGATCGGCCATCTGTTGCTGAACGGTATCTGGCACAGATATAACGGTAAATGTCAGAACCGCGGTCGATGCATCTTGATCGCCGAGCCCTTTGAGTATTTCATCCACGAGCTTCAGCGGAATTCGGCAGGAGGCGTCCCCGTTCACGATGCGGAGCACGGAATCCGGACTAGCCGCCGCCGCTTGCCGGATCGCTCCGGCGCTGAAGCTCGCGCTTCCGTCCGCCTGCGGTTTGATCTCGATGACCGTTTGAGCGCCGCTGGCGGCATCCGAAAGCGCCTTGTCGTTGGCCGCAACATCCGTGCCTCCGGTCGCTACTGAGGCCGATCCAGTTCCCGGAGCGGCTCCTCCCCCGCTGCCGCCGGACCCGCCGCCGGGACTGCCCGGATCGACCGGAGGCTGCGGCGTTGTCCGCTGTACGGAGGCGAAACCCTGATTGATCTCCTTGAAGGCAAATGCCGCCGCCGGATCGGAGACCATCTGGATACGATCTCCGCGGACAATGACATTGTCAACGGTCGCCGAGCCTTTCACATTCGGCGTGACTTCCAGACCGTTCGTGCCGGCTCCGTCAATGACGATATTTTGCAGAAGCACATCCTCCAGCGAAAAATCGCCATGGACGATCAATCCGGCAAAAGTGCTGTCCTGTACGGCGTTGTCCCGCACGATAATTGTTCCGGTCATATTGCTTTCACCGGCATACAGCCACAAGCCTCCGAGATTGACGAGATACCCGCTGTCATAGCTTCCGGTGCGAATCAGCGTATTGCGTTCCACCACGGTCGTTCCATCGAACGGCTCCGCGCTGAACCGGGTGGATATGGCAATCCCCGCACCGTTTGTGATCGTGTCTTTCGCGATGTTATCCTGAATCTTGTTGCCCTTGCCGCCGAATACGACGATATTATCGGCGAGCCAAGGCAAGGCAACCGTGTTGAAGCGAGCCGTGTTATTTATGCTCGGCGTCCGCTCATCCCCGTTTACGTCCTTCAGCTTCTCGTCCGTAAAGGACCAGATCGCGATCCCGTCATCACCCGGATAACGGATATCGCTCTGTTCCATCATACTGTTGCTTGTGCCAACCGCAAAGTTGATTCCGTCGGCCATCAAATTGCGAATGCGAAGTCCCATCATGTACAGTCCGTTTGTCCGGGCGGTTTCGCCGTTTGGCTGCGTCAGCCATAGCCCGGCCTTCGAATGCTCGATCCATACGTCCTGGATGATGGAGCCCTGGCCGAAGGCACCATGGAAGGCGTTCGTCACCGCTTCGTCGTCCCGCACGTTGATCCCGCCGTCGATCAAGAGATCGAACACTTCGATCCGGCCGCCGTGCCCGTAGAACTTGGCGCCCTTCAGCGTCGTGTACCACATGCCGGCCCCGCGGATCACGGCGGAGTCCAATTGAAGCAGTTCATCCCCGAAATCAAACGTGCCTTCCGGAAACCACACGCCCTTGCCGCTAGCCTTGGCCGCTTCCAGCGCCGCTTTGAATGCCTCCGTATCGTCGTTACCGTCGTCTGGGACCCCGCCGTAATCCGTCACCGGCAGGAAGCCTTCCGGCATTGCCAGCGGGGAGGCCACCTGCTCCATTTCCACCAGGTCTATCACATAACTGGCGGCTGTATCGGAGGCATCCTTCTGCAAGCGAATCACGGCGTTCTCCGGCACATCGCCGATCAGCGCGTGAATTTCGTCAAAGAAGCGATGTCCACTGCCTTGAGCCGGATCGTTGCTCCACGGATAGCTCCCGTATTCCCAAGCGTACTTCGACGTTAAGTTAAGATGCCGTTTAAACTGTCCATCAATATATAGCGACAGCGTCTTCTCCTCACCCTGACCGTCCGTGCTGTCCGGCATCGAATAGCGCAGCACGATGGAATTGGCGGTCTCTGCCAGCGTAAATTCCACATAATCCCCGTATTGCTCGAGGGATACCGCCTTGCGCCCCGAAGCTTCCGATGCGATGCTGCGATATTTGCGGGACGGTCCGATCAAAGTTCCGTTCGTTGCGGCATCCTCCGCTTCAT
Source organism: Paenibacillus terrisolis (assembly GCF_056171975.1). Lineage (NCBI taxonomy): Bacteria > Bacillati > Bacillota > Bacilli > Caryophanales > Paenibacillaceae > Paenibacillus > Paenibacillus terrisolis. The sequence goes on along the minus strand of NZ_JBKFGG010000005.1, from coordinate 464,451 downwards.
AGGTGATATAAGGTACCGTAGCTCCCCGGTAATTTTTGCCGATGCTGTTCTTGACCGTCAGGCTTTCGATGCCGAGTTCATCCATCTCCGCAGCGCCGCCGCTAATTGACATCGAGTTCATCCCAGCGCGCAAGCTCAGCTTGATTTCGGCCATGCGCGACCCTTCGGCCGCGTTCAAAACGACCGGTTCTTGATCCAGACCGTTCACTTGCAGCCCAAGCTGCTGCGCAGCACCGGACTTGTTATTATAGCGAATTATGGCTGTGTATTCCGCCTCGTCCGTCGCGCGGACAGCAAAGCGCAAAACTCCCTCTCCATGAAAAGCATTTTGTACCGGGTACACAATATCGCTTGCCAGCGGGGTAAAGCTCCATGACGCACTGTCCTGTCCGGCAGCGGCGCCGTATTCGATCCGATCGCCGTTATGGTTCAGCGTCCCCGCCGCAGCCGCGTTTTCCAAAGTCCGATATCCGAGCTCTTCCTGTACCGACCACTGCGCGAATAGTCCCGATCCGCCGCTTAAAAGCACGGGCTGCTGCCGATTGTCAAGTCCGATATAGCGGCCGGTCGCCGCATTTTTGATCAAATTTCGGCCGTTATAGTCCTGAAGCAGCCAGCGCGACGCTCCCCCGCTGCCGGACGCTCCGAGGTATACCAGTTTGCCGCCTTGTTCGGACAGCACCTTATCCCGTTCTCCTTTGGGCGAGATGACGATGAGATTCGTGTCGTTTTGTACGGGTGTCGCCGTATTCAGATTACGCGGCGCGTCCATTTCCGGCGTCGTGTACTCGCCTTCCGCCGGTTCAAGCAACCACTGCGCCGAACCCCACGATTCCGGCAAAAGGGCGCGTTCCGCATATCCCGCGCTATTTTGGACGTTAACGTACTCGTCGTCGTAGCCGTCGTACAAGCTGCGAATGATCACGTTCGCGCTGCCGTCCGCCCTCGTCACGGACCAGACCGAAGCGCCGTTCGAATCGGGGGTATTCCCTTTGCTTTCCAGATACGAATATTCGTTATTCAGGGTCAGGTAATGGCCCGTTGCCCGGTTTTGAATAACTTCATGGCCATGATCCGAAGCGATCAGCCACTGGGCATATCCATTATCCGGCGCCGTGTTGCCGTACAACACGATGCCGTTTCGGTTCTCGTACAAATATTGGCCGTTCAGGGCGCTTTTGATTTTGACCGGAGACGCCGGAATCGGTTCCGCTGCCTCCGCCACCGGCACCGCAACGAACTGGGCGGCATCCAGCGCATCAGTTCCCGGGGCCTTGTTCATGCGCACAACCGGCCGGTTCTGTTCATCCAGCGCGGCATACAAAAAGTGACCGGCCCAGCCGCTTTTGATATTGACGTAAGAGCTGTTCGTGGCGCTGGGTTGCACATACCATTTGACGCTGGCCCAGGTCGAATACACGGTTTGGAGCGTCTGCAAATACTCCGGCGGATTATCGTCAGCTTCGTGGCCGGCGATGTTTTCGAGTGCCATATACTTACCGGAATTCGTGTTTTTGATCATTACCGCGCCGTTCGAACCGGCTACATCCTCCAGGAACCAGACCGACGAGCGGTCGTCGTCCGCAATCTCGCCGTAAGTCACTTCACTGACGGTCGGATCGACAGTCGGCGTCTCATACAAATACTGATTCGTTCCTTTCAGTTGAAAGCGGAAAAGCTGCGGTTTCGGTTCCGCGACCGTAATGAATTTCCATTGCGGGCTTCCCCAGGTTGGATTGATTGCGCTGTACTCCGCGTATTTGGTCAAATTTTGAATTGAAACAAATTTATCCGCCGGTTGTCCCGCGACATAATCCTTCATGCTGCTCATTAATTTGTTGCCGCCGGACAGCGTTTTGACCGACCAGACGAAGCCGTTATCCACAAGGGTCAAATCTTCCAGCGCAGTAGCCTGTATATGGCCTTCCGGCATTTGCGCCACGTTCATGTAGTGCCCGGTTTCCCGGTTTTTGATCAGCTTGCGGCCATTGTACTTCTGTACGACCCATTGATCCCGCCGATCATCCTTGCGGGCGTTGCCGTATTTTATTGTCCCGTCGTTATTCTCGTACAAGTAATACGGCTGCCAGCTGTTTTGAATGCGGATGTAGGTCTCCTCGCCGCCCGCCAAAGCCGACGGATCGACCAACTCCCACTGAGCGTCAAGGCTGGCGCCATCGCCGGTTACCGCCGCGCCTCCGCCCGGACTGGCGGAAATATAACTTCCTGCCGAACTAATATTTTCAATCGTCGTATAATCGTCGTACTCTAGGGAAGCGTTCAGCTTCCATCCGTCTCCCGGCCCGGCCGGATCGGCCTGCTTCACCGACAGCGAGCCGCCCTCCAGCACGATATATTGGCCGGACTGCTCGTTGCGGATACGTTTGCTGCCGTCATAATCCTCAAGCAACCATAAGGCGGAGGAGGCATTTGCAATTTGATCCAGCGTTCCGTGCTTTAGTACGCCGCTGTCCTCATAAAGGAAGTCGGTGCCTACGCTTTCATTCGTATAAGCTGCAATTCGGACCGGCGCCATGTCCGAGGCAGGAATGATACGCCACTGAACATTGGTGCCCTCGATCCCTCCCGCCCAGTTGTTGGACCGGACTTCGTTGTCGCCGTCGAATTGGGGATTCAGCCAGCAGTCGATCAGATTCGTTGTATCCGTCTCCGTACGCTGCTGCGAATTTCGAAAGCCCACATACCCGGAGCCGGCAGGGTCGTCCACTTGCACCCATTCGCTAAGGGAAAGATCGTCCGGATTCGAGTCCGCTGCCGGCGTCCCGGCCCAGGTGGTTAAATTTTGCGTAATAACATGCCCGGTTTGCCGGTTGCGGATTTGAACCGTTCCGGTATCCTGTCCTGTTTCGACGTACCAATGCGACTTCGTATCCCGCGCATCCACAGGGCCGTACTTCACCTTGCCGTCCTCTTCGAACATCACTTGACCGGGACGCATCCGGCTTTCGATTCTTACCGGCGTCTTGCCGTCCACCGCGACAAACGCCCACTGAGGGCTTTCAAACGTAATGTTAATATCGGAGCTCGTCTGCGCATAACCTTTCTGGTCTTCCTCGTGAATGACCAGATTGCTATTTGGCTGAGAAGCGCTGCGAATGACCATATACCCTTCCCGGCTGGAAAGGTCTATGTACCATTGTTCTTGGATGCCGGGAGCCGCCGTATCGACAGCTGTCAGCGGGTCTTCCCGCTTCATGGTTTGAGCGATGCTGATGTAATGTCCGGTTTTTGCGTTCTTGATGCGCGAAACGCCTTCGTCCGTCTCCACCGTCCAATGGGCGGAAGCGTCGGACATGCTTGTCACCCCGTACAGTACTTTTCCGTCCGATGCTTCATACAAATAATTGCTTTGCCATTTGTTCTTGATCATGACAGTGCCTCCGGGAATTTGTCCCGTGCCGGTTCCGCCCGAATTACCTTCCGCCGCGTAGACCGGAAAAGATGTCAGAACAAGCAGCAGCGCCAGCAGCGAGACCACTGCAGACTTCAGCCTTTTCATTCGCAAACCTCCCTCGATCAGGTTCATTTCCTCATCATCATAAAATAACAGCGCTTTCATTTTGATGTCCGATCTTAAGGGAATAGTGGTGTGATTATACGAAATTACGGCATAAAGACCAGAAATGCAAAAAAACGCCAAGGGATTGTCCAATCACCCTGACGTTTTCCAATTCATTGTTCATTGACTTAACCGGAGGCCGGCTGGTTATCCAAGGCTGCAGTGCGCTTAGGCTCATCAGGAAGGTCTTCCAGCAATCTTTTCAAATGAGATCCTTCGATACCCAAAACTTGCGCGCATTCCTGCGGCGTAAGGAATCCCCGCCGATATGCTTCGATAACTTTTCGCTTATCCATGACCTGACCCCCAATATCCTGATGTTCTCAAGTATTGGAAACCGCAAGCCGGAATATACCCGATCGGATTATCCTTTTTTACGGTAAAAGAACGTCTCCGACGCTTCCAGATCATATTGCCCAGGCGAGAAGATCTGCTCCGTGCTCCCGACGAACAAAATGCCTCCCGGACGCAGCGCTTTGGAAAACTTATGATAAAGCCCATGCTTGGCTTCTTCGGTAAAATAGATCATGACGTTGCGGCAAACGATCATGTCAAACCCTTCCTCAAACGTATCGAGCAGCAGATTTTGCTTCTTGAACGTGATCGCTTTCTTCAGCTTGGCGTCAAAACGGTACATCGCGCCTTCCGGCGTAAAATAACGCTTCGCAACATCCGCGGGAACATCCTTCAGCGAACGTTCGAGATACAGCCCCTCCGCCGCTTTGCCAAGCGCCCCTTCGTCTATGTCCGTCGCAAGCAGATAGGTGCTGCTTAACAGCCCTTTATCCGCAAGAATCATCGATAACGTATATGGCTCCTCGCCGGTAGAGCAGGCCGCGCTCCAGATTTTCAGGCGCTGCTTGCCGGCGGCGAGTTCAGGCAGCACGCTGTCCCGCAAAACCTCCCAGCGGTTCGGATTACGCCAAAATTCGGAGACGTTAATCGTCATCTTGTCCAGGAATTCGTAGAATAGCGCCTTTTCGGCCATCATCGCCGTGAAAAATGCGGCGAAGGTCGGATACCCGTTTTTGTTGCGCAGGGTCGTCAAGCGCCGTTTCATTTGGGCCTCTTTGTACTGGGCCAAATCGATGCCCGTGTTTTTCTTGATGCTCTGAATAAAACCCAAATAATCGGGATCCGCTTTGTCTGTGTCGTCCTCCCGAGAGGAGTCGGGGATGATCCGGTTTAGATCCATGGGCTGATGCTCCTTGTATAAGGTATTAGTTCATGCGGCGCAAAAAAATTCTCGATTTCCCGGGTTGCGCTTTCAATTCCGTCGGAACCATGGATTAAATTAAACGGCGTGTGTGCGGCAAAATCGCCCCGAATCGTACCGGGGAGCGCCTCCGTCACTTTCGTCTTGCCGATGACAAGACGGGATAATACGATGATGTCGTCGCCTTCCCACACCATTGCAAATACAGGGCCGGAAGTAATGAAGCTGACCAGTTCGTCGAAAAACGGTTTTCCTTCATGCTCGGCATAATGCTTTTTCGCCTGGGCTTCGGTCGCTTGAACCAGTTTGCCGGCTACCAATTGGAAGCCTTTTTCTTCAAAACGGCTTATAATTCTGCCAATAAGCCCACGCTCAACGCCGTCCGGCTTCACCATCAAAAACGTTCTTTCCATGGTTCCCCTCCCAAAAATTCATCAAGTGTTCACATAAATTTTACAATGGAAGGCAGGCAAGATTCAATATGATCGTTTGTTGACAAATAACGCAATTTCCCGCAGATGAGAGCTCGACTTGTTTTCCGGCAGCCCCTTCAGTGCGTCCAGCGCTTTTTGGATGAACCGGTCCGCCAGATCCTCCGCGCGCCGAATTCCCGGACTGGTCCGGATCATTTCGATCGCCCGATTCACATGCCCGGTCCCATCCCCGGCTTGAATGCCGTGAATTTCCTGAAGCAGCGGCCCCCGCAGTTCCGGCTCCTGAAGGGCAAAAATGACCGGCAGCGTTATATTGCCTTGCCGCATATCGCTTCCGGGCGGCTTGCCGATCACCTTTTCCGTCCCGAACAAATCAAGCAAGTCGTCGCGGATTTGAAACGCCATCCCGACGTTGTATCCGTAACGATACAGCAGCGAACTTGTTTTCGCCGGTGCCTCAGCCGCCATAGCCCCGAGCTGGCAGCTGATCGCAATCAGCAGCGCGGTTTTGCGGCGAATCCGCCGCAGATAATTTCTCACCGTTTGCTCGGTATTGAAAAAATCGCGGATTTGCTCCATTTCGCCGATGGACATTTCAACCATCGCTTTGGCTAAAATGCGGTGTATGTAGGGGTTGCCGAGCTGGGTAACCATCATTAGCGCCTTGGCGTAAATGTAATCGCCGGTATACATTGCAATCCGGCTGTCCCATTTAGCTTTGACGGTCGGTTTTCCCCGCCGGGTCTCCGCGTCATCAATCACATCGTCATGCACCAGCGACGCGGAATGAATCAATTCCAGAGGTACGGCCACATTTTGCAGCCGGCTTAAATCGTATTCTCCGAATTTGCCGCCAAGCAGCACAAATATCGGACGGAGCCGTTTTCCCCCCGCCTTCAGAAGATGCATGGATGTCTCGCCCAGCAGCTCTGCATCGCCGTCGATGCTCCGGTACAGCTGATGCTCGATGAAATCCATATCCTTCTTCAATGCGCCGAAAATATCCATTAGTTTCATTCTTTCACCCGTGTCAGCGTATTGTCGGTCCAAACGTTCATTTGGACCCGATGATCCAATAATCCCATTTCATAAGCATAACTGAAGTATAAAGCCAGTCCAGCCTGCTGTTTATCACTAAAATCATAACATATATTGGTGAAATAATGATGCCAATAATTCGGAGTCCCGCCGATTTCGCTGCAGGCTTCCGCCACAAGCGAGGTCAGATCTCTCAGACTTCTGCGCTTGCTTGCCGCAAACGCCTCGCACACCTCTGCCAGAAAAGCCGGATTCGCCTCGGCAAAATGCTTTTGTACGGCCCATACGGCAAAGGTCATGCCGTAACCGGTCCATCTTTTCCAGACTTCCCCCAAATCCGTCACGATATAACCATGGTCCCGCCAGGAGGCTTGAATGGCGTGATCGCCGATTAAAAGAGCCGCGTCGCTTTGCGCCATCATGGCGTCGAGATCGGGCTCGCTATCCCAATAAGTCGGCTTCGCGCCGTAGGCTTTTTCCATGATGATTTTCAGCAAATTGACTGAAGTGGCCGACGTGTTCGTCAACGCGATAACGCCGCCTCCGAGTTGCTCCGGCGGTTTCCGCGAAAACAGCAGGATCGAGTTGACCGGGCCGTCCGAACTGACGGACAAGTCCGGCAGCAGCCAAAACCGCTCGGATCCATAGCCAAAAGCGAAAGCGGACACCGGGGAGATATCCAGGGATCCGCTCAGCATTCCACGGTTCAGCAAAGACGGAACCTCCGTCACGAGCCGTGCTTTTTGCGACAGGGCTGAGGTCTGAAAATGCTGGAACACGGGCCAACAATTTGTATATTTAATCTTTCCGATGAGGATGTCGTCATTCTCCCGGTTGTTCATTTGAATCCCCCCATCTCGTAAAAAGAGAATGTTCAATGTTCAGACTGTCCAGCACCTTGCCTACCAGGAAAGACACTAAATCGTCGATGGTTTTAGGGCCAAAATAAAACGCCGGCATGGCCGGAATCATCCTTGCTCCAAGCCTGGCCAATTTCAGCATGTTCTCCAAATGAATAGCGTGAAGCGGCGTTTCGCGTGGGACCAGGATCAACTGGCGCCCTTCCTTAAGCATGACGTCCGCCGCGCGGGTCATCAAATTGTCGGAGGCCCCGTTTGCAATGGAGGAGAGCGTGCCCATCGAGCAAGGCATGACGATCATCCCTTGAACCAGGAAAGAACCGCTGGCAATAGATGCCCCGATATCGGCAATGGGATGGTAAGTTAAATGACTGGGAAGATCCCCGAATTTCTCGCGCAGGATTGCCTCCCGATCCGTTATGTTCCAGTCGAGTTCTTCTTTGATCACCCGCCAACCTGCATTTGAAACCACAAGATGGACGGGGTATTCCATCCGAAGCAGCGTTTCCACCAGCTTGACGCCGTAAATGGAACCGCTGGCTCCGGTAATACCGACGACGATTGCTTTATTCTTGGGCTCAGACATCAGTAATAACGCACCACCAAATCGATCAAGGTGAAGGAAAACACAACGATGCTAAGCACGCCGTTCATCATGAAAAAGGCGGTCTGCAAACGGCTGAGATCACCGGGCGACACAATGTGATGCTCATAGAACAGGATCAGATACGCGATGATCATCCCGGCAATATACCACCAGCCCAAGTCAGTCAGCAACAGCAGGGCGATAAATCCGGCTGCAGTGATAATATGGAAGACTTGAGCGATTTTCAGCGATTTCGCCACTCCGAAACGAACAGGGATGGAGTGCAAACCTTCTTTTAAGTCGAACTCCACGTCCTGACAGGAATAGATAATGTCAAAGCCTGCGACCCAGAAGGTGATCGTAAAGAAGAACACCATCGCCGCCCAGTCAACTTTGCCGGTGACCGCCGCCCAACCTCCAAGCGGGGCGAGCGCGATCGTAAGACCAAGCACGACGTGGCACAACCAGGTGAATCGTTTCGTATAAGAATAAAAGACAAGCATGACGACCGCGATCGGCAGCAGCTTCATCGCAAGCGGATTCAGCTCGGCCGCCGCCCAGAACAGCAGCGCAAACGAGGCGATAATGAATACCGTGACTTCTCCGATCTTCAGCAAACCGGCCGGGATCGCCCGGTTCGCCGTGCGCGGGTTCTTCGCATCGCTGACTCGGTCGATAAGGCGATTGAGCCCCATCGCCGCGCTGCGGGCGCCAAACATCGCGAGCAGCACCCAGCCGATTTGCCCCCATGTCGGAAACTCATGAGTAACGACAACTGCACCGAGCAGCGCGCCCATAAAGGCAAAAGGGAGCGCAAACACCGTATGCTCGAACTTGATCATTTGCAGAAAAATTCCGATTTTTCTAAACATGCGACGTCTCCTTTTTCCCAAGATGAAGTGCGGCGATTCCGCCGGTTAAAGGATACGCTTCAACATTTACAAGTCCTACCTCCAGGAAGATTTGCGCGAGTTCCGCTCGGCCGGGAAATTGTGCCAGGGAATCCGGCAGCCACTTGTACTGCTCGTAACGTTTGGCTACCAGCTTGCCAAGCATCGGAAGCACTCTTTGAAAATAAAAATAATAAAGACCTTTAAACGGCTGCCAGGTCGGCTTGGACAGCTCCAGGCAAACGACCATCCCGCCGGGCTTGACCACCCGCCGCATCTCCCGCAGCACCTGGCGCAGGTCGGGCACGTTGCGCAGACCAAATCCGATCGTCGCATAGTCGAACGTGTTATCTTCGAACGGCAATTCCATAGCATTGCCCTGAATCAGGGAGATGCGGTCGTCCAGACCGCGCTCCGCCACTTTGCGGCGTCCGAACTCCAGCATGTTTTCGCTGAAGTCCAGCCCCGTAATCCGTCCTCCGCTGGCTTCCGCCATGCTGATGGTCCAGTCGCAGGTGCCGCAGCACAAATCGATCGCCGTGTCCCCCTGGGACATTTCCATCGCAGCCATCGTCCTTTTGCGCCAGGCTTTATGGCGTCTGAAACTTAAGAGATTATTCATCATGTCGTATTTCGGAGCGATGCTCTCAAAAACCGAGTGAACGAATTGCTCTTTGGATTTGGTCGTGGAATTACTCATGTTCATATACACCTATCCTTCTTGCACGGAACGGCGAGATGGCGACAGCACCGCGGCAAAAGGTTCAAGAATCTCTCTCAATTCGGAGCGTGAAGTCTCTTTCCCGCATTCAAGAAGAAGGGTTTGAACACGCTCTACCGACTGGCGAAGCAAAGACAAAAGCTGCTCTTTAACGTTGTATTTGACCAACAGCAGCGACCATTCCCGGTCCTCAAGCTTGCGGGAGGCCAAAAACTGTCTGTCCTCGCCGGTTCCGGTTTCCATAATCCGCAGATAAGCGTAACCCTGACGGCGGTGCGGCAGTTCGGCGCTGGAATTCATCTCGTCGAGCATGACTTCGCAACGGCTTAATTCCGCAAGCAGCAGGCGCCACAGATTTTGTGCCGGTTTGTCCAATAAATGTGTGAAAGAAAGAAAAAGCCCCATTTTGACATGGACGCATTCTTTCAGATACTCTTCAGCGGGAACCAACATCCGCTTTAATCTCGTGTAGAGACCTACTTTAAGCCGGTTCACCTCGCAGATCGCCGCACTCATGGCGGACACGACGCCGATCTCTCCCGATTTGGCCAGCAGATCATAGAACACGCCGCTGAAATAATCCCCCGCCAGCACCTTTAGCTGGCGCGAGCGCATTACGCGGGTTTCGTCCGGCGTTTCCTCTTCAAGGCCTACACCGTCATGGGTGTCCATGCCAAGCTGAACCAGGAACGCCGCAAGCGCGCAGGCTTCGGCCGACTGCATCGCACCGTTTTCCCGGTCGTTCAAAAACGTATAAAGCAAGCGAACACGGGGCACCGGGAACTCCGGAAGCGCCGTGTGTGCTGAAATCATGTCATAAGAGACATACTTTTGTGCCAATTCCGTTACGCGATAAGGTTTCATTCATCCTTAGCCTCCGAGCCGTCTGTTTCTTTCCTTTGAAAACACATTTCCATAAAAGATGTCACAATCTTGTCCATTATAGCACAAGTTATATCCGTTCGCACGAAGGGCAGGCTCATTTTCGGGCAAAAAAACCGTGATCCCGCGGCTAATTACGGAATCTCGATTTCCATAATTGGGTTTCCGTGATCCTAAACATTTCCTTTAGCTCATCGGGCAGTTCCTGATTGCCCCCATGACGCAATTTCATATAAGCGGTTTCCGACCACTCGCCCCGGCGCACATCCGCCGCAAGCAGCAAATATCTTGTCCCGAGCCACCGGTCTTCCGCCATAAGACGAAGCAGCAGTTGGTCGATATTGCCGGTATGCTCGAAAGAGAACGCCATAATCTCGGCCATCCCCCGATAAATTTGCTCCGGGCTGAAGTTATCCTCAGTCACCTTCAAATCAACCGATAGAATCCCTCGAGCCAAGTCAACCTTGGAAATCGGCAAAGGAAGATCCAACTCACCAAGTTCGTCCACCAAATTCCCGTTGGTCAATTCCAAGGGTCTGGTGCCGGCAAACGCGGTAAATGCCCGAAGCGAAGCCCCGCTTTTTCCGCTCACCCAGGACAAGGAAGCCATAACCATCGCCGCGCAAAGCGTCAGAGCAAGCGCCTGCAGCATCACTTTATACTTCATGGGGCAGTCCCCTTTCTTTTAACCCGGCGATCATGACTCTTCACCAAGTCCACAAGTAGTCCCATACCCCATTGTACAAAGAAAAAAAGCAGGCTATGCCTGCAAAATAAAATCAATCTTCCGTATCGATCTTTCCGTGCTTCGTATATACGATCGCTTTTCCACGCACCTTCACCGCCGAGGTGTGGTCCGTAAATTGCGCGATCAGGACTTCGCCTTTATCGAGCTTCTCCGTATGATGAAACCGCGTGTCTTTTCCCCGGGTCAATCCGATGACCGTAACGCCCTGCTCCTTGGCCTTCACAACAAAGTAATCTCCGCTGGTGGCCTCATTCTCGCCCGAGCCCGTCCGCTCTTGATTGTCCATATTCGGCTGCTCCTCTCTGAATGTTGGTTTCTCTGTTTTTGAAAAGAAAAAGCCGTGAACGATTGCCCACGGTCTTTTGCACGGAAGATATGTAGAAATCTTTATTTAATTCCGTCTTTGAGCGCTTTACCCGGTTTGAACGCTGGGATTTTGCTCGCAGGGATTTCGATTTCCTCTCCGGTTTGCGGGTTGCGGCCTTTGCGGGCGGAACGCTCGCGAACTTCGAAATTGCCGAAGCCGACCAATTGAACTTTGTCTCCGTTTTGAAGCGCTGCTGAAATGGCTTCGAAAACAGCATCAACCGCTTTCGTTGCGTCTTTTTTGGACAATTCCGTGCTTTCTGCCACTTGAGAAACCAAGTCGGATTTGTTCATCATGATTCACCTCCCCATTAAGGAAATAACACCACTCTGCTATTCTGTCTTTCCGTTTTGCTGCAGAATATACGTTATGCCGCGCCAAATCCATACAAATTCCCGTAAAAATGCCGTTTGGGCGCTGTTTTATAGGCGCGGAACAAACTTATAGTAATACAGCCGATTCATAATTTCAAGTTATTTACTGCCGAATGAGTAATATTTGCCTGCAAAAAAACAACCGCACGCAGCCGTTACCGGCATACGTGCGGTTGTTGAGGAGGAATTGCCAAGTTTTCTTCATGATCAAAAGCTGATTACTCTACTGCCTACAGAATGATGGCGATGAGTCCGCCGGAGCCTTCGTTGATGATCCGTCCCAGCGTCTCCTGCAATTTGTATCGGGCGTTATCCGGCATCATCGCGATTTTGCCTTGAATTCCTTCTCTGACGATGGAATGCAGCGAACGGCCGAATATATCGGATTCCCAGATCTTGATCGGATCGTTTTCGAAATCCTGCATCAGATAACGGACGAGTTCTTCGCTTTGTTTCTCGGTGCCGATGATCGGCGCAAATTCCGATTCGACGTCCACGCGGATCATATGGATGGACGGCGCCGTAGCTTTCAGTCTAACGCCGAATCTGGAGCCCTGGCGAATCAATTCGGGCTCGTCAAGAGCCATTTCGGCCAGCGACGGAGCCGCAATGCCGTATCCGGTCGTTTTCACCATTTCCAGCGCTTCGCTAAACCGGTCATACTCCCGTTTCGCATGGGTAAATTCCTGCATCAGCTGCAGCAGATGGTCCTTGCCGCGTATTTCGACCCCGACCACTTCCATCAGGATGTTATCATACAAATCGTCCGGAGCGTACAAATCGATCTCCGCAACGCCTTGGCCCATATTTAAACCGCTGAGACCGGCCCGGTCGATGAAATCGTATTCCATGAAATTGCTTACAACCCGGTCGACATCCCGCAAGCGGCGAATATCCTTCACCGTATCGCGGACGGAGTTTTCATAATTGCTGCGCAGCCAGTGATTTTCGTTCAGCACCATGACCCAGCTCGGCAGATTAACGTTGACTTCATGTACCGGGAACTCGTACAGCACTTCACGCAGAACGCCGGTGACATCCTCTTCGGTCATCGTCGCCGCGCTGAGCGTGATGACGGGAATGTCGTATTTTGCCGCTAATTCGCCGCGCAGCTGCAAGGTTTCCTCGCTATTTGGCCGCGTGGAATTGATGACCAGCACGAACGGTTTGCCGACTTCCTTCAATTCGGCAACGACTCGCTCCTCGGATTCCACGTAAGAATACCGCGGGATATCGGCGATCGTACCATCCGTCGTTACCACGACACCCAGCGTGGAATGCTCCTGAATCACTTTTCGCGTGCCGATTTCCGCCGCTTCCTGAAACGGAATCGGCTCTTCGAACCAAGGCGTTGTAATCATGCGCGGACCGTTTTCGTCTTCGTAGCCTTTTGCGCCTTCCACGGCATAGCCGACGCAATCCACCAATCTTACGTTGACTTCCAGTCCTTCCGCCACCTTGATTTGCACCGCGTTGTTCGGGACAAATTTCGGTTCCGTGGTCATGATCGTTTTGCCTGCGGCGCTTTGCGGAAGTTCATCCACAGCCCGAACCCGGTCGGCTTCGCTGGCAATGTTCGGCAGAACCACCGTCTCCATGAACCGCTTGATGAAGGTTGATTTTCCCGTTCGGACAGCTCCGACGACACCCAGATAAATATCCCCTCCGGTACGTTCGGCTATGTCCTTAAAAATGTCCACTTTCTCCAATACCAATGATATCCCCTCCTCAAATTTCGCCGAAGGAAAAATGCCTTGAGAGCATCCGCTTCGTTATTCACCATTTTTTTCAACATCACTGCTACGGCAGGAGCGGCAGCTCCTCTTGCCCGTGTCCGCCGCCGCAAACCACTGTGAGAGCACCTGAACGAAGCGGCGTTAACTCGTACATGCATTTGGACTAGTATCATCATATGTACCAGATGCGGAAATATGACGGAGTTCACCGTTCAAGTCCACTTTTTTTGCGAGAGTCGTTGATGATCGCCCCGAACAAGGCGGGCACGCAACCGCCATAATTCATTTGTATGACTCTATGGAATAAAGTATGACGCTACAAAAAAAGCCCGGATTTCTCCGGACTTAAAAATGCGAGACTGCTATGAATAGATATAAGGGTCTATGATTCCATAAAAGGAACCGGTTCTCCGCCAACCCAGCGATACGGAAGCGACTTCACCGGCACGAAATCGGAATGTTCGGTCAACCATTCCCGCAAATCCTTTTCGCTGCCGCTCGGTTTCGTTTCGGAACGGTCGATCGCCTGCATGATATCGTAGGCATAATCAAGATACACTCTTCCTTGCTGGTCCATCAAAAAAGGCAGTAATTCGCCCGAATAAACGCTTTGAACCTCAAAACTTTCAGCTCCGATATGTGATAAATCCACGGTAAACAGGCCCGGATAAGTCTCTTCCGGCTTCAACGATGGCAGTTCTCCGGCATGCGAGTCCCGGAATTGACCAACTCGCCTCGCCACATCGTTGACTTTCTGCACCGTCGCTAAATCCATGATCTTTACGGCGGGATCCCTTTCTTCGTCGATGACGAGAAAATAGAAGTCTCCGCCTTTCTCGAAAGCGGCCGAAGGGATTTGATCGACATACCCTTTCTTGTTCAACCGATCCAGGTCGATGCGGAATTTTTCATATTTCGGCGTCTCCGGCCCGGCCGTAAATATCGGTAAAATCCCCTGTTCCTCCTGAAACCGGTCCACCGCCCGCTGGATACGGTCAACGCTTTCGCGGTAAGAGGGCGGCCCCTCCCGGAGCTGTGCCCCACGGTACATGCAGCCGGTCAAAACCGTAATCATCCCCAAAACAAGAAGCAGGCAGGGAACGGACTTGGCCATTCTCCCCATGCGGCATGTTGACACGGACATGTTCACCCTTTTCGTAAATTTTCGAGTAAGCCTGCTCACCACAGCGAATCGTCATCAGCACATTTTTGCTCCAACTGCTTGCGAATCGCCGCCTTAAGCGGATCTTCCGGCAGAGTAACTTCCGCTTGCCCTTTGATCTTCGCTTGGCAGGAAAGCCGAATTCCCTGCTCCAGAAGCGGTCCGAGCTTCCGGCGCTCGGCTTCGGTTGGCGGAGTTAGCTCCATCGCCTTGTCCCTGCCGACCTCGACTTTGCACATCAGGCATCCGGCTGTGCCGCCGCAGCGGGTAGCAATGTGAATGCGGGCTTCCCGTGCCGCACGCAGCACGCTGGTTCCGGGACTTACTTTGACCGTCTTGCCCTGCGGCCGGAAGGTGATTTGCAGAGGTAAGGCGTTTCCCATGTCAGTTCTCCTCCCGATGCTCGCTCCAAGGCAAAGACAACAAAGGCAGATTTAAGATTTCGGCCATTTTGCCCACCACGTCCGCATTCCAGGCATTCCGCATCAATATTTCTGCAATCAACGGAAAATGATGATCAGGCTTTCTGCGAATCGCATCCGCAATAGGCAAATACCGGTCGACCCGTCCGCGAAGCACGTTAAACACAAATTCGTGCGCCAGCGGGGTCACGCGCAGCCGGATAGCTTCAAGCCGAGCTTCCGGCGCGGCTTTCACCAGAACTTCGCCGATCTCGGTCCGGTACACGGCCCCCTGCGCTCGGACTTCAAAGCCGCCAACCAGTTCCATCGTTAACCCGGCCATTTTGTAATGGCTAAGACGGGAGGCATAAATCCCGCTCTTATCGAACCGCGGTTCGTCTATTGCCAAATCCCCCAGGTTCCGATGCAAAATCATGACGTCTTCGGCATCCGCGTAAACGTCAAGATCTCGAGGCTGAGCTCCCAGAGCGACTCCCTGGAGCCATAAGCTGCAACTGCCGCCGAGCAGCCAAGGCACCGCTTCCGTTCCGCCTTCGCTCAGTCTTGCGCCCAACTGTCGCAATGCTTCGGCTACTTCGGGGTACGCCGCCGTGTTTATTCCGTTCATGTCTATTCCTTCTCTCCAGGTTCCCGGTATCGTTCCGGGCATTCAGGTAATCGAAACAAGGCCGGTCAGGAAACCCGCCAGCATAATCACGAAGGCGATCAAGGTCAAAATTCCTTTGAAAACGCCTTTCGTCTTCGTCCGGGCAAAAGTCACCAAAAATACGGACAACCCCATAATGAGAATGGCTACGATCGACAACCACATCTTCGTCATTGCATCCATCGGCGCACGCTCCCATTGGAATATTGATATGATGAATATTATAGCATTTCGGACGCATAAGAAAAACGCCTATTGAAGTAAAAAAAAGCCCTGCGGCTCAAAAAGCCGCAAGGCCAAATTTACTGCTTAGAAAACATAAACGTCTCTATTTCTTTAGCATCAATTTCATCAAGGCTTCCATATTGGACGAATTCATGCCGCTTTTTTTGACGGCACCGATGATTTCCGTAATTGTGCTTTCCGTAACGGGTACTTTTGCCATCGCCGAAACCTGTTTGATCAGCTTACGCAGCTCGGCATCGCTTTGCAGCGTCGCCGGCTTCACCGTGCTGGCCAATTTTTTGACCGACCCCTCCGTAATGCTTTTCCCCGCTTTTTTATTGATGGCATTCAAGGCTTCTTTGGAAATTTTGCTCATGCTTTCGCCTCCTCCGTTGTCCTCTCTCAGCAGTGTATGAGGAGGGCTATTCATTGGTGTTAGGCGGAAGCTGACTTCCTTTCCGAGAGACCTTTCCTATTCGGCGGCAATCCGTCAGGTATGCCACTGCTCCCAGGTTTCCAGCGACATGACTTCCATCTCCGTTTTCTTGTCGCGACCCATGAGCGCCTCAACGGCCGTCCGCGGGTCAAGCTCCTCAAATAAAACGTGATACAGCTGACGAGCGATTGGCATTTGAACCTGATATTTCTCTGAAATGGTATGCGCCGCTTTCGTCGTGCGTATCCCTTCCACGACCATCCCCATGGAGCTCAGCACCGTTTCAAGAGGTTTCCCTTCTCCAAGCATGAAGCCAGCGCGCCAGTTCCGGCTGTGTCGGCTGGTCGCCGTCACGACGAGGTCCCCGATGCCGGCAAGACCGGCAAAAGTCAACGGGTTTGCGCCCATTTCCACGCCAATCCTTGTAATTTCGGCAAGCCCGCGAGTAAGCAGCGCGGCCTTCGCGTTATCTCCGTAACCCAAGCCATCCGACATTCCCGCGCCCAGCGCAATGATATTCTTTAATGCGCCGGCCAGCTCAACGCCAATCATATCCCGGTTCGTATAAACGCGAAAATAAGGGTTCATGAACAGGTCCTGGGCCAATGCGGCCTGCTTTTCTTCCAAAGAAGCCACGACAACGGTAGTCGGGCAGCGTTTGACAACTTCCTCCGCGTGGCTTGGACCGGACAATACGACAACCCGTCCCTCGTCACAGCCAAGCTCCTCGGAAATAACCGTCGATATCCGCTTCAGGCTTTCCGTTTCAAACCCTTTGGTCGCATGAACGACCAGCATGTCCTCATGCCAATGCGGCTTCAGCGCACGGGCCACTTCCCGGACCGCCGAAGAGGGAGCGACTATGACAACGGCTTGAGCTCCGGCTACCGCTTCGCCCATATCGGTAGTTGCCTTGAGATTCGGGGAGAGCTCAACGCCGGGCAAAAAACGCTCGTTCCGGTGCCGAACGTTGATTTCGTTCATTTGCGCCTCATTGCGCGTCCATACGGATACGTCCATTTTCTTGTCGGCAAGCACACTGGCCAAAGCCGTTCCCCAGCTGCCCGCCACCAGCACGGCCGCTTTGTCAAACAACACGATCTCCTCCCCTGGAACCTATCTTGTTTTCCTTACCCCGGGCAATTTTCACAATGTTGGTGCGATGTCTCCAGAAAGCGAAAACCGCAATAATTAAGCTCATCCAGAAATAGGGGCCGAACTCACCGGAAAACGCAAGGAATATCGGGGTCAGGAAAACGAAAATCAATGAACCAAGCGATACATACCGGGTAAAGACGATCGACAGAATCGCGATGATTCCGGCATACAGCGCCGGAAGGAAAAACAAGGTGGCCATCACTCCGATGGTTGTGGAAATGCCCTTACCTCCGCGAAAGCGGAAATAGACAGGCCAGTTATGTCCGACTATCGCGGCAATCCCGCATAGCGCCGGAACCCATTCCGAGCCGGTACCCAGCCACTTTCCGATCCAAACGGCGGCAATGCCTTTGAGGATATCAAGCGCCAGTACAAGAATCGCCGGTCCTTTTCCTAGTACCCGCAGCGTATTGGTAGCTCCAGCATTTCCGCTGCCGTGCTGACGGATGTCAATTCCTTTCAAAATCTTGGCCAGCACGACGCTAAAGCTGACTGAACCTAACAAATAGCAGATAATTACAGCGAGTACGGGTAAAATCACCTTATTCTCCCCTAACCTTCATCAGACTTGCGGCGCGTGAACAGCCGGATTGGCGTTCCCTCGAAATCAAATGCCGCACGGATTTTATTTTCCAAATACCGTTCGTACGAGAAGTGCATCAGCTCCGGATCGTTGACGAACACGACGATCGTCGGCGGTTTCACCGCTACCTGCGTAACATAGTTAATCCTTAGCCGCCGGCCCTTATCCGTTGGAGGAGGATTTATCGCAATCGCATCGGAGACCACGTCGTTAAGCAGATGAGTCTGCACCCGTTTGGTATGCTGATCCGCCGCATGCTGCACGACCGGCAGCAGCTTATGTAAACGCTGCTTGGTTTTCGCCGACAAAAACACGATCGGCGCATATGTCATGAACAGGAAGTGATCGCGAATTTTTTGCTCAAATTGGTGCATTGTTTTATCGTCTTTCTCGACGACATCCCATTTGTTTACGACGAAAATGGATGCCTTGCCGGCCTCATAAGCATAACCGGCTATATGCTTGTCCTGCTCGATAATCCCTTCTTCGCCATTAATCAGCACAAGCACGACATCGGCCCGTTCTATCGCCTTCATGGCCCGCATCACACTGTATTTCTCCGTTGTTTCGTAAACCTTGCCGCGTTTTCTCATGCCGGCCGTATCGATGAGCACATAACGCTGGCCGTCCTTCTCGAACGGCGTATCGATCGCGTCACGGGTTGTCCCGGCAATGTCGCTGACGATAACGCGTTCCTCACCTAAAATGGCGTTGACCAAAGATGACTTTCCGACGTTTGGTCTGCCGATCAGCGCAACGCGTATTACATCCTCATCGTATTCGTCATCCGTTAGTTCAGGCAGATTGGCCGCGATGGCGTCAAGCAAATCGCCAATCCCTGTGCCATGGCTGCCTGAAACGGCGATCGGTTCGCCAAATCCTAAATTGTAAAACTCGTAAATATTTTCGACTCGCCCGATATTATCGACTTTATTCACCGCGACAACAATCGGTTTGCCCGATCGGAACAACAAATTCGCCACTTCCTCATCCGAAGAAGTGACGCCAGCCTTGGCGTCGCACATAAAAATGATCACGTCCGCCTCTTCAATGGCCAATTCCGCCTGCATGCGAATCGATTTCAAAATCGGTTCCTCATCGTCCAACTCGATACCTCCGGTATCGATAATACTAAAAGCTTTGCCGTTCCATTCCGAAGCGCCGTAAATCCGGTCACGCGTAATTCCCGGCTTATCTTCGACAATGGCGAGCCGGTCGCCGATAATGCGGTTGAAAATCGTAGATTTTCCCACATTCGGCCTGCCGACAATGGCCACTACGGGTCTTGCCATAGACATTCCTCCTAGAAATATTACATCAGTAAACGGGTTCCCTGCTCCAGTTCATAGATAGTCTTAATTGAAATCTCTATATATAAAATGAACCATATCTTCTCGGGATACACGTAATTCATCATAACAAAAAAACGGCTAAATGGCTAACTGGAAACAGCTTAAACCCAAATGTCCACACAACAAAATCGGCGAACCCGCTTCAGGGGGTTCGCCGATAATCAAGCTTGCTTCCGTTCCCGCTTATTTCAGTTTGCTCAGCTTGTCGCCGAAACGCTCTCCCAGCGTGATGCTGAGGCCTTGATTGCTAAGCGAAACATTTGGATTGTCGCCCAGATCTTCTTTCTTCACGCTGCTGCCGCCTCTGGAAGGTTTTTCAGCCTTCGGAGCCGGGGCCGGAGCTTCCTCGGTTTCCTTAATGCTAAGGCTAACGCGTTTTTCCGCAGGATTTACGTCAAGCACTTTCACTTGAACCGTTTGACCTTCTTTCAATACTTCATGCGGAGTACCGATATGTTTATGGGAAATTTGAGAGATATGAACGAGTCCTTCGACACCTGGAGCCACTTCAACAAAAGCACCAAAGTTGACCAGACGTTTCACTTCGCCGCTAACGATATCGCCGATATGGAATTGTTCGGCAGCCGTATCCCAAGGACCTGGTGTTGCGGCTTTAATGCTAAGGCTGATCTTCCCTTTTTCCGGATCCACTTTAAGTACCTTAACTTTTACTTGTTGGCCTTCGGAAAGCACGTCAGCCGGTTTTTCGACATGGTTCCACGCGATTTCGGAAACGTGTACCAATCCGTCTACTCCGCCTACATCCACGAATGCCCCAAACTGGGTAAGGCGTTGGACAGTGCCTTCAAGAACTTGGCCTTCCTTAAGTTCGCCCATAACTTTCAATTTGTTGGCTTCGAATTCTTCGTCGAGCACATCTTTTTGAGAGAGGATGACCTTGTTGTTCTCACGGTCAAGTTCCTTCACTTTAACGCGAAGCGTACGTCCTTTGTAATCGCTGAAATCTTCAACGAAGTGACGTTCCACCATCGACGCCGGAATGAAGCCGCGTACGCCTACATCCGCAACGATCCCGCCTTTAACAACATCGGCGACCGTTACTTCAAATGTTTCTTTGCTTTCGAAACGTTTTTCGAGCTCTTCCCATGCGTTTTCGCCGTCGATAGCCCGTTTGGAAAGCACCAGGCGTTCTTTTTCGTCGTCGATACTGACGACTCTGGTTTCCACTTCTTGGCCTACTTGAACGGCATCCGAAGCGTTGTCCAGGTGAACGGAGGACAATTCGCGAATAGGAATAACGCCGTCATATTTATATCCAATGCTTACATAAGCTTGGTTATCATCGATTTTGATGATCGTTCCTTTGACGGTGTCCCCTTTTTTCAAGGATACGATTTGTTCCATTTGATCCTGACTCACTACCTCAGAAGCTTCTTGAACATTTTTTGTTTCTTCCGACATGTCAATACCCTCCTCAATTCAAAAACCCATTTATTTAAACCCGCGTAAAGCGAAGTTCAAAACATTCTTCTAACTCATAGCTTACCAAATGTTTGCTGCCTTCATGCATAGATGCCCGAAAGCAAAAGTTACAGACGTTTCAATTCCGCGATGGCGGACATAATTTTCTCTGTAGCCTGTTCAGCCGCATCCGGATTTTTCCCCTCTTTAAACTCAGAGAGATCAATCGGCGGACCGTACACTACTTTCATTTTACGAAATAATTTATAATTGCCGATAACAGCCACCGGCACGACGGCAGCATCGCTGCGCAGAGCAAAAGTTGCCGCGCCTCTCTTGCCGATTCCGCCTTCATCGCCCTTCATGCGATGCCCTTCCGGGAAAATTCCCATGACGTGACCGCCGCGGAGCAAATTCAGCGCCGTCTTGATCGATTCCTTACTGACGCCTCCCCGTTTGACCGGAAAAGCCCCCAGCTCTTTGATTAGCCAACCAAAGCCGAAAATATTGAACAATTCCTGTTTGGCCATGAAATGCACTTTCCGTTTCAGTAGAATGCCAATTGTAGGAGGATCATAAAGACTGATGTGGTTTGAACAAAGAAGAACCCCGCCTTCGTTTGGAATATGCTCCAAACCGCTGGCTTCCAGACGGAAGATCAATTTGTAAATCAAGCGCAGCACACTTCGACAAAAACGGTAGATCATCCTTGTTTTCTCTCACTCCCATAAGATCTGCACATGTCCACAATCGTTTCGACAACTTCGTCAACGGACATGTCGGTCGTATCAAGCAGCGTCGCGTCATCCGCCTGTCGGAGAGGAGAGACTTTGCGCTCCTGATCCAAACGGTCGCGTTCGGCGATATCCTTTACCAGTTGCTCGAACGAGACTTCAGGCTCTTTCATTTCCAAAAATCTGCGACGCGCCCGTTCCTCGACGCTGGCGGTCATGTAAACTTTGACCTCCGCGTCCGGCAGGACGGTGGTTCCGATATCGCGTCCATCCATCACGACGCCTTTGCGCAAAGCCATTTGCCGCTGTAAAGAGACCAGCCTTTCGCGCAGCCCCTCGATTTGCGCATATCGGGATACCTGAGCATTTACGGCTTGGGTGCGAATTTTGTCCGTTACCTCAAGTCCGTTTAGTTTGACCTGCTGTCCCTCTTCTCCGGGCAATAATTCAATAACCAGATCGGGCAGCATTTGAAGCACTTCTTCGACATTTTCGGGCTCTACTCCCTGATTTTGAAAATACCAGGTCGAAGCCCGGTACATCGCGCCGGTGTCGACATAAACGTAAGACAGCTTGCCAGCAACCATGCGGGCAATCGTGCTCTTGCCTGCCCCGGCCGGACCGTCAATCGCGATGTTGATCTTGTCGTAAGATGTTGACGCCACACTTGCCAAAAGGGCCTTCCTCCTCAATACACGTTCTCAAGAAAAAAGCAGGCATTGCCTGCGACGTGAAAATTATACCACACAAAGCCATTGGATGCAAAAACATCCGGCGGTTGACGGGATTTTACCGCCTTATGTCCCGGTGAACCGGAACCCCTTCATATTTATCCGCCGTCGCCAAATATTGACGGAGCGCCGGAACGCGCAGCGCAGCTTGAAATAGGCACAATGAGACCAAAAGCACGATCAAAGCCTTTTTGAACCAGGATTCCACCCGCTCGGAGAACAGCAAAAACAGCTTCGTGTATTGTTCGTCATCGCCTTCTACTTGCCGCTTCATATCGCTTACCTACTTTCGAAAAAAATCGGATATGCCTAGGATATCCATTTTTCGGAAGGAAGAACCCGGGATGACCGGAAATTAGCGGTTTTTAAAGTCAAATTGGCGTTCAAAACAGTAACGGATGAGCTTCTGCCGTTCCATATCGGAAATGCTCACAAATTTAAGCATGACCAGTACCCGATCCGACTCCAGCTTCTTTGTGCGTACTACTTCCGCTTCAAATGGCGCATGGTCGATCGCCCCGTTCTTGAAAGGAATCAGCAGCCAGCAATACAGTTGGTCTCCCTGGGAGAGTTTGTATCTGCTGCTGCAGAACAGGGAAACTCCCCCGCCGCCGACGTCTTCCGTATGGGTGACGAACCTTGTGTTGTCGCTCAGCTTCACGGCAATTTCAAGTTCGGCAGGGACACGCAAAAAGTTGCGGCGCTGAATTTTGGTAATCGTTTCCGGATCCGGTTTACGAATGCGGACCAGTTGAACGACATCGTCGGCAAAACCGAGCACATATGTATTGAAAAAATTTTTGACTCCGGCTTCCGTGATGAAATAGATGGACAATTCATCGCCAATATAGAGCCGTTTCATCCTTCCGCTCCCGCTTTCAATCGGGACCTCGATCAGGAACGACTCCTCCTCCACTTCGGCAATTCGCGACTTGCATTCCTTGTCCATGCTTTTCTTGTCTGTGGATGCTACCTGTATGTAGACCAAATCATTAACTTTAGGAAACAAGTTTCCCCCACCTACCCCATTATTTAGGTCATTCTACGGAAATATGAACGCTATTCTATTTAATTATAACATGTCAGAGAGTTGATGGGAGGTGAAAAATTAGGATATGCAAAAGAGAACGTCCTCTATGCTCGTGGACGTTCTCAAAATGATTGTCGTTCGCAAATTATGATTTGGCGCCTGCCCCGGTCACCGCGTTTCTGACTTCTTCGATGACCTCCTCATTTCCGTTGTCGGCGTTAATGAATATCCGGTACTGCGAGCCGTTGATTCCCCCGCCAAATTCATACGTCAGCACCTTTTGCGACAGCTCGTTTTCGATTTGGGCCAGCCGATGATATTTGACTTTGAAATCGGGATTCAAAAACTTTTTCGCTTTCGCCGCCGTCAGTTTGGGCGCTTTGATCTTTTGCCGGTTGTCGTGCTCGTAAACGTAATCGCTCGCCTGCATCCCGGTAATCTGGCCGTTGTCCAACGCCACTCTGACCGAAATTTTTTCCGGATAGATGAGCACTTTGCCCTGTCTGCTAACGAAAGTGAAATTGCCGATATTATCGTACTCGTCATACGAAACCGGAGTTAAACCCTTATACCCTTTTTTAGTTAAAAACGCATCCGCCCGGATTCTTGCCGCATCGGCACTCACCGTTTTCGGGCCCACTCCCCGGTTATGGGAATATGAAATCAAGTGTCCGCCGTTTCTCGTAAAATCCAGCGTCCATGACTCCCCTTTTTTATTCCCTTTTACGTTAGCGGTGTAGGAAGCCCATTCCGTGCCGCGGCCGTTTTCCACCACTTTGATCCCCGCCGTATCTTTCGTTCCGATAAATCGGGCGGTTTGCCGTTTGATATCATCCACCGTGATCGGCGTACCGCCGAGTTTCTTGACCGAACGTTTGTTGTACATGCTGGAGATGGAAGGCCCCCAGTCAAGCTCGGGGTATTCACCGACTTTTTTGTCAACGGTTTTGAAGCCATCGATAATCGTATTGTCCTTTGGCTCTTTATTGCTGGCGAGCGCGGTCTCAACATCCATCCAGCGAAGCCGGTTTGAAATGACTTTATTTTGAACGCCCTGCAGGTCTTTCGTTATCTGGGCGGAACTTTTATAAAGCTCTTTCAGGTTTTTCACCTCGCCGTCGGAAAGCGGTTGTTTCGTTAAATCCCGGACGGCGGTTTGATAGGAAAATTTCGAAATCCGCGACAAAAAATCTTCCGTCTTGTTAAAGGGCAAGAGGGTTAAAGGAAGCTGGTTGATTTCGTTTTGCGCTTCACTGGTAATGCGCCAAACGTTAACGAGACCTTTACGCTGCGATCCGGTTGAAGCCGAATGGACGGCCAGGGTATTCCCGAGCTCGCCGTGCAGCTTGTCTACGTGATAAGACAAATCGTGGAAAGCCCGCTGATACTGGTTTTCCGCTTTGATCAATATCGAATTTTTCTCTTGATTTTCTTGATAACCCCATACCAAAGCGCCAATCAACAGCACCGTGGCGATCGGAAACAATATCGCGCTTAATCGTTTATACATCGGTTCAGGCACTCTCCTTTCTCCAACTGGTTGTCGTTAGTTTGACTTGAAGAAAGGAACTTTATGCATTCCTAGAGAGGCTGCTCTTCGATTTCAAATTCGTTCCGATTGTCGCACAGGCACTGTTTGAACCCGGTTTCAATATGTCCCCGTTCTTTTTTGCCGCGCAGCACGTATCGCTCCCCGCAGGTTTTGCATGTTATTTTCACTTTTACGCGCACCAAAAAGGCACCCCTTTCATGTCTCTCGAACCGGACCATACCGGACCTCAATTCATAAAATAAGGATGCCCTATTGCAATGCAAATTAGTCTCTGCCTCCCGCGCCCGTGAGCCGGAAAGGTGAACGGTCATTGGCGCGATACATTTTGCCGATGCCCCCATACCAGAAAAAAGCCATGAGAGGCACGATGTACCAAAGCCAGTATTGCGATAAGTTGTTCAAAACCAAATCATATACGCCATGCCAGAATAGCGGAAGCAGCAATGAAAAGAGCAGGTATTTGCGGCTCTTCCATCCCTCCGAAAACTTGGCTCGCCCCAAATGATATCCCATCATTACGCCAAACATCGCGTGACCGGATACCGGAAGCAAAGCGCGAACCAGCATTTGGCCGATGGAAGCATGGCTGGCAAAAGCATAGATAACATTTTCCACCGTTGCAAAACCAAGCGAAATTGCCGCAGCGTAAAGAATTCCGTCGTAAGGCTCATCAAATTCCGTATGATTGTAAATCATATGGAATAATACGAACCATTTGATGGATTCTTCGACGCCCGCCGAAATGGCAAACGACGAAACCCACGGACCGTCACCCAGCCAAAGCGTCAAACCGCGTTGAAGAATCATGACTGGAAAAACGATAAGAAACCCCAGCAAAAATACTTTTATAACCATATGCAGCGGTTCGGAATCATACTTGTCCTTGAGATAAAAATAAGTCAACAAAGCGA
Organism: Paenibacillus terrisolis; assembly: GCF_056171975.1. Lineage (NCBI taxonomy): Bacteria > Bacillati > Bacillota > Bacilli > Caryophanales > Paenibacillaceae > Paenibacillus > Paenibacillus terrisolis. The sequence continues at coordinate 438,655 of NZ_JBKFGG010000005.1, read as the reverse complement.
TTCCGGGGGCTACCGCTGCAGTTGCTATCGAGAGAAAAAGCAACGGTCTCCCCCCTTTTAACACCCGGTTGCTGTTCCTATCTCTTTCGAAAACCTATCTTACGCTTTCGTCTATGAACGAAAAGCTGTCGCTTAATCCTGACGTTTGAAGTAGCCGCAAATGAGGCTGATGGCGTTCTCGAACATGATGAGATCCCCGTATTCCTCCAGCATTGCGGTTGTTACCGATGTTGCTTCCCCGAATTCAGCCAAAACGGCGATCACTCCGGGATGCTTGCCTTCGTCCATTTCGTCAGGCTCCAGCTGAAGAATCCATTTCCCGTTATATTTATACAGTCTGCCAGCGTCCTGAAGCATATGCTGCAAGACGTGAGCCGCTTCGATCAGATTCTCGAAGTCGTCAAACGAATACAGGATCGTATCGCTTTGTTCAAGCGTAACTTCCATTTCGTAGACTTCATCAGGCAACTCGTCTTCATAAGAGGCAGGGCCTCCATGATGATTGTGATCGTATTTACCGCGCGTTACGATGACGACCATCCCTTGAGCGGGCAAGGCGAATACTTCAACAGCCAAAGGTCCCGTGGCGTCAAACCCCACTTCGTTGTAAGCCTGGTCCATCATTTCGGTGAACAGGTCGTGGACTTTGGGAATTTCCTGCCACATGTCCTCTTTCTGAATACCGCGTTCGCTTAGATCGTCAAACGTGAGGAAAATCCGTATCTTATCCTGGCCAAGTCGTTCTATCTTCATACAGGATCCTCCTCTCCATCGTCGTGTTATAACAGATTATGAAACCTGCTGTATTATGTGATGGAAATGGTTCTTTGTAAGTATGTTATCATTTATTTTCACTAAATGCACGCAATAAAATAGACAAAAAAAGAATCATTTTCCGTCTCCCGAATCGAAGGCCGAAAATGACTCTGAATTCAGAAATACTTATAATCCCGGGATTGTGGTATGCGATTCGCGAAGAATCGCTTCGACTTCCCTACGCACGTCCGCATTGCTTTTAATGAAATCGGTGATTTGATTCAGATTGTATTCTTTCGAATGATTCTTGCCGGTCGATGAAACGGAACTGGGATGCACCTGGGCTTCTGCAGCTCCGACCGATTTTGAACCGAGCGTCTCAGCGGCAGAAGCCTTGTGATCAGCGCATGTATGTTGATGTTTAGACGTCATGCCGGCCCATTTGAATGCCGATCCCGCTCCGCCCATCGAAGACAGCATAAAAGCCTTCCGTTTGGATGTCCAAGCAGCGAGAACGGCGCCCACCAATATCCCGCATAAGAATGAGGAAGATTTCACCTAAAAAACCTCCTTAGATGTGTTAAAATCATACGTAGTATTAGCGGTAGTCAACAAACTCATGCGGCATAATTACAGGAAAGCGAGGATGTTCCCTTTGACCAACAAGAAAGTCCTGATCATCGCCGCCGCTTGCTTTCTTCTCAGCTCATGCGGCCAGCTCAAAACCCCTGCCAATGTCAGTACCGATTCCGGCGCAAGCAATTCCGCGGTGACGGCTCCCGCTGCCGCCGATCCGGCACAGACGGAAGCAAACGGAAACTCGGGAGAGCCGTCCCAGAACGACAAGCCGGAGGTAACTGTCCCGGTGGCTGCCGATCCGCCCGAAGAGACCCCCAAACCCTTGTATCACATCAACAAAGCCTATAATGTAGTTCCAAATGATGAAGGAATTAACAAAAAGGTCGTGCTGCTTACCTTTGACGACGGACCGAAAGAAAAGGAAATGATTGACGGTCTGATCGACACGCTGGACAAACATAAAGCGAAAGCCATCTTTTTCGTCAACGGTTACCGAGTAAAGGCGCATCCGGAACTGCTCAAGCTGATTCACGACCGCGGGCAAATGATCGGAAACCACAGTTGGGACCATATTGATCTGAAAAAAGAATCCGCCGCTAACATGCGAAAACAAATTGAAGACGTGCAAAACATCGTCAAAGAAACGATCGGGGAAAATCCGCGATTTTTCCGTCCGCCCTTCGGTTCCGGAAACGATACGACTCATCAAATCGCCAAGGATAACAACTTGATCTATATGACCTGGTCCAACGGTTCCCTGGATTGGGACAGCAAGAATAAAAACAAGCCCGATGCCGTTATCCAAAACGTACTCGATCAGCTTCATGCCGGCAGCAATATCCTGATGCATGAGCTGCCTTGGACAGTTGAAGCGCTGGATGAACTTCTTACCAAGCTTGAAGAGAAAGGCTACGGTTTTGTCGACCCGCGCACTATTTCCGACGCCCCGAGCACGCCGACAGACACAAACGCAGGTAAATAACTAACACCCGTCCTTCCTTCTTCAAAACGGAAGCGAGTGGGCGAAAACGCAAGAATGCCGGAATGATCCGGCATTCTTTTTTTACATTTTTAGTTAAACGCTCTGCTTACGAAAATTAGTTTAAAACCCGTGGCTTTGTCCCCAAGGAGACTTGCTCAGGCCCCACCAGAGCAAAAAAACCAAAATAATCATAAATATATACAAAAGAGAATTATAAAACCATTTTGTAAACTTTAACCGCTGCGAAGGGAACATTTCTCTTCGCGTAGGCAGTTCCGCGACTTCATTCGCTTCTTCTTTCGGCTCGCCCGGCGTTTCGTCGTTAGGTACGAGCAGGTAATCCGGCAGCGTTAACGACGATAAGGTTTTATCCTCAACCGGTGAGGCCTCGGTAAAAAAAGGATCCGCAGGTGACTCGTATTCCCGCCCCTGAGCCTCTCCCCAGGCAGAGTCAGTTGCGGGTTGTTCTTGTTTTGCGCGCGAACGGCTACTCCGCGGTTTCGAATTGGAGCGCTGACTATGTCGCTCCACTCGGCTCAAACGTTCGTTCATGATTCCCTCCGAAATTTAATCACAAGTCCCGATATGGAATCGATCAGGAAATGACATAGAATCGGTGCCCAAAGCGTCCCGGTGTGCAAATAAATGAAACCTAGTCCATAGCTGCTTGCGAATACCCAACCCGTCGGGATCCAGTGACGCAAATAGCGCACATGAATCAAAGCAAAAACAATGCTGGTCCAATAAGGCCCCAAGCTGTGCTGGATAGCTCCCCGAAACAGCATTTCTTCACATATGGCGACAACTGCGGCAATCACCAAAATGTGCCATATCGGGCGGCCTTTAAACAATAAGACGTTAATGCCACCGTCATCCATGCTTTCCTCGGAGATAAATCTGGATAGCAGCAAATCGACGAGGAACATCACGCCCGCAAGTCCCAGCCCCCAATACACGAAGGTAGGCTGCTGCGGCAAAGCGAACAAAAGAAACGGATTTCTTTTCTGAAAAAACAGAATCACCAAGCCGATAAATAAAGTAAGTCCTTGCGTCAAATACAAATTGATGAGCAATAGACGATCATCAAGCTGACCGGGATCGACTTTTTGTATTTTTATATTGCCGATTTTGAATTTTTTCATAGTATTTGTCAAACCCTGTCCTTTATTATTCTATTAGTGCAAATTTCATATGATTAGGAGAGTCCCGCAACATGCCAAAACCAAAATCTTCACGATCTGAAATGCTGTTCATTATTGGATTCCTGTTTACGCTGATCGCCGCATTCGGCACATTTTTTCTCGGTTTAAGAATGGGCATCGACAAAACGGAGGCAAAATACGCTTATTTGAGCGACAATCCTGCCGAACAAGAAACTTCTGCCTCCTATTCCCAGCAGGATTTAGTCACATTTTATTATGTGGTGTTTCAGCCTTATCAGGAGTTTAAAGAGAATTATCTTAGTCTGATCGATGACTTGAGCTCCAGCCGTTCATCGGCCGAGTCCAACGACGACTTGAAGGAAATCCGCAAAATCGCCAAGCAGCAGTATGAGCAAATAGCGGCTCATTCCATTTCCGGATCGTCTCCGTTGTTAAAAGAAGCTCAGACCGATTTTATGAAAAGCCTAAAGCTGTTTGAGGATGGCGTCGGCAATGCCGTTTCGGCATCCGGAAGCAAAAAGGGCAGCGAATTCGCGCAAATTTTGAGCGAAAGCGATTTTACCAAAAACGCCGAGGGGTACGGCCTTGGAGCCCAAAAGAAATATTACACCTCCATCTTGAAATGGACGGCTAAAACCAATAGCAGCATTCCGGCCAATTATACATATCAAGGCGATGCCAGCATCAAGGAGTGGTCCGGGTATCCATTGGCTATCAAGGATAAAGCAGTCACGGACATGATGGTCAGCAAAAGCCTGTTCGTAACTTACCTTCCGCAGGACTTGACCGCAAAAATCGACAACATGATCAAAAGCGGCAAAGCCAAGGAATTGAAACTCAATTCGGTCTCCGCGATCATCAAAGTGCTTACGGAAACGGAAGCCGTCAAAGGCAAAGAGTTTGCGAAATGGAAGTCTTCTTATTACGAATCGGAATCGCTGCCTGAGGTGCCTTTTTTCTCGGAAGATTAATCAGGTACGATTCTCTTGCTACGAATAGCCAACGAAATTTCGACATTAAAATCATAACCAAAATAACAGCCGGATTCAAGGCGGGACCTTGTGCAGAACAAGCTAACATACTTTACAAGGTAAGTAACAGATTTCGGTTGACACCTTCCATTCTCCGTGTTACATTATGAAAAATTACATTTGCTTAAACACGTTGAAGGAAAAAAGCCGTCAGGAAGCTCTCAGAGAGCCGGTGGTGCTGTGAACCGGTAGCGGAACGATTGCTTAAGCGATCCTGAGTCACTGCGTTGAACGTTTAGTAGGCGCAGTCGGAGGAACTCCGTTATCAATCTGCCTTCATGGCAATGAGGCTGCTATTTGAAAACGCAGCGAATTAGGGTGGTACCACGAATAACTCTCGTCCCTTACTACAGTCGTAGTATGCGGATTGAGAGTTTTTTTATTTCGTGTATTTTGACCTAAAACCGATGCTGCAGCGAATCGTCTCACCTTCATCCTTTTGCGCAGCATAACGGTAATGAATAACAGTATCGAACTATGCTATACAAAACTGAGCCCGCGCTTTCGAAGAGATGTTTTGCCAAGTCTTTCCGGAAGCTTATGCTATACAAAACTAAGCCGATGCTTTCGAAGAGGTTTTGTCGAAGTCTTTCCGGAAGCTTATGCTATACAAAACTTTTAGGAGGTCAGGAAATCATGTTTAAAGTGTTGGTATCGGATCCGATCAGCGATCTGGGGATTCAGCAGCTGATGGATGCAAACGATGTGGTTGTGGAGAAGAAAACGGGTCTCAGCGAAGACGAATTGGTTCAGATTATTTCCGGGTACGATGCCCTGCTGGTTCGCAGCCAGACCAAAGTGACCGAGAAAATCATGGAAGCCGCCGCCAATTTGAAGGTCATTGGACGCGCCGGAGTTGGCGTCGACAATATCAACCTTGAAGCGGCGACCAAACGCGGCATCATTGTTATTAACGCGCCGGACGGCAACACCATTACGACCTGCGAACACGCTTTTGCCATGATGATGGCGCTGGCTCGCCATATTCCTCAAGCCTATGCCAAAACGATTCAAGGCAAGTGGGACCGCAAGTTCCTTGGCGTTGAACTGCGCAACAAGACGCTAGGCATACTTGGCATGGGGCGGATCGGCAGCGAGGTAGCCAAACGCGCCAAGGCCTTCGGCATGGAGATTTTGGGTTACGATCCGTTTCTGACGGAAGACCGCGCGGAGAAAATGGGCGTAAAGCTGGCGACCGTAGACGAAATCGTACGAACTGCCGATTTTATTACTGTTCATACCCCGCTGACTCCGGAAACGAAGCATATGATCTCCCGCCCTCAGTTTGAAATCATGAAAAAGGGCATGCGGATTATCAACTGTGCCCGCGGCGGAGTCGTTGACGAGCTCGCTCTCGTTGAAGCGGTCGAACAAGGCATTGTGGAAGGCGCCGCCTTTGACGTCTTCGAAAAAGAGCCGCCGGAACCCGATCATCCTTTTCTGAATCATCCGAAAATCATCGTTACCCCTCACCTCGGCGCTTCGACGGTAGAAGCCCAGGAAAATGTAGCTATCGATGTATCGGAGCAAGTGCTGCATATTTTGCGGAACGAACCGTTCAAAAATGCGGTAAATATGCCTCCGGTTGCACCAAGCGTCATGAATAAGCTGCAGCCTTATTTCGAGCTCGGCGAAAAAATCGGCGCTTTTGCGGCCCAGCTTAACAATCAGGCCGTACGCGAAATTCACGTGGACTATGCCGGAGACCTGGCCGAAGTCGATACACAGCCTCTAACTCGCTATATCATTAAGGGCGTATTCTCCCGCCATTTCGGCAATGACGTAAATATCGTCAACTCGATGCATTTTGCCAAAGTGCGCGACGTGAACGTCGTCGTCTCCCAAGCTTCGGCGACAAAAGGTTTCACCAATCTGATCAGCGTCACATTGAAAGCCCAGGACGGCTCGGAACGCCGGATCGCCGGCACCTTGCTGAACGGCTACGGCGCCCGTGTCGTACAGCTCGACAAATTCCCGGTCGATATTGCTCCGGAAGGCCATTTGCTCTTTATCTCCCACAATGATAAACCGGGCCTGATCGGCAGCGTTGGCACTTTGCTCGGCAAGAACGACGTCAACATCGCCTCCATGCAGGTCGGCCGCAAAATTGTCGGCGGAGAAGCGATCATGGTGCTGACGGTCGACAAAGCCGTCTCCAAAGCCGTCCTCGACGAACTGACGAATATCCCCGAACTCAACAAAGCGCAGCAAATCGCTTTTGAATAAGAGCTTCAAGTTTGTACAAAAGAACACTCAAGGCATTTAAACCTTGTGTTCTAAGACTTTCGAGAAACCCCGGGTTGTTTATTATGACCTTGGGTTTCTTTATGTTTTTTAACATCTTTTTTGCCAGTCGCCTTGCGTTAGTCTCCTTTCACCCGCTTTTAAGATGAAAGAATGAAATCGACGAGCCGGTCGGCGTGGAAGTGGGACTCATCCAGGTGAATCACTGAAATACCTGTTATACAATCATTTCTTGTCCCGCGTGCCCGAAATCTCCAATTACTTGCGAATTTACAGTTATTTTCTCATTTTTTGGCTCTGACGGAAGGGAACTCGGGAAATTACTGCATTTTTGCAGTTACTGGCTGATCAAGGGGACTAATGTGTGAAAAAGCCTGCATTTTTGCAGGCAAGCTGCCCGGAAAACTCGCCAGCTATTTCCATACGGCCATGTGAACGTTTTGATTTCCATCTTCGACAAGCTGAGGGTACACAATGCATTTAAACCCTTGTGCGTGCTTTTGCCGCCCTTTATTTGTTAATCGTCGAACTTGGCTCGCAGTTGCACAGAAGAGGGCAAGCCTATAGGGTGAAAAGTTTACGGGCCGCCTTTGAAATCGTGTTATACCCATTTGATCGATTCAATAGAACACGAATTCAACAGCGGCTGAAACCTATAGACTTGGCCTCCCCCGTGCTAATACCAGTTCGACGCTTAACAAATCCCCCTCTTTTGTTCCACGATGAACAAGATTTATCTACGGCATTCAACAAAAAAACATCCTTCCTTCAAAGGATGTTTAACCGTTTTACGATTACTGCTTCTTTTCGACAGGCAAAATGATTTTGAACGCCGTTCCTTTGCCTACTTCGCTTTCGGCGTGTATGGTGCCGTGATGGGCGTTGACGATGTTTTTTACGATCGACAAGCCTAAGCCTGTGCCGCCGCTTTCCCCTCGTACGCGCGCTTTATCCGCCTTATAGAACCGTTCGAAAATGAACGGAAGATCATCTATCGGAATGCCTACTCCATCGTCCCTGATCGAAATATGAAGCTCATTCGCGCCCTGCTCATTGGCCTCAATACCGGCGGCGATACCGATGCTTCTCCCTTCAGGAGTATGCCGGAAGGCATTGTCGAGCAGATTGGTCAGTACCTGCTCCAAACGGTCCTCATCCGCCTCCTGCAAGCCAAGCGGCCCCTCCGCCAAGTCCAGCGATAGACTGACGCCATTCTCTTTGGCGCGGACCGAAAATTTCCGGTACACCCGTTCAACAAGCTCCCGAAAATCAAGCGGACGCATCTTCATATCCGTATGGCCCGCCTCCATGCGCGCCAAATCCAGCAGGTCGCGTACGAGCCTGCCCATTCGCAAGGATTCGTCATGGATGACCTGAACCAGCTCCGCGCTCTCTTCGGGGGATGTCGCCATCCCGTCGAGCAGCGCCTCGCTGTAGCCCTGCATCATGGACAATGGGGTGCGGATCTCATGCGATACATTCGCAACAAAATCACGCCGCATCTTCTCAAGCCGGACTTCTTCGGTCACATCACGAAGCACCGCAACCGCTCCGCGGATTTCACCATCCGAGGATAACGGGGCCATGTGAACCGACCAGACGCCTTTCATGACATGGACATTCATCCTCTGGTCGCCTTCCTGTTCCAGCACCTTACGGAACATCGGCTGGAGGGGCTGCGGCATAAATTCGTCCCTTTGCCCCAAACCGTTTCCGCCTTCGGAATCTTCTGCCGGAAGATCGCGCCACATTTGCAAAATCCGATCGCCCGGAGGATTAGTCAAAATCACATAGCCTTCGCGATCGAGAGTAATCACCGCATCGTTCATGCTCCGCAGGACGCTGGAGAGATGTTCCTTTTCGTGCTTCAAGCTGCGAATCGTATTGTCGAGCTCCTCGGCCATATGATTGAACGTACTGGCCAACTCCCCAATCTCATCGCTGGTTCGCAGCGACAGCCGGGTGTCATATTTCCCTTTACGCACCGAATCCGTGGCCTGAATCAGCTTCTGCATCGGCTGCGTAATCTTTGTAAACAGAAATAACGCGAAGAAGGTCGTAAGCGAGAAGCCGATCATCGAGACGATCACGAACAACTTTTTGACGGCGCCAGGGTTCGTGAAATTGGTATCGATGTACGGCAGCAGGAACAAACCCATCGTCAGCAGCACACAGGCTACCAGGCAAATGATCGTAATCCACAGCTTGCCGACAAGCGTTCTCCAGAAATTCACTTTATTTGGCTACCTCCAGTTTATATCCGACGCCCCAGACGGTCGTAATCATGGCAGCCGATTCCGGCGATACTTTGTTCAGTTTTTCGCGCAATCTTTTGACATGGGTATCCACCGTCCGTAAATCACCGAAAAATTCATAATTCCATACATCTTTAAGCAGTTCCTCGCGGGAGAATACTTTATCCGGCGAAACCGCCAAATAATGAAGAAGTTCATATTCTTTCGGGGTTAAGCTGACCTCCTGGCCGCTGGCCGTAACCCGATGGGCATCATGCTCGATGACGAGATGTGGGAATACGATATTGTTGCTCGTCCCGCTTTCTTTGGTTAAATACGCCGTCGCCGAGGCACGTCGCATGATGGCCTTCACCCGGTAGATGACTTCTCTGGGACTGAACGGCTTAACAACATAGTCGTCCGCTCCGACTTCAAAGCCCTGAACGCGGTTGATTTCTTCTCCCTTGGCGGTCAGCATGAGCACGGGTGTCGACTTGACTTGTCTTAAGCGGTTGCAAACCTCGACACCGTCAATCCCGGGCAGCATGACATCCAGCAAAATAAGCCCGTAGTCGCCGACCGTCGCCTTTTTCAGAGCCGTCTCTCCGTCCTCCGCTTCATCGATTTCATAACCTTCTTTTTCCAGGTACATTTTGAGCAGCCGGCGGATACGTTCTTCATCGTCAACCACTAGAATGCGGTTAGCTTGATCTGACATAAACAACAACCCCTTCATCATCTTACCCATACACTTGAGTTATCGATATGGTTAATTACATTTTAATCAGTGCCTGCATAGGAATGTAAACCGGCGATAATCAGGTTAACTCCCACAAGCGTAAACGTGACAACCAGGAAACCAAGAACGGCGAGCCAAGAAGCCTGGCGTCCTTGGAAACCACGCGAAAGACGAAGGTGCAGATATGCGCTGTAATACAGCCACGTAATCAACGCCCACACTTCCTTGGGATCCCAGCCCCAAAATCTTCCCCAAGCCTGCTGAGCCCAAATCATCGCAAACACAAGCGCCCCGAGCGTAAAGATCGGAAAGCCTATGGCGATCGCCCGATAGCTGATCTCGTCCAAATCGTCCGGATCGATACCTTTTAATATGCCGGAGAGCCCCTGACCGAGGGGCCTGCGGAAAATAAGACGCATAAGCAAATATAGCACCGTTCCTGTTAGTATTGCCCATATTACGGTGTTAAGTTTGCGTCCGGCGCTCGCTCCCTTCATCCAGGAAGGAGACTCCAGCCATGGCCGATCCATGCCGAGAAACGGCTGTATCCGTTCCGATTCGCTTTGGTACGGGGCAACAATCGGAGGCAATTTATAGATTTCTTTATCTATTGTACTATCCTGTTGTACTTGGCTGTCAATCGTTGTCTTATTTTGCGTAAATATCGCTTCGTATCCGACAGCCCGAAATGAGAAAACGGAAACAATAAAGCCCAATACTATAATAATAGAAAAAACGGTAAATTCAACCCACCATTTTTGCCGCCGCGACGATTTATCGTTCCCTTGAAAGTTTACCGTCCGCAGCAAATACATAAATCCGGCGGCAAAGCCGACCGCAAAGAAAGATTCGCCGGTCGCCGCCAGCGTAACGTGAATGTACAGCCAAATCGATTTTAGCGATGGAATCAACGGTTGAACTTCCTGAGGGAAAACCGCTGCATAAGCCATAATAATGATTGCGAGAGGAAGCGCGAAGACCCCGAGCAAAATTTTTCGGTAAATCAGAAAAATGACGGTAAAAGCGATCATGATCATCATCGACAAAAAGGTCATGAACTCATACATGTTGCTGACCGGGACATGCCCGCTATAAGCCCAACGGGTACCGCAGTATATTAGATGCGAAACAAGGCCCAGCGAAGACGTGGCGAACGAGATGGCGCCCCACTTCTTCTCATGGGCTGCAGGCTCGCGGTTTCTCCAGGTTTTCCCCGTTACGGCAACCACATAAAAGATGAAAGAAAGGCAGTATAAATAAAAGGCGATCACAAAGGCCAGTCTGCTGGTCTCCAAAAAATTCATGGACGCTTCCCTCCGTTTTCCAAAAACTTCTCGTCCGCTTCAATATTCATCGCTTTCAAAAACGCGGACACTTCACGGCGCATGCCAAACCAATTTTTCGTCGTATGTCCTCCCAGCGTCAATATGCCGTCATCGATCCGCAGCCAGATCCGGCGATGCTGAAAATAAAAGCCCAGAATCAAGCCGAGCATAACAATTCCAAGTCCCGTCCACACAAAAGGCATGGCCCGGTCGATACGAATATTCAGATAGCTGGAGGCACTGATGAAATCAACGTCTTCCATGCCGGTCACATCCAGTTCAAGCTTTTTCTCAAGACCCCCCAGTTTCTCGTTGATCGCATCCTGCTGAAAACGCTCCTTATCGATCTGCTTCGGAAAATAGATATACTGGCTCCCTTCCTGCGACAAACCCGGTCCTTTGACCAAAAACAAAAACGCCGGCGCATTTGGATCGGGCGACTTGGAAACGGGCTGCCCTTCCTCATTTAGAGAGAAGTCCATATATTTATTAACCAGTTCCAGCGTATACGGTCCCAGCTTGTATTCCCGTTCGGGGTTTTTCATTTCAAGCTTGAACTTGCCGTACTGCTCCCCCGTGATTTTATCGACCAAAACAGGCTGGACGGAGCGCAGTCTCGGCGTTAAATCGAAGTCGAATTGGTAGGCTTTCACTCCTTTGTAGTTAAGCGGGGCGTTTACCCGGATGGCATGCCGCTCCACCTCTTTGAGCCGAGGCTGTTTTGAGGGATCGTTACAGTCCGCCGTGCATTGATAAAGGATGGCTTTGGTTTCAAACAGTTTTGGCACAGTCTTGCCGGTCTTCCTGAATTCTTCGGGCATTTCCGACTCGCTGTAGTATTCGACCGTGAACTTTTCGTTTTTCAAATATAGATTCGTATCCGGTATCCGGGTGATTTCACCTTCGGGAAACCAGTAATGCTGATCCAGATGCAGCCCGGGCAGTCCTCGGAACAAAACGGCAAGCAAAAAAATAATCAAGCCTATATGGATAATGTAAGGCCCCCAACGGCTGATCCGCTGTTTTTCGGCGAGCAGCGCGTTCTCTTCGACATAGACGCGGTAATGCCGCCTTTTTAGCGGAACCGCCGCATGTTCCACCCACTGCCTTTCATCGCCTTCGACAGGTCCCTGATACACGATTTTCTGGCGGGTTAAAAATTGGAGATGTTTGAGGATTTTCTGCTTGGAAAGCGCTTTGTACAGCGGCAGTACCCGATCCAGGCTGCAGATCACAAGAGACGACCCGATCAACACCAGAAGCAAGATAAACCACCAGGATTCATAAGTATGGGACAGGCCCAGCTTGTAATAAATTTCGCCGATTGTGCCGTACTTTTCCTTGTAATAGGTCGTCGGGTCAAAGTTGATAAAACTGCTCTCCTGCTCAAAAATGGTGCCGAACATCGCTCCTACCAGAGTGAAAGTAATCAGGTAGACCGCCACCTTCACCGAGGAGAAAAAATTCCAGATCCTGTCTATTACCTTCGGATTGGCCCGCTGCGAGCGCCGTGCCGCTCCGTCATATCGCATTTCCAACAACTCGCCGGCATCCTTGATCTCGTACAGCGGCTTGCCGCAGGCTTCGCACAAAACAGTCCCGACGCGGTTCTGGTGGCCGCATTCGCATTTGGTATTTTCGATCAACGAATAAACCTCCTCATCCGATCAGGAATTCACGAGCTGCTTAATTCGGTCGTCCAAGGTGTCCAAATTGAGCTCGCCCTCGTGAATGGAGGAAATCTTACCTTTTTTATCGATAAAATAAGTGGTCGGCATCGGAACGATGCCGTAATCGCGTACTGCCTCGCCATCGGTGTCCATCAGGATCGGGAAGTCCGCACCGGTCTGCTTCGCGAAATTTTGCACCGTCATTTGATCCTCGCCGGTGTTAATACCGAGGAAAACGACGTCCTGATCGCGCCATTTCTCCCATTCCGACTGCAAGGCGGGCATTTCTTTGACGCAGTACGTACACCATGTGGCCCAAAAATTGATAACGACGGCTTTTCCTCGATATTCGTTCAGCGTATGTACTCCGCCGTCCAATCCGAGCAGCTTAACGGCAGGCGGTTTGTCCCCGACAGCGGGCTTGCCGCCTTCACTTCCGAATGCGGCGGTGCTGATCGCATAGCCGCCAAGAATAACAACCAAACTTAAAATGATGATCTGTACCGAACGTCTCGCTTTTCCCATGTTCAGTTTCCCTTCTATGATAATGATCATAAATCAATATTTAAAAGTGAACATCCTATGAACATTATAACGAAAAGCGGGATGGCATTCGTTGGGTAAAATGTGAACATTGTGTGACGGAGGGGATTTCCGCTCACGTTTGCCGTTGAATTGAGTAAACAATCCAACGGCAAAGAGGAGCAAAAAATTTGAGGTTAGCGTTTCGAAGGTTTTTCCGCTTTGACGGCGGAAGTGCGCGCTTGCTTGAAGAGTCCTTCGACTTCTTCTTTGGTCAAGTGGCGGAATAAGCCGCGTTTCAGGTTGCCCAAATATAATTCGCCGAATGAAATCCGCTTCAGCTTGATGACCGGATGCGAAATCGCATCGAACATCCGCCGGACCTGCCGGTTTCTTCCCTCATGAATCGTGATGGAAATCGTGGATTGTTTGCCTTCAGGATCAATGTCATGGTACTCCACTTCGGCAGGGGATGTCATTCCGTCTTCCAGCATAATGCCTTGCTTCAGCTTGTCCAGTTCCGCACCGTGCGGTACGCCTTTCACCGTGGCAAGATAAGTCTTGGGAACATGATGCTTCGGATGCGTGAGCATATGGGCGAATTCGCCGTCATTCGTAAGAAGGAGCAAGCCTTCGGTATCATAGTCAAGCCGGCCTACCGGGTAGAGCCGTTCCGTAATCCCTTTTAGGTAGTCGGTGACGATTTTTCTTCCCTGGGGGTCGGAGGCGCTTGTAATAACGCCTTTCGGTTTATTAAATACCAGGTACATCTTCTTTTCCGCACCTACGGTTTTCCCGTCTACGGTAATCACGTCCACGGCCGGGTCCGCTTTGGTCCCCAGCGTAGTTACGGTTTCGCCGTTCACCTGGACTTTCCCGCTTAAAATCAGTTCCTCGCATTTGCGGCGGGAAGCAACGCCTGCTCCGGCCAAAATTTTCTGCAATCTTTCCATTGTCTATAAGTCACCTCATTACCCATGATACCCATAGGAGAATAAAACCACAATAGGGGGCTCTATATCATGATCAGGTGAAAATAAGCAGGCAGACCGCTATAGCGGCAACGAAGCCCACCACGTCGGAGAAAAGTCCCACCTTCAGTGCATAACGCCCATGTTTGATGCCAACGGCGCCAAAATAGACGGTCAACACATACAACGTGGTATCCGTACTCCCCTGAATCGTGGACGCAATCCGGCCGATCATGGAATCCGGGCCGTATGTTTTGATAAGATCGGTCGTAAAAGCAAGCGATCCGGTTCCGGTCAGGGGACGCAAAAAACCGAGCGGCAGTACTTCCGGCGGAATCTGCAAACGTTCGAGAAAAGGTGCGGTCCAGCCCACGAGCAAATCAAGCGCTCCAGAGGCCCGGAAAACGCTGATGGCCACCATCATCCCTACAAGATGGGGAATAATTCCGATCGCCGTTGAAAATCCGTCCTTGGCCCCTTCAACGAAGGACTCGTAGACGGGCACTTTTTTGAGATACGCATAAAGAGGAATAAAAGCAATCATCACCGGGACTGCCCAAGCCGAGATAATATTAACCCAATCCAGCAAAGCAAATCACCTCTTCAGCGATAAGGTAGGCTGCGGCGAATGAGGGGGGGACTTAGGAGTCTTATGTATGGTTCGCCTGCGGTACCAGCGATCGGCGGCAATCGCGGCGAAGGTGGCGACAGCGGTGGCGAGCAGGGTTGATCCTACGATTTCCGCCGGGTTCGCTGAATGAAAATTGATTCGGATCGCAATCAAAGTTGTCGGAATCAACGTAATGCTTGCGGTATTTAGCGCGAGCAGCGTACACATTGCCGGAGAGGCCGTTTCCTTGTCCGGATTCAGTTCCTGGAGCTCCTGCATCGCCCGTATCCCCATTGGGGTCGCCGCATTTCCGAGACCCAGCAAATTGGCGCTCATATTGGACAGAATATACCCCATGGCCGGATGGTTTTTCGGAACATCGGGGAACAGAAATGAAACGACGGGGCCAAGCAGCCGGGAAATGGCTTTGACCAGCCCGGAATCCTCTGCCAGCCGCATGATGCCAAGCCAGAATACTAGGACGCTGATTAGTCCAAAGCACACCGTTACCCCCGTGGCGGCTCCGTCAAAGGCGGCTTGAGTCACCGTATTGATATCCCCCTTGGCGGCGGCCACGATAAAACCAATTAAAATGAGCCCAAGCCATATTTTGTTGATCATGCGCTTTCTCCCCTTCCCCTTGCACGTAGCAGCATACGCTATATCTATCGCTTATTTGGCGAGCAGCAGCGTTTCCAGCACGGTTTTGAACGCCCCGGCAAGGCCAGCCTCGCTCAGAGTCGACTCGCTCCCTCTTGTGAGTGCGCCGGAAGTCCTTTCCGGTGCATGCGGAATAGCGCTGCCTTGCTTATAAACCGGAACCGAACCGATTTCTCTTCCATCCAGCACAATAATGATTTTCCCCCGATATCCGAAGGAATCCGCGGCCGCCCGGCTGAGTTTCAGCGTTTTCTTCAGATTTTCCGGTTCTCCCGCCGCCAAGGCGTATTTGAAACTTGCTCCGGTAACCAGCCCGTTTTCCAAGGTATGCCCTTTGGCTACCACTTCGGTCAACGGGTAATGTTTAAATCCGAAATCAAGCAGCTGGCGATGATCGTTCCAGTCATCCCCATCGTTGATGGTGACAGCTACAAGCTGCTGGCCATCTCGCGTTGCCGAACTGACGAGGCAGCGTCTTGCGATTTTGGTGTACCCGGTTTTGACGCCATCCGCCCCTTCGTAAAAACGAAGCATTTTGTTTTTGTTGGTCCACCGGTAATCCCAGGGATCATTAGGATTGGGCGCTTTTTTAATCTGTGTGCGGACAATTTCCTTGAAAAAAGGGTTATGCAGCGCATACGCGGTCAGCTTGGCCAAATCATCCGCGGACGAAAAATGGTCCTTTGCATCCAGACCATGGGGGTTATGAAAATGCGTGTGTTCCAGTCCAAGCGTTTTTGCCTTTTCGTTCATCAAAAAGACAAAGCCTTCCTCCGAGCCTCCAACATGCTCCGCTATGGCGGTAGCTGCATCGTTTCCCGAACGAAGCATCAATCCGTAAAGCATGTTCTCCAAACTCATTTCTTCGCCTAAACGCAAATAGATCGAGGAACCCTCTTTGGCATAGGCGTTTCGCCCAACCTTAACGGTTTCCTTCAAATTTCCGTGCTCTATCGCGACAAGAGCTGTCATGATTTTGGTCAAACTGGCGATAGGGAGTTCTTCATCCCCATGACTGCTGTACAAAAGTCGCCCGGAAGTCACGTCTATGAGCGCGGCGGCCTGAGCATGCGTTACAGGCTCTTTTGGAATAGGGTTGGCTTGTACCTTTTCGGCAGGGAATACCGCCGAGAAAAACAAGGTGCCTGCGGTCAGCAAAGCGATCCAGCGAATTCGTGCGAGTAATGTGGTTCTCATGTTTTTCCCTCCGGTTATATGTAGCAAGCTACATTTATACTATATGCCGCAGGCCAAGCGAGTATGTCCAAGCCTGCCGTCAAAAAAAGACCCCTCCCGGATTTCCGGAAAGGATCGGTCAGCCGAATAAACCCCGTGGAAACATTCGCTTAAGCGACTATTTTTCAGCTTAAGTTTGTCTGTTAGGTGTAGGGGCGAACGTTAGGATCGACAGCTTGGTGACGAGCCAGGCTTTCGGCTGCTTGAGCCGCGGTGATAGGAGCATCAATCCCGTTGTTGTAAGGGATCATGGACTGGATTCTGTCGATGACTCCCGGAACGATGTCGATCAATTTTTCAACCAGATGAGTCTGGTTGTCGAGTGGAACGACATGTACGCCTGCTTTGCCTACAACGAGGAAAGCAATCGGATTAATCGAGACGCCGCCACCGCTGCCGCCGCCGAACGGGCGGATTTTTCCGGTTTCCGCGCCGCCGTTCCCGGAATTATTGTGTCTTTCATGGTGGTCATCATCATCGATGTTAAAATCGCTGCCGCCCGCCGCAAAACCGAAACCTACGCGGCTGATCGGAAGAATGACACTTCCGTCGGGGGTTTCAACCGGATCGCCAACAATCGTGTTGACGTCCACCATGTCCTTGATATTTTCCATCGCGGTTTGCATTAACCCTTGAATAGGATGGTCAACCATTTCTTCACTCCTCCCTTCACTTTTAAGACGCGAACTACAAGTACCAGTCCAGCATATATAGCATAACCGCAGCGGATTTCAGCTATGCAGCGGATTTCCGTGGAAAATAACGGCTTGCTTCCAAAGACGGGAACAATGAACAATTTAGGTTTTTGGCGCAAAGTTATGTAGCAGGAAAGCCATCCGACAAGCGTTGCTTTAAGTCCCCATAAAACGCCGGCCAAGGTTGCCGTATGCGCCGCGTCGGACAAGGCAATATTGGTCGACCATTCCAAATCGCGGAACGAAACGCGACGGAGCGTAACCCTTAGCCAATGTTTGAAACCATGGGTTCCGGCAAGCAATTGGCGAAAATCTCTAAACCAATTGTCAACGGTCTCTTTGTTGATGGAATCTTCATCGCTTCTTGTTTGATCCTTGATCGCGTTGTCGATTCGCTGCTTCTCGAACCGCAGGCCCTCTTCCAGATTGCTCAAAAATACGGTCGGAACTTGGTAATGGATCGCAACAAGCCCATACAACAGCGTGATATCCAGCAGAATCGTATCATTCCGGTTTTCCTTCCGCACCGTTAAGCGGAATGTAATCTTGGACAGCAAAATCAACGCAGCCAAAAGCAGCAGCAGGATCAGGATGCCTCCGAGCCAAATCCACACGGGAAAGCCCTCCATGCCTATCAGATAAAATTCTTTAATATAGTATGTCTTCCTAATTAGGAAAAAATTCAGGGTTATCTCGGACAAAAAAAGCCTCTCCCAAAATCGGGAGGGCTTTTGCCTTTAATGTATTATTCAGGTTTATCGGTTAGTCCGGCGCCGGGTTCCGTCTGATTTTCTTCGGGTTCATCCACATCGTCAAAGGTGAGCTGCTGTTCCTCGAGCTTCTGAAACAGAAGCTGTGTTTCTTCTTCCAGGTGCTCGGCGCTGTCGAAATCGGCCAAATCCGGCAAGTCCTTCAAACTGCCAAGCCCGAAGTAATCCATAAACGCCTTGGTCGTTCCGTACAAAATCGGCCGTCCGATGGCCTCGGCCCGTCCCACCTCTTCGATCAGATCCTTGTTGACCAGCGTATGGATGGCCCGCTCGGACTTGACCCCGCGAATTTCCTCAATTTCGACCCGAGTGATCGGCTGACGGTAAGCCACTATGGACAAGGCCTCAAGCGCGGCCTGGGATAACGAAGAACGGGATGGAGAATACGCCAGCCGCTCAAAATAAGGCGCGTGCTCCGGCAGTGTCGCTAGCTGGTAATTCCCGGCGATTTGCACAATCTGCAATCCTCGTCCGCCCCGCTCGAAGGCAGTTTTCAGATCAAGCAGCGCGTCGGAAATCAATTCAGGACGCTGTTCGGTCACCTCGGCGATCTGCTTGACGCTGAGTCCCTCCTCTCCCGCAAGAAAAAGCAACCCCTCAATAATCGATTTCAGTTCCTGAAAATTCATCAGCCTTTCCTTCCCCTCTCCACTCCATCACGATATCATCAAACAGCTTGTTCTGATAACAGACAATCTGTTTCATTTTCATAAGCTCAAGCACCGCCAAAAACGTAACAACGATCTCGTGCCGGTACATATCTTCGTGAAGCAGTTTCGAAAACAGCAGCCTGCCGCCTCTACCGACCTGCTCCAAAGCCGACATGACCTCCTTAATCCGGTCTTTGACGGAAATCTCATCCCGATGAATCCGGGCCACGGTATTCCGTTTTGCCGCTCTTCTCAGCGCCTTCTGGAACACGGAGATTAAATCTGCCGCATGCAGACCCTTAACCGGATTTTCGGCCACCTCCGGCATAAAAGGCGTCAAATCCTCCGGCTCTTTGGAAAAGATCAGACTCCGCTCCCATTCGCGTTCATGCAAGTGCTCGGCGATTCCCTTATATTTGCGGTATTCGATCAGCTTGCGGATCAACTCGTCCCGCGGGTCTTCTCCATCCTCCAACAAATAATCGAATTCATCATCCAGTTCAATGACGGGAGGTTTCGGGAGCAACTGCTTGCTTTTGATCGACAGCAGTGTCGCCGCCATGACCAGAAACTCGCTGGTGACCTCAAGCTCCAGCTCCTGCATGTCTTGCAAATATTCGAGATATTGATCCGTAATTTCGCTGATGGAAATTTGATGGATATCAATTTCCGCTTTATCGATCAAATGCAGCAGCAAATCGAGCGGTCCCTCGAAGCTTTCCAGCTTGTACAATACTGTCGTCAATGAACATCCTCCACCCGTAACAAACATACATAACTTTAAGTTTACCTGAAAAAAGCAAAAAAAAGTACCCCTATTAGGGGTACTATATTAGATAAGTTGAACTAATGATTAAGGGATTATATAGATGAGCAAAACAATACTTGATCGGAAACTGCAGCGTATGGGCGAACGAGCGAACGCCAATTGGACTTCTAACGAATCGAAATGCCGTTATTTAGGGCGGAATCCAGCGCTTGAAAAATAACGGACCCCACAGCCCTTATTGACCCCAAAACACGCTTTGAGGGCTATTTGGGGACCAATAATTATTAGAACATGAATCCTTGCTTGTAGAGGCAAATAAGAACGCTACGATTCGTTAGACGAACCCCATTTACGCAAAAGGTTCAGACAAACGCTATTACAGCTGTTTCGTCAAGTTCGCCATCTCGATGGCCGCCATTGCGGAATCCCAGCCTTTGTTGCCGGCTTTCGTACCCGCACGTTCGATTGCCTGCTCTATATTTTCCGTAGTCACGACGCCGAAAATGGTCGGTACGCCCGTTTTAAGGCCAATGGCCGCTACGCCTTTGGCAACTTCGTTGCAGACGTAATCATAATGCGTCGTTGATCCGCGGATAACCGTGCCCAGCGTAATAACAGCGTCGTACTTGCCGCTTTCGGCCAGCTTTTGAGCCGCGAACGGAATTTCGAATGCGCCCGGCACCCAAGCCACGCTGACCTCTTCATCCTTGACGCCGTGACGTTTCAGCGCGTCAAGCGCGCCGGAAAGCAGCTTGCTTGTGATAAATTCATTGAACCTTCCGACGACGATCGCGTATTTAAGTCCTTCCGATACCAAATGTCCTTCAAAAATGTTTGCCATAGTTATTCATACCTTTCATGATGGAATGGATTATTCAATTTATTGGTTGAACCAAGTTTGGAATTAAGCTAACGGCTTAAATCCGGGAGGATTCATCCTGCTCGAGATCGTCAAACTTCAGCAAGTGGCCAAGTTTGGCCTGTTTGGTATGCAGGTATTTGGCGTTGTCCTCGTTTTCCTTCATTTGAATCGGAACACGTTCGACGACCTCTAGCCCGTAACCTTCAAGCCCTTTGATTTTGCGTGGGTTGTTGGTCATCAGACGGATTTTGCGAACGCCCAGGTCTTTCAGAATCTGCGCGCCAATGCCGTAATCCCGAAGATCCGCCGGAAAGCCCAGCTTCAGATTGGCATCAACGGTATCGAATCCTTGTTCCTGAAGCTTGTAGGCTTTCAGTTTATTGACCAGGCCAATTCCGCGGCCTTCCTGGCGCATATAGAGCAATATACCGTTCCCGGCCTCTTCGATTTGGCGCAGCGCCGCTTCAAATTGGGGACCACAGTCGCAGCGGTGGGAATGGAAGACGTCCCCGGTCAAGCACTCGGAGTGGACGCGAACCAGCACCGGCTCGTCTCCGTTGATTTCTCCTTTGACGAGGGCCACGTTTTCTTTGGAGTCCACTTCATTCGTATAGGCGATCGCCCGGAACTCGCCGTAATCGGTCGGCATCCGCACTTCAACTTCGCGGGTCACGAGTTTTTCCTTCTCGTTGCGGTAATGAATAAGGTCTTTAACACTGATCAGCTTCAGATCATGCGTTTTCGCAAGCTCCATCAAATCGGGAAGCCGTGCCATCGTTCCGTCCTCTTTAATGACTTCGCAAATCACGCCGGCCGGATAGGCGCCGCACATCCGGGCCAAATCCACCGCCGCTTCCGTATGGCCTGCGCGCCGCAGTACGCCGCCTTTTTTGGCGATCAGCGGAAACATATGACCCGGCCGACGGAAATCCCCAGCCTTGGCGTCCGGATCCATGATCGCTTTGACGGTCAATGACCGTTCGTAAGCGGAAATGCCGGTCGTCGTATCCTTATGGTCGATGGAAACGGTGAATGCCGTTCCATGGTTATCCGTGTTTTGAGCCACCATCGGCTGCAAGTCAAGCTCTTCCGCACGCTCCTGCGTAATCGGCAGGCATACGAGCCCTCTTCCCTGCGTAATCATAAAGTTAATGACCTCAGGCGTTGCCTTTTCGGCCAGGGCGACGAAATCCCCTTCATTTTCGCGATCCTCGTCATCCACCACAATGATGACTTTGCCGCGCATCAATTCATATATCGCCTCTTCGACCCGATCCAGTCTGATATCGCTCATCTCAATCCCCTCCTGTTAATCTCGCTTTCCTGTGATCAATTAAATCCTTAAACAAACCCGTTGGCGGCCAGGAACGGCATATCGATGCCCGTTTTGTTCTCCGCCGCCGAATCCTCGCCGTCACCGGGTTCCGCTTTGTATTTAAGCAAATGCTCCACATATTTTCCCAGCACATCGCATTCCAAATTCACCGTATCGCCGGCTCGTTTAATGGCAAGCACGGTTTCCGCCAACGTGTGCGGAATAATCGAAATCGAAAATTTGCCTTCCCCCGCCTGAACCACTGTCAAGCTAATGCCGTCTACAGTAATCGAACCCTTGGGAATGATGTATTTAAAAAGAGAAGCACGCGCCGGAGCAATTTCATAAACAACGGCGTTCTGATCCTTTTGGGTGCCGAGAATTGTTCCCGTTCCGTCGACATGCCCCTGCACGATATGTCCGCCAAACCGGCCGTTTGCGGCCATGGCCCGTTCCAGGTTGACCTTGCCGCCAATTTTAAGGTCCTTAAGATTGGTATTGCGGTAAGTTTGCGGCATCACGTCCACCGTAAAGGAGGAGGCATCGAAAGAAACGGCCGTAAGACAAACGCCGTTGACCGAAATGCTGTCCCCAAGTTTGATTCCATCCGTGATCACTTTTGCCGAGATATTGAGCAGCATCGCCTCACCCTGGCGGCCGATCGATTTCATCGTCCCCACTTCTTCGACGAGTCCTGTAAACATGTTCCTTCCCTCCCTTCCTGCGTTCAAAAATTCAATTCCAGACCGGCGTTCCATGGATACAGACATTATCCCCGATTTGCTCCACTTCAATGTCGCTTAATCGAACGGCATCGGCCATGGAATCGAATCCGTCAAAAATGAAGCTGCCAACCGGGCCTCCGATCAGCTTCGGTGCAAAGAACAGCACCACTTCATCGGCCAGTTTGCCCTGTATCAAAGATCCGTTCAGCCGTCCTCCACCTTCGACCAGAATGGAGGAAATGCCCATTGCCCCCAATTTGGACAACGCAAGCTTCAAATCCACTTGAGGGCCGACCCCGCAAACGATGACTTCGACCTTCGTTTCAAGAGCCGCCAGTTCCTCCGCTTTTTTCGGATCGGCCTGATTGGTGGTCAGAATGATCGTTTTGGTCAACCCGTCATTCAGCACCTTGGATTTAAGCGGAATTCTCAATGTGGAGTCCACAATGATCCGAATCGGCGACAAACCGGGGACCGGGAGCCTTGTCGTCAGTTGCGGGTCATCCGCGGCAATGGTGGAAGCTCCGACCATAATCGCCTGATGCCGGTGACGTATCGAATGCACGATTTCCCGGGATTCTTCGTTCGAGATCCATTTGCTGTCTCCGGTCCTGGAAGCGATTTTTCCGTCAAGCGTGCTGGCGGTCTTAATCGTGATGTACGGAAGTCCGGTCGTAATGTATTTGATGAACTTCCGGTTCAGCTTTACCGCACGGTTTCGGAGAACGCCCGTCTCCACCTCGATTCCGCTGCTTCTCAGCATCTCGATTCCTCTTCCGGCAACCTGAGGATTCGGATCCTCGCAGGCTACGACGACCCTTGCGACCCTTTCCCGGATCAGGCGCTCTGCGCAAGGCGGGGTTAATCCATAATGGCTGCAAGGCTCCAGTGTTACGTACACCGTGCTGCCTTCCGCCTCCGCTCCGGCCATGTTCAACGCATGAACTTCGGCGTGCGGCGTCCCTCTTTTCAAATGGGTTCCGAGCCCGATCAGAGCCCCGTTCTTTACCACAACCGCGCCGACTACCGGGTTGGTGCCGGTTTGCCCTTGGGCGCGTTCGGCCATATCCAGCGCCAGCCCCATGTAATACTCGTCATTGATACGATCCACACTGCACCTCCTTGCGCTGCAAAAAGCCAAAAATCAAAAAATCCCCGCCGAATGCAACCCGGCAGGGATATTGTGAGAGTTATCGTACGCAACAAAGATAATTTACGATCAAATGGAAATATGCTTGAAGATCGCAAGCATGAAAACCATCGTTTTCTTTTGCAAGTAACCCGGCGAAAACCGACTAGCCGACTTTGTGAAAACTAGAACTTGCAAAAGGCTCTTATCTTGTCGCACATCGTGAGTTATAACGTCACCATGTGTTTTGCGTTCTCCTTCTCCCATCCAGACTATACTGTCGGTCCCGGAATCTCACCGGCTCAGCCGCGGGCGGTTTACGCCTCAAGCGGGTCACGGACTTGTGCCAGCGTCGGTTGGCTTCAATTACGGCCCAACCTCGCTCGCCATCACCGTCGGTAGGGAATTGCACCCTGCCCCGAAGGATTGCTGATATGATTTCATTTTCAAGGAATACTGCAAATCGAATGTTAGCATTAATGCATGAAAAAATCAAGCCGTCACATCACGAAGGCCGGGAACCATGCATAATCGGGCTAAAAAAAAGGAAATGCTAAGGCAGAAGTTTCGACCACAGCATTATTTTAAAATTCGGGAGGAAAACAAATGGCAAAACCAGATGACCGTTCAGACAATGTGGATAAGCTGCAAAAAAGCGTGGCGAACACAATCGAAAATTTCCGCGAGGGTCAGGATTATCTAAGCGAGCATGCCGATGAAATCTCCGGTCAGGAGAAGCGTCAAATCGAGGAGAAAAACGAAAAACGGTTGAATGCCAT
The DNA here is from genome assembly GCF_056171975.1 of Paenibacillus terrisolis. Classification (NCBI taxonomy): domain Bacteria; kingdom Bacillati; phylum Bacillota; class Bacilli; order Caryophanales; family Paenibacillaceae; genus Paenibacillus; species Paenibacillus terrisolis. Next base: position 414,239 of record NZ_JBKFGG010000005.1, on the reverse strand, counting down.
CGAAGGCCAACGCGAAGAAATCAAGGACGAAGCCGCTCACCAGTCGTCCAAATAAAAACAAGGCCTTCCTGTTAAAAGGGAAGGCCTTGTTTTTATCTTTTTTACGCTTCGTCCCAAACGGTGACTTCTTTCATTTTGTCGCCGGGGCGAATGGCGTCCACCAGATCCATGCCGGAGGTCACTTTGCCGAATACGGTATGAACTCCGTTCAGATGCGGCTGCGGCTCATACACGATAAAGAACTGGCTGCCGCCGGTATCCTTGCCGGCATGGGCCATCGACAGAACGCCGCGTTCGTGTTTCGTCACATTCGTAGCCGTTTCACATTTAATGGTATACCCCGGGCCGCCGGTCCCGTTTCCGACTGGGCAGCCGCCTTGAGCGACAAAGCCCGGAATTACGCGGTGAAACGTAAGTCCGTTATAGAAACCGGTGTTCGCCAGCTTTTCGAAGTTGGCTACCGTTCCCGGAGCTTCTTCAGGCAGAAACTGAATTTCCACCTCTCCGCCTTTTTCCAAAACAATCTTGCCTTTTTTCATATGGGTCACTTCCTCTTCTTCTTTGATCAATAGACAAACCTCTTACAGTGTACTAAAAAAAAGGCAAACGAGCAAAGCGGCAGAATGGCGCACGCCGATGCAATTCCCTGCTGGGAAGCGCAAGCGTGCGAATCCTGCCGCTTAAAGGCACAAAAATCGGTTTATTTATACGAAGGCTGCTTGGAGATCCGTTCCGGAATGACGTCTCCTGCGATCAGGTCCTGCAGCGATTCCCGTTTTACCACAATGTCGCTGACCCCGTCCTTGACGAATACGACGCCAGGACGGCGGATGCGGTTATAGTTGCTCGCCATGGAGTAGTTGTACGCCCCGGTGCAAGCCACCGCCAGCAAATCTCCGCTGTTCACCTTCGGCAGCTCAAGGTCCCAGATCAGCATATCCCCGCTTTCACAGCATTTGCCGGCTACGGATACGGTCTCTTCGTTCGCATCATTGGCTCGGTTGGCCAGCAGCGCTTCATATTGGGACTGGTACAGAGCCGGGCGCGGATTGTCCGTCATCCCGCCGTCTACGGCCACATATTTGCGGACGCCGGGAATGTCTTTGCTCGATCCCACGGTATAAAGCGTCGTGCCGGCGTCGCCGATAATGCTGCGGCCCGGTTCGACCCAAATTTCCGGCAGCTGCGCGTAGGAAGCCGAAAAATATTTCTTTACGGCATCCGTAATCGCCCGCACGTATTCGCCAACCTTAAGCGGGCGATCCCCTTCGACATAACGAATGCCGAAACCGCCGCCGAGATTGACCACTTTGAACGTTACGCCAAGCTCCTCTTTCACTTTCGAGGCAAAACCCGCCACCCGCTCAACGGCCAGCTGGAAACCGTCCACTTCGAAAATTTGCGAACCGATATGCGAATGAACGCCAAGCAGGCTCAGATTCGGGCTGATATTCGCCAGCTTCACCGCTTCGTACGCGGAGCCATTTCCGATATCGAAGCCAAATTTGGAATCCGTTTGACCCGTAGAGGTATATTCATGCGTATGTGCCTCTACCCCGGGAGTTACCCGCAGCAAAATATTGACCTGCCGGCCTTTATCTTCGGCAATGCCCTGAAGCAGATGAAGCTCCGTAAAATTATCGACGACAAAACAGCCGATCCCGGCCGAGAGTGCCATTTCAATTTCATCCGGTGTCTTGTTGTTGCCGTGAAAGTGAATTCGCTGCGCTGGAAATCCTGCCTGCAGGGCAGTATACAATTCTCCCTCTGACACAACGTCAAGGGACAAGCCTTCCTCTTCGACGAGCCGGCACATAGCCATGACGCAAAAAGCTTTGCTGGCGTAGGCTACCTGAAAAGTTAGGCCCGATGCCCGGAAAGCATCCATATATTCACGGCATCTCTGCCGGACAAGGGCTTCGTCCACGATATACAGCGGGGTTCCGTAAGTTTCTTTCAGTTCGACCGTATCGCAGCCGCCGATCTCAAGATGGCCCTTGGCGTTTATTTTGCTGGTACCGTGTAAATACATCTTCGCAGTCCTCCACTCTCAAATTTACCCCAGTATAGCAAACAACCCGGTTTTAGAAAAATGGATTTTTGTGAATATCATTTGTGTTTTTTGTAAGACGAGCCTGAGTCTCCTACTTCTTGCCCGGCATTCGCGTGTTGTCACGCGTCTTGTTGAAAGACGGTCTTTGCTTGGAGGTCAGCACCGGAACGCGGAACAAAATTGCACTCATGGCCTTTGCATTAAAAGGTATGAAGGGCCACAGATAGGACGCGTTGTAGGAACGGCCGGCGGTAAGCAGCAAGATAAAAACCGTAGTTCCCACGACAAAACCCGGCGCCCCAAAAATAGCCACCAAAATAAGCAGCGCCAACCTGACAATGCGATTGGCGAGCCCGAGCTCATAGCTTGGCGTGGCAAACATACCAATGGCCGCAACCGCCATATATAATACGACCTCATTTACGAACAGTCCCGTCGAGACCGCAATATCGCCGATAAGAATCGCCGCAATGAGACCCATGGCCGATGCCAGCGGAGTAGGCGTATGTACCGCGGCCATGCGCATCAAATCAACCCCGAATTCGACGATCAGGAACTGGGCGATCAGCGGAATCTTTCCTTGCTTCTGCGGTCCGATGAAGTCCAGCATCGCCGGCTTTAATTCGGGATGCACCACGACTAATAGCCAGAGCGGCAGCAAAAACAAAGAAGCAAAGATGCCGAAAAATCTAACCCAGCGTAAATACGTGCCCATTAATGCAGTCTGGCGATTCTCTTCGGCGTGTTGGCATAAATCGAAAAAGGTCGTCGGAAGGATCATGACGCTCGGCGAGGTGTCCACGAACACAACTACCCGGCCTTCCAGCAGATGGGAAGCCACGACATCGGGACGCTCGGAATAACGCACCATAGGATAAGGATTCCAGCCTTTGGAGATAATGGCCTCCTCCAGTTGCTTATCCGCCAGAGGGAGTCCGTCGATGTTCACATTTTTGATTTTTTCCCGCACAGCGTCCACTTGCGCCTTATCAACGATATCATCGATGTAGGCGATACAAACGTCGGTTCGAGTCCGCCGCCCCACGTTCATCGCTTCAAATTTCAATCCCGGATCCCGCAGGCGCCGCCGAACGAGTGCCACATTGGTCAGCATCGTTTCGGTAAAGCCGTCACGGGCGCCCCGAACAACGCGTTCCAACGAGGGCTCCTCCGGATTGCGCGACGGATAGTTCCGGGTGTCCAGCACGATCGCGGACTGCGCCCCTTCCACGAACAGAGCGCTCATACCGGTCATGACTTTGTTGACGGCCACGCTGAGCTTCTCCGTTTTTTCCACCTGAATATGGGGAATATACATTTCGAAAAAAGAGCGGAGCGCCCCGGCGGAGAGATCATCCGGAGTGAGATACGTCAGACGCTTAAGGATTTCCTGCATGACCTGGGTATTCGCAAAGCCGTTCATGAATAAAAGCCCGGTTCTTTTGCCGCCAAAGATCATTTCCCGAAAAACAACGTCAAAACTGTCCCCTAGTCCGATAACTTTTTCAAGCGTATGCTTTATTGTATTTAAACTCCGGCTAATGTTGTCGGATTCCTGCCAATAGACAATCGATTCTTCCACCGAATCGGATATCTCCGTCTCGACTTTATGCCTCATGACTTCCTGCCACCGGTCCGGATCTTCCGCCTTCAGTTTGTCCGATTCGCCCGGGTCCGTGTCGCTCGGACGAAAATCAGGCTTCACCCGATTGTCCTGTGAAGTCCCCTCGCGCTCTTGCTCCATCATATATCGAATCACCCTCCACTGCGTTTGATTAAGGTCTGTAAATAAACCATTCGAACAGCGAACCGGCTACCTTCCCAAAAACCATCGCGAGAAGCAGTCCCAGCAAATACCGCTGCATATGAAGCCTTTTGGCCAAAATCGGCAATACGTTAAGTACCTCCGTCAAAGCCGCCGCCAGCATGCCGATAAATATGCCGTTAAGCAAACCTACGGCGCCGGTTGCGATCCACGGTCCGGGAAGGCGCAAGTTCCAAAAGTCGGCGACCGTGCCGAGAAACGCCCCGCTGACCATCGCTCCTTCATACCAGTGAACTTTATCGTAGGACCGGGTTATCTGCGCCAGTCTCGGGATCAAATCAAGCACGATAAACAGGGCGATTGCCCCGCTTCCGACCGCGATTCCTCCCGCCAAGCCGAGAAAAACAGCCAAAGCCGACGAAAAGAGCGTCAAGTCCGATTCCCCGGCGTTTCCGACTTATGCATTTTTTTATATTCCTCGGCGACAACGTAAGAATTAAGGTTTTCCTGATAAAGATACATCTCAACCTCAAGCGGTGTGGGCTCCTCGTTCCATTTTTTCTTGAACAAATGATTAAAAAAGACGATCATCCCGAAACCGATTCCCACCGAATAAGCCCCCTGAAACAGGTAAGGATGCTCATCCCTTTTGCCGGTAATCATCTCGACGATGCGAACCTGCACTTCCGGCATGCTGACGTCGGCATGGAAATTCATAATCGTAAGCGCCGCGCCGAAAAACAGCAGCAGCCATACCACGGCAAAAAGAAGCAGGGACGGCTTCTTCTCATCCGTGATCATTTCGACCAGCGCATGCGGTTCGCCGACGAATTCGACCTTCAGACGGGGAAATCGCTCTTTGATTTTGGCAATCACATGAATCATATCGATCACGATCAAATTACCGTCCCGCTCTTCAGGCCGGACCAGTACGAGATCCATCAGCTTCGCTTCCTGCTCGGGTTCGGCCAAAATGCGGGCGATATCCCGTAAACGGATCGGAGCTCCTGCCGGAAGGCCGACTTGCTTGCGAAGACGCAAATAGATGACAGAGGCGGAATCCTTCTCCAACGAAATCACCCCTTGACAGCGTATTGCCCATAGTATGCCAAGCATGGGGTTGATTTACTCCCGCTTTTCCTCTCCCTTGCTCAGGGTTCCAGATGAATCCCCATAAAAAAACCGCTCCGAAGCGGATTTCGCATCGGAGCGGCCCATTGCAGGCATAGCCTTGGTTTCATATTTCCAAAATGGGTCTTATAGTGAAACAGCCGTGTCCAGCGCCACTTCCATCATCTGCTTGAAGGTCGTTTGACGCTCCTCTGAAGTCGTTTCCTCGCCGGTGAGCAAATGGTCGCTTACAGTGAGGATGGTCAGCGCGTTCAAGCCGTATTTCGCAGCCAGCGTATAAAGCGCGGTAGTCTCCATTTCTACCCCAAGAATGCCGTATTTCATCAAAAGTTGAGTAACGGATGTATCGTCGCGATAGAACATATCCGAGCTGAAAATATTGCCGACATGCATCTTTAGGCCCTTTTCCACCCCGCGGTCGTAGGCCGCTTTAAGCAGCGGAAAGCTGGCGATCGGAGCAAAGTCGTATCCGCTGAACACATGACGGTTCATGCTCGAATCGGTACAGGAGGCCTGGGCGAGGATGACGTCACGGACATGCACATGCTCCTGCATCCCTCCGCAAGTGCCAACGCGGATCAGATTTTTTACGCCGTATTCCCGGATCAGCTCATTGACATAAATCGAAATGGACGGGATTCCCATACCCGTGCCTTGAACGGAAATGCGTTTACCCTGAAAGGAACCGGTAAAGCCCAGCATCCCGCGCACCTCGTTGTAGCAGCTGACATCCTCTAAATACGTATCCGCGATAAATTTGGCGCGAAGCGGGTCCCCCGGCAAAAGAATCGTTTCAGCAACATCCCCCGGTTTGGCTGCAATATGTACACTCATGATTGATAACTCCCTTTATCGATTTGTTTTGGTATGGCAACAACGCTTCTATTATAACCCGAACCCCTGAATTGCCGCGATCAGAAAAAAGAGCGCAGGGCATTTTCCAGGTTCCGCACTCACGGGCTCTTCGATGCAATAATCATGCTCAAAATTGAAGCCGCAAACGGACAAAAAGCAATATAATATGAGAATAGCCCATACGTAGGGTATAATCGGAAATTTTCTGCATGAAAGGGAGGGGACGACTTGAAGCAAAAAAAGAAGGATTACATAGAACTTGGTCTTGCCATGGCACGAACGGGAGTTTTAGGTTACGGCGGTGGGCCTTCGGTGATTCCGCTGATCCGGCATGACGCCGTCAAACGCTATGAGTGGCTCAGCGATGAAGAGTTTGCGGAAATACTCGCCATCGCCAACGCCTTGCCGGGGCCGATTGCCACAAAAATGGCCGCCTATCTCGGTTACAAACGTCAAGGAATTGGGGGTGCCGTCTTTGCCGTGATCATGCATATCTTCCCCAGCGTGCTCGCCATGCTCTTATTGCTGTCGGCCGTTAATTATTTTGCCGGGTCGCAGGTCGTCAAAGGCATGATTGCCGCCGTCTCGCCCGTTATCGCCGTCATGCTTGGGGCTATGGCCTATGAGTTCGCCATAAGAGGGATCAAAGGGCTTGGCGCCGCAGCCGGGATTCTGTTCATGCTGCTCGCCTTGCTGCTGCTTGAAATCCTGCACGTTCACCCGGCCATCGTCATTACGCTGTTCCTTGCTTACGGCTCCGTTCATTACCGGGCGGTGTCCCGGCTGCGCGGCGGCAGTGGACGAAAGGGAGGAAACTCATAGATGGACTCTGACTGGCTGGATTTGATTCTCGGTTTTTTGGTCGCAAATCTTCTTGGATACGGCGGTGGCCCCTCCTCCATCCCGCTGATGTATGAAGAAATTGTTCCGCATTACCATTGGCTGAGCGACGCGGATTTCTCCAACATGCTCGCACTGGGAAACGCCCTGCCGGGGCCGATCGCAACCAAAGTGGCGGCTTATGTCGGTTATGACGTGTACGGCTGGGCCGGTGTCCTGCTGGCGCTGCTCGCCACCGTGCTGCCTTCAGCCGCCGGCCTGATCGTCCTGCTCCGGCTGCTCCATAAATACCGGCAGTCCAAAGTCGTGAAAGGGATGACCTTGATGGTGCAGCCCGTCATCGCCATTTTGATGGTTACCTTAACCTGGCAGATGGCCAAAGCCCCCACCAATACAGTCGGTATCTGGCAGACGATCTTGATCGCCGCCATTTCATTCTGGGCCATGGAGCGCCGCAAAATCCATCCCGCGTTCATTATCGTCGCCGCTTTCGCCTATGGCGGACTTGTTCTCCCGCACTTCATGGAGCTGTAAACAAGCGGATTCTTCATGGCGAGCTTGCTTTTGCTGAACGGGGCCGTCCTGGACTAAAATCAACAACTAACGGCAAATGGGGATTTCGCGAATAGCGGCATAAAATGGCCTTATTTCGCTCCGAAACCGCCTTTTCCTGAAAATAGCGGTGCAAAAGGGCCCTATTAGTAGTGAAACGGCAAAAACCGAGAGAAAAAGGAGCTCTTCTGAAGAAATAAGGCCATTCAACGGCGCTATTCATTCAGAATGAGGGCCCTCTCATGGAAATAAGGCCATATGAGACCGCTATTTTAAGTGTCAGAGGGTGGGATTACGGTGGAGTGTCTGGTGCCGAAAAACCCCATGCTATAATCCCTTCGCTCCATACAAAAGGCGTCCGGCTTCCGCCGAACGCCTTGCTTGAGTTTCCCGTGCCCCATCCCGAAGTCCGTTACCGATACGGATTCAACCGGCGCAAACGTTTCGGGGAAAGCTCGCCGGTTTTCCTAGTCTTACTGAGCGATCTGATCACGAATGCTTTGCAGGATTTTCTTTTCCAGCCGGGACACCTGCACCTGGGAGATGCCAAGGCGGGTGGCGACTTCGGACTGGGTCTGATCCCGGTAATACCTGAGATAGACGATCAGTCGTTCCCTGTCGGTCAATCCGTCAATCGCCTCATGCAACGCCAGCTTATCGAACCAGCGCTCCTGGGATTCATCGGCAATCTGATCCATCAGTGTGATGGGATCGCCGTCATTTTCGAATACCGTTTCGTGAATGGAGGCCGGCGGCTTGTTTGCTTCCTGGGCAAACACGACGTCTTCCGGCGTAACCCCAAGCTCTTCCGCGACCTCTCTAACCGTAGGAAGCCGGCCGAGCAGCTTGGAGAGCTCATCCTTTTTCTTTCGCACCTTATTCGCCATTTCCTTCAGCGAGCGGCTGACCTTAAGGGTTCCGTCGTCCCGCAGAAAGCGCTGAATTTCTCCAATGATCATCGGTACCGCATAGGTTGAGAACTTAACGTCGTAGCTGAGGTCGAACTTGTCAACCGATTTGAGCAGGCCGATGCAGCCGATTTGAAACAAATCTTCGGGCTCGTACCCCCGATTCATGAACCGCTGCACGACGGACCAGACAAGCCGGATGTTGCAATTCACAAGCCGGTCTCTCGCAGCGTTGTCCCCGGACTGACTCAGGGCGATCAACCTTTTGACTTCCGTGTCATCCAAAAACTCTCTCGAGGTTTGCTTCACTTCGGCATCCATAGATCCAACCCCTAATTGTATAAAGCTTTCTTGGATACAATCCGTTTCTTCATCCGAATCGACGTGCCGGCACCAAGCTCGCTGGTCACCTCAAATTCGTCCATGAAATTTTCCATAATCGTAAAACCCATCCCGGAGCGTTCCAGTTCCGGCTTGGAGGTGTACAGCGGCTGCTTCGCAAGCTCCAAATCCTCGATGCCTCGTCCCTGATCCTCGATAACGAGCGTTACCGTATCGTCCGCAATGCTGGCGGAAATCGTAACGACGCCTTCCGGATTTCCATCATACCCGTGAATGATCGAATTCGTTACCGCTTCGGAGACCACGGTTTTCAGATCCGTGATTTCATCCATCGTCGGATCTAGCTGGGAAACGAAGGCTGCGACCGTCACGCGGGCAAAAGATTCATTCTCCGATTTGGCGGCAAATTTCAGCGACATAAAATTGCTCCCTGTTGGATTCATAGGGCGACCTCCAAATCCGAGAGCGCCAGGCTCTCATCCTCGAATATGGACATGATTTTGAACAGTCCCGACATTTCCAGCAGCCGGTATACGGAAGGAGTGGCTTCACAGATCGCCATTTTCCCGCCTTTGTGCTTGATCAGCTTGTATCTTCCCAGAATAACTCCGATGCCGGAGCTATCCATAAACTGCAGAGATTTCAAGCTTAATACAAGATGACGGCAGTTGCCGCGGGCAATTTCTTCGTCCATACGAATTCGGAGATCATCCGAGGTGTGATGGTCCAATTCCCCCGATAAACGTACGATAAGCGTCTCATGATGCCGCTTCATTTCCACTTGCAGATTCACGTCTGTTCACTCTCCTCTCTGACATGAACACAACATTTCTACAGCTTACCGCGTGATTCCTGCCCTATGACAAAACTAGAAGAAAACTCCTATGAATCTACAAAAAACAAATGGGACGCGGTTCGTTTGAACAAAGTCCACCAGCCGGCTTTATCCACGCTCACCGGCGATCTCAGCTCGAATTCGGTAAGCACACGCCCGTCCTGATACACAATCAGCTTGCCGATCGATTGGCCCTCTTTGATCGGTGCCGGCAATTTTTCCGGCGCTGCGAGTTGATGCGTGATTTCGCCTGGCGCCCCCTTCTTGACAAGTACGCTGAGGTTTTTGTTTGCGGCCAGTTCGATTTGGGCATTCTTGCCTTTTTGCACCTTAACCTTGCCAATCACTTCTCCAGCCTTATAGATCGGATGGAGCGTATATTGCGAAAATGCGTAGTCGAACATGCTCGACACTTCGGCGTTGCGCGTCTTGGTATTGGGTTCGCCCAAAACAACGGCGATCAGCCGGAGTCCGTCGCGCTTTGCCGTGGCGGCCAGGCAAAATTTCGCTTCCGACGTATACCCGGTCTTCAGTCCGTCCGCTCCGGTATAGAATCGGACCAGCTTATTCGTATTGACCAGCCAGAACGGCTTTTCGGAATCTTTACGCAAATAATCCTGATAGGCTCCGGTATATTTCGTGATCGTATCGTATTTGAGCAGTTCCCGGCTCATAACGGCGATGTCGTGGGCGGAACTGAAATGATTGCTTACCGGAAGGCCGTTGCAATTTTCAAAATGCGTGTCTTTGAGCCCCAGTTCTTTGGCCCGGTCGTTCATCATTTTCACAAAAACCTTTTCCGAACCGCCGATCTTCTCGGCGAGCGCCACTGAAGCGTCATTGCCCGACGCCATGGCTACTCCTTTCAGCAGCTCATCGACGGTCATGACCTCACCGGGCTCAAGGAAAATTTGCGAGCCTCCCATCGAGGATGCGTATTCGCTGGCGGTGACTTTGTCGGTCAGCTTGAGCGCCCCTTTATCGACCGCTTCCATGGTCAGCAGCATGGTCATCAATTTGGTTATACTGGCCGGCGGAAGCTGCTCATGGCTTTTCTTCTCGTAAATGATCGTCCCCGTGTCCGCATCCATCAGCACGGCGGAACGGGCATTGTCGGCCAGAGCAATTACATCCGCCTGATCCCCGTCATGGGGCCCGCCGTCTTCAGCAAACACCTGCGCAGGCCAACTGGAAAAAGCCAGAGCCAGGACGGCGACCCAGATTAACGCCATTTTTTTCACGATTGATCCCCCTTAGTCAATACTCTCCATTCTTCTAACCTAGTATTGTCAGTAAAGTGGGATTTTATTCCTGGGTATACCCTGCAAGATAAGCGCGTTTTCGATCCCTATTTTTGATCCATAAAAAGCGTCCCCGCGAAGCAAAAGCTTCCGGGGACGCTGTCGATCAATCTTAAATTTATTTAAAAGCGCTTCACGCCATCCTTCGTAACCAAAGCAAAAATGAGCGGGCGTCTTGGTACCTTTTCTTTGGAAATGCCATATGCCTCGCGAACGCGGCGCTCCGCTTCACTGCTCCCGGCCTCGCGGTTAAGATGAAGAACGGCTAAAGTCTCGCCGACTTCAACGGAGTCGCCGATTTTCTTGCGCAGTTCCACGCCCGCGGCAAGGTCGATGACGGAATCCTTGGTCTCCCTTCCCGCACCCAGCATCATGGCAGCGATGCCGATTTCCTCCGCTTGGATGGAGTCAATGTAACCGGCGTTATCCGCTTTAACTTCCACTCTAATGTGCGCGGTCGGCAGGGATTCCGGATGGTCGATTTGCGAGATGTCCCCGCCTTGTGCCGCAACAAAGCTTTTCAGCTTGTCCAGTGCCTCGCCGCTGTCCAGCTTCTCAAGCAGAATCGCTGTTGCTTCTTCTTCCGTTTCGGCTTTTCCGCCGAGTATCAGCATATGGGAAGCGAGAATCAGGCAGACCTCTTCCAAATCGGCCGGACCTTCGCCCCGCAGCGTGGCAACCGCTTCTTTAATTTCAAGCGCATTTCCGATCGCGTAGCCAAGCGGCTGATCCATGTCGCTGATGACGGCAACCGTGCTGCGACCGACTTGAGTGCCGATGTCGACCATCGCTTTGGCGAGACGAATTGAGTCCTCCAGCGTTTTCATAAACGCGCCGCTGCCGGTCTTGACGTCAAGCACAATCGCATCCGCCCCGGCCGCAATCTTCTTGCTCATCACGGAGCTTGCGATCAGCGGGATGGAATCCACGGTGGCCGTCACGTCACGCAGCGCATACAGCTTTTTGTCGGCCGGCGTCATATTGCCGCTTTGCCCAACTACGGCCAGTCCGATTTCATTCACCTGGCTGAAGAACTGTTCTCTGCCAAGCTCCACGGAAAATCCGCGAATCGCCTCCAGTTTGTCGATCGTGCCCCCGGTATGGCCAAGCCCCCGGCCGGACATTTTGGCAACGGGCACGCCTGCCGCGGCCACCAGCGGGCCCAGGACAACCGTCGTTTTGTCGCCTACGCCGCCGGTGGAATGTTTATCCACTTTGACGCCATGAATCGAACTCAAATCGATCATATCGCCGGAAGACGCCATATGCATCGTCAGATCGGCGGTCTCCCGGGCGCTCATTCCCTGGTAATACACGGCCATTGCCCAAGCCGCCATCTGATAATCGGGGATTTGTCCGTCGCTGTATCCCCGGACAAGAAAGCCGATTTCTTCGTTCGTCAACTCTTGGCCATCTCTTTTTTTCCGGATCAGATCCACTGCTCTCATAAGCTTTTCACCTCCGGACGATTTTATAATTCGGGAATAACGGCCAGAACCAAGCTCAGGAACTTCTCCCGAACCCGATCCGTCGTATCGATAACTTCCTGATGGGACAACGGCTGATCCAAAATTCCGGAGGCCATGTTGCTGATGCAGGAGATACCAAGCACACCCAGTCCTGCATGTTTGGCCACGATGACTTCCGAGACGGTAGACATGCCGACGGCATCGGCACCAAGCGTACGAAGCATGCGAATTTCGGCCGGGGTTTCGTAGGAAGGTCCGAGCAGGCCCGCGTATACGCCTTCCTGCAGAGGCACATTTTTGTCCGCGGCGATTTTCTTCGCGATTTCCCGCAGCTTGCGGTTGTAAGCTTGGGACATATCCGGGAAACGAGGCCCAAGCTCGTTATCGTTAGGCCCGACCAGCGGGCTTGTTCCGGTCAGATTGATATGATCCGAAATCAACATCAGGTCCCCCGGCGCAAAAGAAGTGTTAATGCCGCCCGCCGCGTTGGTTACGAGCAGCGTTGTGACGCCCAGTTCCTTCATGACGCGGACCGGAAAAGCGGTCAGCTCGGGGCCGTAACCTTCGTACATATGGAAGCGCCCTTTCATCATGACGACCGGCGTTCCGTTCACGCTGCCGATCAGCAGTTCTCCGGCATGTCCTTCAACCGTGGACTTCGGAAAATGAGGAATATCGCCATAAGCGATGCTTATTCCTTGTTCGATATGATCGGCAAGCACGCCCAGACCGGAACCGAGAATCAACCCCACTTTCGGCGTTATCGCGGACCGGGAGCGGATATACTCGGCAGCCTCTCTAATATTCGCAATCGTTAAAGTCGTTGTCATATGCATCTCTCCCATTAATTAAATCAATTCAGGCAAAAAGCTTGTTCCGAGCTCCCCGCCGCTTACGCCGAAATTATCGGCGATCGTCGCCGCCAGATCGGCAAAAGTACTTCTAACGCCGAGATTGCCCGGCTTCGTCAGACCCGGGCCGTACACGATGATCGGCACATATTCGCGGGTATGGTCGGTTCCGGCATGGATCGGATCATTCCCGTGATCTGCGGTGATAATGAGCAGATCCTGCTCGCCCACGTTGCCCATCAAATCCGGCAGTGCGGCGTCGAATTCCTCCAGCGCATGCGCGTATCCCTGCGGATCTCTCCGATGCCCGTAAAGGGAATCGAAGTCGACCAGGTTCGTAAACAGCAGACCGGAGAAATCTTCGCCGAGCTGCGTTAATGTCTCTTCAATGCCATGCTGGTTGCTCTTGGTCGGGTAAGTGGCGGTAATGCCTTCACCCGAAAAAATATCATTGATCTTGCCGACAGCCACCACGTCTTGTCCCGCATCCTTGAGCGCGTTCAAAACGGTGGATTCCGGAGGTTTCACCGCATAGTCGTGACGATTGGGCGTACGCTTGAAATTGCCGGGCGTCCCCACGAACGGTCGCGCAATGACGCGGCCAACCGTATATTCCGGTTCCAATGTCAACCGGCGTGCGATCTCGCAGGCGCGATACAACTCGGGCAGCGGAATGATTTCTTCATGAGCGGCAATCTGGAACACGCTGTCCGCGGAAGTATACACGATCCAGGCTCCCGTTTTCATATGTTCTTCGCCAAGCTCGTCCAAAATTTCCGTTCCCGAAGCCGGTTTGTTGCCGATAATCGGTCGTCCCGTCTCCTGTACGAAACGGTCGACCAATCCTTTCGGGAACCCGTCCGGATAAGTTTGAAACGGGGTTTCGGTCTTCAGCCCCATTAGCTCCCAGTGCCCGGTCATCGTGTCTTTTCCGGCAGAGATTTCCGCCATTTTGCCGTAATAGGCCCCCGGAGACGAAACCGGCTCCAGGTTAGGCAGGGACGTGATATTCCCTAGCCCCAGCTTCTGCAGGTTCGGCAGCTTCGTCCCGCCAACCGTTCCTAAAATATGGCCAAGCGTATGCGATCCCTTATCTCCGAAATCGGGAGCATCGGGCAGTTCGCCAATACCCACGCTATCGAGGACAATGACGGATATTTTTCTAAAGCGTTTACCGGTTTGCATGAATCGATCACTCCTTAAATTTTATATAGTTATCCTCAGGGGATGCCGCTTCCGGCGTTTCCTGTTCCGGGACTTCTTCCGCCCGTTTCTGCGCCCGAGGATGAAAATGATCGTAAACGGACTTTAAATTAGGCTTTGAGGAAGTCAGGTACATTTGAATCGAAGCGGCATCGGCATGCCCTAGCATCTCCTGCACGGATCTGACGTCCGCCCCGCCCTCCAAGAGATGAACCGCGAAGGAGTGGCGCAGCGTGTGCGGCGTAATCTCTTCCGCGATTCCGGCTTGCCTGCCGTATTTTTTTACGATTTTCCAAAAGCCCTGACGGCTGAACCTCTCTCCCGAGCGGCTCGGGAACAACGTCCGGTTCTCGTCCGACCTCATCAGGCGCGGACGGCTGTCCGCCAAGTATTTGACCATCCATTCGGCCGTAACGGTTCCAAAAGGGATGATGCGTTCCTTCCCGCTTTCGCCGCGGCAACGGAGAAACCTCATCTTCGTTTCGACATCGTCCACCTGGAGCGAAATCAGCTCCGACACCCGAATTCCCGTGGCATACAAGAGCTCCAGCATCGCCTTGTCCCTTAACCCAAGCGGGCTCCCCGAATCGGGTGAATCCAAAAGCAGTTCCGTCTCGGCGACCGATAAGGTTTGAGGAGGTTTTTTATCGCTTTTCGGCCGATCCAGCATCACAAACGGATCTTGTTCGATCACACGCTCGCGAAGCAAATATTGAAAGAAGGCCCGGAGCGTTACGGACACGCGCGCAATCGTCGCCGGCGCCTTGCCTTGCTCCTTCAAGGCGGAAAAATACAGCAGGATTCCCGCTCTTGTTACCTCGCGAAAATCCCCGATATTTCGTTCAAACAAATAGCTTATGTACTGTCTTAAATCCCGGGTATAGGATTCGAGTGTCGCGCCGCTTAGGCCGCGCTCCCAGGCCACATGCGAAATAAAAGAGGCAACGCGCTGTTCCATGTCCGAAGCCTCCTTTCTCTTTGATTATTCCCCATACCAGAAAAACAATTTCAACCGTTCCAAGGGCGTTTCCGCTTCGCCGCTCCCGGAATATCCGGAATGGAACACCTTCACGGCGGATCCTTCGGGTATCCGGTACTTGTCCACAGGAAACAAGTAGTTGTCGAGCAACCCTAGCCCTTTATACAAAGTATAAGCTAACACGACAAAAACGAGCAAATATTTTAAGGTCCGCAGCCACACTCTTACGGAAATAACCATGCCGTTCCCTTCTTTCCGCCGGCGCCGCATTCTATCAGCATAATGGCAACCGTATACAACAGTATATAAGAAGAAAAGGGCTTGTATGCGCAAAATCAAAAAGCCCCATACGGCTCTAACGCCTCTGGGGCTTTCCTGTCATACCGGCTTTTATTTGTCCGATTGATCATTATTCTTATCTTTGCAGCGGTGACAAATCCCTTGAAAATCCAGCCGATGATCAATCACCGTAAAATTGAATTCTTTCTCCAGCCGTTCCTCTAACGGAATAAGCCAATCCTCGCGTATTTCGTCCATCGAGCCGCACTGCACGCAGATCAGATGATGGTGGTGATGTTTAGCCGTGTCTGTTCGCAAATCATACCTTGCGACGCCGTCGCCGAAATTGATTTTCTCGACCACATGCAGTTCACTGAGCAATTCCAAAGTTCGATAAACGGTCGCAAGACCGATTTCCGGAGCTTTATCCTTAACGAGCATGAAAACATCTTCAGCACTCAAGTGATCGTCTTCATTCTCGAGCAGCACGCGTACCGTAGCTTCCCGCTGGGGCGTCAACTTGTAACCGTGGGATTGTAACTGCTGTTTGATTTTTTCGATCTTTGTTTTCATGTTCTCCCTCCCCCAGCCATCAACGTGACAAAAATGAATATCTCTAACCACTTCTTTCATTATAGGGGGAGTGATTGAACAAAGTCAAACATTTTACTAGAGTTGTCTTTGAAATGCAAGCGGCTACAGCATAGGCGCAACCCAGCCCATCATCACCGGGGTAACGTAGGTTTCAAAGGAGGAGACCGCCAGCAGCACCCCTGCCATGGCCAGCGTCAACCCCGTATAGGACAGGAACGGATGCGAAGCTCCGGCGCCGCGAATCGTCAACACCCGGGTACGGATGATCGACAGCGAAAACCCGACCGCGGCCACACTGGCGACCAGCAGAGCGGGAATGACGATAAGATTGTGCGGGGCAACGGATACAAGGGCAAACAACAGACCTTTCCACGTGAATTGATTGACCAGGCAGCCTACCGTAAATCCGATCAGCACGCCTTTCAGAAAATCAAGGATCAGGATACCTGGAAGACCGATCACGGATAGACCCAGAAGCCAGATCAGACCGATCCATTTCAAGTGCAGAGCGGCGACCGCCCAAAATGTCATGGGCTGAAACTCTGCTCCTCCCTCATTGACGGAAAGGAAAAAATCGCCCAAATAACGCGACAAATCCTGCTGCTGCTCCAAAGTCAGCGCATTGACCATCAGCGCACCGAAAACGACCCCCATCAGGAACAAAACGGATACAAACACATACAGCGGCGTCTGATCCTTAAGCGTATGGCGAAACGGTTGAAGCATATTGGGAAGCCCCCTTGCCAGTTCACTCGTAACTATAAATTAACGTATGAACAAGCTCTTCCCCTTATGCTTAAAACTGTGCTACTTCCGCACTTTGCCGTAATTTCCTCCGCCGCCCGAGCTGAGCTGCAGCTTGCCCGAACGCGCGTCGCAAATCAATCCGGCCAGTTCGGAGCCAACGACTTCCGAGAGCCCGGATTCCGGCACGCGGTGCAAAATGTTCATCTCCGTTTCGAATGTGCGCAGCAGCAGCTCCAGCTTGGACGGACCCAGTCCCGGAATGAACTCCAGCGGCACCTGATAATGGTATGGAGGACGATGCGCCGGCATCTGGGGCTTTTCCCGGTCCGCAATCGAACGGATCCGGTCGTAGACTCCGCGAACCAGCTTCACGCTTCCGCAGTATGGGCAGCGCTCCACGGAAATATCGGCTTCGTCGACAATGTAGCCGCAGCCGCCGCAAAAGGTCCGGTGGTATTTGCCCAGTCTTGGATTCAAGCCGTAGTTTCCGGCCACGCGCCGGCCTTCGGTCCGTTTCAGGGCTTTCGTAAATTCCCGGTAATTCGGCGCGCTGAGCAAAAGCTCGTTATATTCCCGGCCGATTTTCCCGAGTGAATGCGCGTCCGAGTTCGTAAGCGCCGTAAACGGATCAAGCTCGCTGATAAAGCCGGCCATTTCGCTGTCCGCGCTGAGTCCAAGTTCCACCGCGCTGATTAAGGACAAATCAAGAACTTCCTCCATCCGCGGTGCGCAGCTGCCGTAAATGCTGCGATGAGGCGTAAAAATATGCGCCGGAATTACGAGGCCGCCCCTCTCGTACACTTCCTCCTGAAGTACCCGCGCTGGCGCATATATCCGTTGGGAGCTAAGCGAGACATTTTTCATCCTTTTTTCCAGCCAGCCCGTGAAGGCACGCATCGTTTCTAAATATGGGAAAAAGACGAGCAGATGCGCCGGCCCCATGCCGGGCTCCCGAATTTCCAGCTCGCTGCCGAGCAGGATCGTGGTCCCCTTATAAGCGATGCCGCCTTCGCTCAACTCCATCATTTCTCCCTGCTGCAAGCATAAGTCGATATCTTCCTGCACGCCGGGCGAATGGCAGTCAATGATGCCGATCAGCTGAATTCCTTTTCGCTCTGCCGCCTCCTTCGCAATGTTGGCAAAGGTCAAATCCCGGCTGCCGCTGATTTTTACGGGCGCTCCTTGCCCGGTACGGCCGATGTGGATGTGCAAATCGGCATAATAAGAGGATAAAGTCTCAGATTTCCCGGTCATACGCTGCGTTCTGCAGCTTCTAGCGCAAGACGATGCTGCCAAATATAAACGGCCATAATCGTTTTGGCGTCCGCAATCCGGCCTTCGGCAATAAATTGGAGCGCTTCTTTCAAAGTTACTTCATATACCTCGATAAATTCATCCTCATCCGGCGCCATTTCCCCGGCTGTAAGCTGCTCCGCCGAATAGAGGTGAATGATTTCATCGGCAAATCCAGGGGAGGTATAAAAAGAATGCAGATGCGTCAGCTTCCCGCAGCGGTATCCCGTTTCCTCCTGGAGCTCCCGCCCCGCCGCATCCATCGGGTCTTCCCCCTTCTCCAACTTTCCCGCAGGAATCTCAAGCTCGCAACGGCCCATCGCCTGCCGATACTGGTCGACGAGCAGCAGACGCCCTTCGTTTATGGCAAGCACCGCCACGGCTCCCGGGTGCTTTACGATTTCCCGTGTGGCGGAAGTCCCATTCGGAAGCTCAACCGTATCGATTTGCAAAGTGATGACTTTTCCGGAAAACACCGGTTCGGTCGATATCGTCGTTTCTTTCAATTGATCCGAAGATTTCATGATTATCCCCATTTCTTTGTTCAATTCTTATTGGATGATGCGCATGCATAACTTGTCCACTTCGGACATATGTTGTTATTATACCAAACCTATTTGGACAGGAGCTGACGAAATGAAAAGCTATTTTGCCCCTCACCGGCTTCATGCTCAGGGCAAGGCGTGGCAAATTCGAATTTTATTATCCCAATGGATGAAAGAGTCGGGGCCGTCCGTAAAAGTAGCCGATTTCACCAAAATGAAATATGACAATTTTAAAACCAAGTTATCAAATTAATACATTCAGTTATTCAGTTAAGTAATATCGGGTTAATAAGTGTAGGGGGTGAATTATGCGTAATTCTCATGTCTCTTTTGCAAAAACGAAGGTTTCGGCCACGATTTATACTGAACGCACTGCAGCCGAGGAGGCGGCAGCTTCCGAAAATGACGACATAAAAGCCTTAACGGGTCATCAAGAAACCGATACTTACGAACAGCCTCGCAATTTGGAGAAGATCGCTTGCCTAATTGAGAATGCGGTAGCCGGAGGCAAGCTGGAAACGGCTGAGCAGCTCACCGGCTACAGCGACCTATTTTTGATAAGTATATTCGTCCAATCGCTATATAAAGAAGGGTATACGGCCCAAGCACAAAAAAAGCTATCCCCTTTTCAAGCTGAGTTATGCAGTCATCCCGCTCCGCCCTTTCTGGAGCTTTCGTATATTTGGGCGGAAATTTGCTACGACAACGAAAACTACCGTGAGGCGGCGTCCATTTTTGAAGCGATCGCCTGCCAAAGTCCGGACATGGCAACCGCAAGATACGGCGCTGCTTCCTGCTATTTGCATGAAGCTATGGACAACCTGCTAAAAAGGGTCGAACTATATCACCCCCCTGAAGCGGAGAAATTAAAAATCGACCGCTATTTGAACGATATCGCCGAAGCCCTGCATTTGATTCAAAGTACAGGCTGGCATACCGAGTGGTCTCCGGCACAATCCCGCAATCTTCCTTTTCGTCCCACCCTTTTACTGCACTGATCTTTAAAATGCCAAAAACGCCCGGGGCCGCTTCATTGGCGTCCGGGCGTTCTTCCGTTAATTATTTCAGCGTTTCCGCTATAATTTCCAAAATAAACTCGGAAGTTTTCGCGATATCGTCGCTTTTGATTTTTTCCTCTGTCGTGTGAATGTCTTCATAACCCACGGACAAATTGGCGGTAGGAATGCCAAGGCCGTTAAAGATATTTGCATCGCTCCCGCCCCCGGAAGCAAATGTTTTTCCCGAGAGCCCGAGGTTCGCCGCCGCTTTTTTCGCCAGCTTTACCAGTTCATCTTCATCCGTAAAGCGGAAGGCCCGGTACAACACTTCACTCTTAAATTCGCCCCTTGCCCCGTAATCGCGACAAGCCGATTCCACGGCTTCCTTCATTTCCTGCAACTGTTTGTCAACTTTGTCCTGGGAAAGGCTGCGGGCTTCGCCGTACAATTTAACGTGATCCGGCACGACGTTGGTGGCTCCTCCGCCTTCGAATTTGCCAATATTGGCAGTCGTTTCCCCGTCGACGCGTCCGAGTTTCATCCGGGCAATCGCTTTGCCTGCCACCTGAATGGCGCTGATTCCATCTTCGGGATTTACGCCGGCATGCGCCGATTTCCCGAAAATTTCGATTTCGATTTTCGCTTGCGTCGGAGCCCCGACACAAACCGCTCCAACCTCGCCGTTGCAGTCGATGGCATACCCGAACTTCGCGTCCAGATATTTTGCCTCCAGCGACCGGGAGCCCCGAAGGCTGGATTCTTCACCTACGGTGATCACGAATTGAATTTGACCATGCGGGAGCTTTTGCTCCTGAAGGGTCTGAATCACCTCAAGCATAGCCGCAATCCCGGCTTTGTCGTCGGAACCAAGAATCGTCGTCCCATCGCTGCGGATCCAGCCGTCTTCGCCAATCACCGGCTTGATGCCTATGCCGGGAGCAACCGTGTCCATGTGGCAAGTCAACAGGAAAGGGGCAGCCTTCGTTTCGCCGTTTGGCTTCAAAGTCGCGATCAGATTCCCCGCCCCGTGACCGGTTTCCGCTTGGGAAGCGTCCTCGACCACATCCAGTCCAAGCGCGGTAAATTTGGCCTTCAAATAATCCGCAATTTGGCGCTCATACTTCGTTTCGCTGTCGATTTGCACCAGTTCCAAAAATTGTCCGATGACTCTTTCCTTGTCGATCATTGGACTTTCCTCGCTTTCTCTTTTACGATAATATAAGTAAGTATATGTCTAACCTAAAGGAGTTTTATGATATGCAGAAAAAATGGCTCAAAATCGTTGTTTATCTCATGTTGTTCGCCATGGTGGCTTCCACAGCTCTGGCTCTGCTTGAGCCGCTGTTCATTCGTTAACGGCGGGCTGTTGATCGCCGCTTTTCTCGCGCTCAAACACCTCGATGAAATAAGGGACGATGTCCCGCGCCGTTTGCTCTACGGAGAACTCAAGGCCGGTGACATCCTCCAGCGAAGTTACCCCGTATTCCTGGATTCCGCAAGGAATAATCCCCTGGAAGCCCTCCTGCTGAATGCCGGACTTGATATTGAAAGCAAATCCGTGGCTCGTAATGAATCCTCTTTTATGCCGGCATTTATTGAATTTCACGCCGATGGCGCAAATCTTGACATCTCCAACCCATACGCCGGTGTATTCCGGCTTTCTGGAGCCTTCTATCCCAAAACTGGCCAAGAAGTTAATGATCACCTGCTCCAGCATGCGCAAATAGCCGTGCAAATCGATCCCTTTGGCGATTTCGAGATACATAAGCGGGTAGCCGACCAGTTGGCCCGGCCCATGGTAGGTAATATCTCCTCCGCGATCGATTTCAAACACGGTAATTCCCTGCTTCTTCAATTCCTCCGGGCTCAGCAGCAAATGCTCCGGATGCCGCTGCGAGCCGATCGTGTAGGTAGGCGGATGCTGTAACAGCAGCAATTGTTCCTGCCGGCCGCCTTCATCGATGGCTTTCACCAGCTGTTTTTGCATCTCCCAGGCTTCCCCGTATTCCAACATCGGATAGTAGTGGACTTCCAAAGTTTTGTTCATGTCCCGTTACTTCGCCTCTTTCTTCGAAAAATCACGAAAGGAGCCCCTTGGCCCCCTCCGCAATAATCAATAAACTTGTGTATCCAAAGAATAGTTTTCCATATTGTCCTTTACACGCTGCATGAAACGGCCGCAAATGACGCCGTCCAAAATACGGTGGTCCAGCGAAAGGCACAGATTGGCCATGGAACGAACGGCAATCATGTCGTTGATCACAACCGGTCTTTTTACGATGGATTCAAAAGTAAGAATGGCGGCTTGCGGATAATTAATAATCGGCTGCGTCAGGATGGAACCAAAAGAACCGGTGTTGTTTACGGTAAACGTTCCGCCCTGCATGTCGTCCAGCTTCAGTTTGCCGGAACGCACTTTGGTCGCAAGATCCTCGATTTCGCGGGCGAGACCGGCGATGTTCTTCTGATCGGCCTTCTTGATCACGGGAGTGAGTACGGAGTCTTCCGTTCCGACGGCCAGCGAAATGTTGATATCGCGCTTGACGATGATTTTATCCACGGCCCATACCGAGTTCATGATCGGATAATCCTTGATGGCGCCAACGACGGCTTTCAAAAGAAAAGCCAAATAAGTCAGGTTGACGCCTTCCTTTTGCTTGAACTCGTTTTTGATCTTGTTGCGCAGCGCGACAAGGTTCGTTACGTCAACCTCGATCATCATCCAGCCGTGCGGAATTTCCGAAACGCTTTGACGCATCCGCGTGGCGATCGTGTTGCGGATCGGAGTGACGTCGATGAAATATTCGGAGCGGTCTCCGCCCTCAACCTCGATCATCGGAATCCGCGGGGACTCCGTCAGGTGAAGGCCGGACTGGCGAACCGGCTCTGAGGCAGCGCGGTTAAGCTCAGCTTGCCATGCAGCACTGGCGCTTGCGGAAACGGCGGCAGGCTGCGGCGGAAGCACTTGCGGCACAGGTTGTTCGGCCGGCTGTGACTTGAATGCTGCCGCAGAAGTTGTATTGCCCCCGTTTTCGATATACGCGAGCACATCCTTACGGGTAATCCGGCCTCCGAGCCCGGTGCCGCTAATTGCCCGCAGGTCGAGACCATGCTGGGCGGCAAGCGTCTGCACGGCCGGTGAGTAACGGCTTCGCTGCGCATCTTTCCCGGCGGCAGTGGCGACTGCTTCGGCCGAAGTCGGGGCTGCCGGAGCTTGCACGCCCGCTTGCGCGGAAGTTTCTTCGATCCGGCAAATGACCGAGCCGACTTCGATTTCCTGGCCTTCCTCAGCCAAAATTTCTCCCATGATTCCGTCCAAGGTGGAAGGAATTTCGGCGTTCACTTTATCGGTGATCACTTCGCAGATCGGCTCGTACTGCTCCACCGGATCGCCCGGTTTCTTGAGCCATTTGCCGATCGTGGCGGATACGAGCGACTCTGCGAGCTGAGGCATAACTACATCGGTTAAAATTTTGTTGGATGGCATTTTTTCACTCACTCCCAGGTTAATAAAGCGCCAATTGAAGCATCGCTTCTTTAACTTTATCTTTACTCAGCATAAAAAACTTCTCCATTGGGGGGCTGATCGGCATAGCCGGTACATCCGGACCGCACAGTCTGTGGATCGGAGCATCCAGTTCAAACAAGCATTCCTCGGCCACAATCGCCGCAACTTCCGCGCCGATACCGCCCGTTTTATTGTCTTCATGTACGATCAGAACTTTCCCCGTCTTGCGTGCTGAGGCAATAATCGCTTCACGATCGAGCGGCTGCAGTGTCCGAAGATCAAGAATATGAGAGCTAATGCCCTGTTCGGCAGCCAGTTCCTCGGCTGCCTGCATTGCAAAATGCAGCGGGAGACTGTAACTGATCACGGTGATGTCCGTCCCTTCGCGCAGCACCTTCGCTTTGCCGATCGGCACGATGTAATCATCCTCAGGAACATCCTCTTTAATCAGCTTGTAGCATTTTTTGTTCTCGAAGAACAAGACGGGATCGGGGTCGCGGATCGCCGCTTTCAGCAATCCTTTGGCGTCATAGGCCGAATAAGGCGCGACGATTTTAAGTCCCGGCGTTCCGAAAAAAATCGATTCCGGACATTGGGAATGGTACAATCCGCCGAAGATCCCGCCCCCGATCGGAGCGCGGACAACGACAGGGCAATTCCAGTCATTGTTGGAGCGATACCGGATTTTGGCCGCTTCGCTGATGATTTGGTTCGTGGCGGGCAGCATAAAATCCGAATACTGCATTTCCGCGATCGGTTTAAGCCCGTACATGGCCGCGCCGATGGCGACACCGGCAATCGCCGACTCCGCAAGCGGCGTATCGATGACCCGCTCCTCGCCAAACTGAGACTGGAGGCCTTTCGTCGTGGTGAACACGCCGCCTTTGACGCCAACGTCTTCGCCCATGACGAATACACTTTCATCGCGTTCCATTTCTTCTTTCATCGCCAGACGAATGGCGTCGATATATTCCATAACCGGCATGATTATTTGCCCTCCTCTTCGCTGGCATACACATGAAGCAAGGTATCCTCCGCCTTTGGAAACGGCGCGTTGTCTGCCGACTCCACCGCTTCCTTCAACTGCTGGTTGATTTCCTTGGCAAGGGCTTCATCCTGCTCTTCGCTCCACAAGCCGTTTTCAATCAGGTATGCCTTCATTTTCGGAAGGCCGTCTTTTTTCCAATTTTCATCGACTTCTTCCTTGGTCCGGTAAGCCAGATCATTGTCCGAAGTGGAGTGAGGCGACAGCCGGTACATTACGGATTCGATCAAAGTAGGTCCCTCGCCGCGCACGGCCCGTTCACGCGCTTCCTTCACGACCCGGTACACTTCAAGCGCATCGTTGCCGTCAACGCGGATGCCCGGAAACCCATAACCTAGAGCCCGGTCGCTTACTTGACCGCCCAGCTGCTTTTTTACCGGAACGGAAATCGCGTATTGGTTGTTTTCGCACAGGAAAATGACCGGGAGCTTTTGAACGCCGGCAAAATTGAGGCCCTCATGAAAATCCCCCTGGTTGCTGGAGCCCTCGCCGAAGGTCACGTACGAAACGATGTCCTTCTTTTGCATTTTGGCTGCCAGCGCGACGCCTACAGCATGCGGAACCTGGGTGGTTACCGGACTGGAGCCGGTAACGATGCGCAGACGCTTGCTGCCGAAATGTCCCGGCATCTGACGTCCGCCGCTATTGGGATCCTCCGCCTTGGCGAATGCCGACAGCATCAATTCTCTCAGCGACATTCCCACGGCGAGAACAAACCCGTAATCCCGGTAGTAAGGCAGGAAATAATCGCGCTGCCGGTCAAGAGCAAATGCCGCCGCTACCTGCGTCGCTTCCTGTCCGATGCCGGACACGTGGAAATTGATTTTGCCGGCGCGCTGCAGCAGCATGTTGCGTTCGTCGAATTTCCGCGCGAGCAGCATATATCTGTACATGTCCACGACTTCTGCATCCGACAAACCGAGTTGTTCATGTTTAGGCTGCGTGTGAACTGAACTTTTTGCGTTCATGGGAGTTACCTCCTTGTAATGGATCCAATATATTAGATCTAATCTTAAAACCTGGTACTAATATTTGGGATAGCTTTATTATAAACGCTTTTGGGGCAAAAGGAAAATAACTTTGGGAAAAGTCCGGCGATCATTCGTCTCTGCGAGAAAGCTTTGGGCTTACGATCGCTGTTGCAGTCGGATTGTCTTTATTTAAGCGAATCAGACAAGGTTACAACCCGTCTGCAAAGGCGAACACTGCCGCTTCTTCAGAACAAATTCAGTCCTACAGCGAATGTATTTACTTTAGCCAATTGCTTCATAATATTAAATTCGCCGGACTTTTCAAGTGGAGAGAGGGAAGCCTTCGATCGCGAGCGCAGCTTCTCCAAGGATCTCGGACAACGTTGGATGCGCAAATACGGCTTGGCTGATTTCCCAAGGCGAAGCATCGAGCAATTGAGCAAGTGCTGCCTGGCCGATCAGCTCCGTAACGTGCGGGCCGATCATTTGAACGCCCAGTAAATCGCCCGTTTCCGCATCGGCAACCATTTTGACGAACCCCTCATTGTGGCCCTGCACCAACGCCTTGCCAATTGCCGAAAATGGCACCTTGCTCACTTTGACTTCATGCCCTCGGGTCTTGGCTTCTTTTTCCGTTATGCCTACTGAAGCAACTTCCGGTCTTGTGTAAACGCAGCGAGGCACTTGATCCTCCCGATAGCCGTGGGACACACTACCTGCCAAATGATGGACAGCGATCAACCCTTCATGGCTCGCCGCGTGAGCAAGCTGCAAGCCGCCGATGCAATCGCCGATTGCGTAAATATGCGGTTCGGTCGTCTGCATGTGCTCATTGACACGGATAAAGCCTTGGTTAAGCCCGATATCCGTATTTTCCAAACCGATATTCTCTACATTCGCCTGCCGACCAATCGAGAGCAGCAGCTTGTCGGCCTGCAGTTCCAGCGTTTCTTCTCCCCGTTTGGCCGTGATGCTAAGCCCTTCTTCGCTGATTCCCAAAGATTCCGATGCTACCATCGTTCCAGTCATCACTGTTATACCGCGGCGATGAAGCTGCTTTTGCAGTTCCTGGGCAACGTCACTGTCTTCCGCAGGCAAAAGCTGATTCGCCGCTTCCACAATCGTCACTTTGACGCCGAAATCATTCAGCAGTGACGCCCACTCCACACCGATCACGCCGCCGCCGATAATCATCATCGATTCGGGGAGCTGCTCCATATGCAAAGCCTCATCGCTGCTTAGAATATGAACGCCGTCGGGAACCAGGCCAGGAAGCGTACGCGGACGCGAGCCGGTGGCTATGATGAGATTGGCGGGGACGATCGTTTCCATTTCCCCGCTGCTTAATTCAACCGCAACCGCCCCGCTTTTCGGCGAAAAAATGGATGGTCCGATCACTCGGCCTTTGCCCTGAATGACCTGAATTTTGTGCTTGCGCATCAAATACTGAACCCCTTTGTGGAGCTGATCCACAATGGCCTGCTTCCGTTCCTGTACTTTTGGAAATACAAGCGACAATCCGCTTGTTTCAATACCGAAGCCGGCGCTGTTTTTCATTTGGTCGTACAGCTCCGCGCTTCGAAGCAAAGCTTTGCTCGGAATGCATCCCCTGTGCAAGCATGTGCCGCCGAGCTTGTCCTGTTCGATGATCACCACTTCCTTACCAAGCTGAGCGGCGCGTATCGCCGCGATATACCCGCCTGTACCGCCGCCTAACACCGCTACATCGCATGTAATTGCCATCTTTTTATCCTCACCCATTCAATATCGTTATTTTATAATTTCCATATGTGCGTGCACTATTATTTTACCTTGTTTTGGCTCCATTACAAATCCGGCAACGCAATAGACAGAATTTGATAAAAAAGGTATGATCAAAAGTGATATTTGTTACGGAAAGGAACGAACAGGCTTATGAAGCTGATCTTTTCCCGTTTTATTGCCATCCTTCTGCTGGTGATCCCCGGCCTTCTGTCCATGTATGGTTTCGTCAAAATGAAGGATGCCTTGTTTCTTTACATGTCTAAGTTCGGAGACGATTCATTATCCCGGATTTCTTTTGATTGGCTGAGTTTTGGAGTTGGTTTCTTGCTTTTTGTCGCTGGCGCGGGCTTCATCGGCGGCTGGATATTTTTCCGCGATCGCAAACGCGGCTATGTCGGCCCCGGGTTCCGGCGCAATAAAGCCAATTCATAAATGTTCTACATAATAAACCTCTTTCACCCAGTACCGGAGAAAGAGGTTTTCGTTTCTATTCGTATAATGCTTCCTTCAATTTGCT
The DNA here is from genome assembly GCF_056171975.1 of Paenibacillus terrisolis. Taxonomy (NCBI): domain Bacteria; kingdom Bacillati; phylum Bacillota; class Bacilli; order Caryophanales; family Paenibacillaceae; genus Paenibacillus; species Paenibacillus terrisolis. The sequence continues at coordinate 386,894 of NZ_JBKFGG010000005.1, read as the reverse complement.
CGACATCCGCGCTCCCTGTGAAGAAACGCGAAGCAGCGCCTTGCGAAGCCTGATATTCTCGGCATGAAGCTGCTCTGCTTGCTTCAGCAGTTCGTTAAGCAGCAGCTTTTCCTCTCCCCGAAGACCCGGGCTCTCCACCAACTGCTTATATTTCTCCAAACCCGACATTTCATTTTCAGACATTTTAAATCCTCCCAACATGGTTCGACTAAACCAGGAGCTCACGATGTCGGATATACGGACATTCCACCTGAATTGTAGTATGACCGATCCGATAAACGTCTTCGAGCATCGTGATCGCGTCTTGCAGCACAGTCTGGCTGTCTTGATTAGCCTCAATGATCAAATGGCAGCTTAGCGCGTCCATTCCGGATGTGATCGTCCAAATGTGCAGGTCATGTACTCCGGTGACGCCCTGAATTTGTTCAAGACTGTCTTTGACACGGTCTTGATTGATTGAAGCCGGAGCGCCTTCCATCAGGATATGCACGGATTGCGTCAAAACGCCCCAGGCTCCTTTAAGAATGAGCAGAGCTACAAGTACGCTGATGATCGGGTCGAAAATATACCAGCCAAACAGCGACATAACGATCCCGGCAAGAATGGCGCCTACCGAACCAAGGGCGTCCCCCAACACATGCAAATAAGCGCTCTTGAGGTTAACGTTATCTTTGACATCGCCCTTCTTATGCAGCGCATATGCACTGGCCAGATTCGCAATCAAACCGACAACAGCAATCAGCATCATCGTGTTGCTCGAGACGGTCGGCGGATCAAACAACCGCTGGACCGCCTCCCATATAATAAAAGCAGCGATCACGAACAAAGTCAATCCGTTAAGCATCGCCGCCAAAATTTCGATACGGTAGAATCCGTAGGTTTTACCCGGCGAAGCGGGCCGCGCCGCAATCCAAATCGCAAACAAACTGAATATCAATGAACTCGCATCGCTGATCATATGCCCGGAATCCGATAAAAGCGCCAGACTGTTCGTAAATAGTCCGCCGAAAAATTCGAGCGCCGCAATGCCCGACGTGATGACGAGCGCTATCAACAGGCCTTTCTTATTGCCCGATCTCACCGCGTCATGGTCGAAATGATGGTGATGGCCGCCGTGACCATGTTCGTGACCGTGATGATCATGATTATGGTCATGTTCGTGACGGTCATGGTCGTGATCATGATAATGCCCCATAGTGTTCCCTCCCTAATCGCATTTCGCGTGCTGGATGGCTTGAGTAAGCAGCGAAATGACGTGATTATCATCGCAGCTGTAATACAGCGTATTCGCTTCTCTTCTGTATTTGACAAGTCTTAGGTTACGCAGCGTGCTTAATTGATGCGATACTGCCGATTGAGATAAGTTTAATACCTCGGATATATGGTTAACCGAACATTCCTCTTCGGATAGCAGGTAAAGAATTCGTATTCTGGTTGGATCGGACAAAGCCTTGAATATCGTCGATACCTTCTCCATCGTATCCGGGCTAAAAAAGGAATGCACATTTCTCTCCATAAAACACGGTCAATCCCTTCACGAAAAGTTATATATGAACATATGCTCATATATAGGATATGCCAACAAGGTACTTATTGTCAATGTTTAGGGACGCAAAAAAACGGCGGTTCACGGCATTTGCCGTAAAACCGCCGTTTTCACAACGAATTTTTCACATAGCTTTATCGTTTACACCGTTTAACCAATTCTCGATATCGACGATTACGGATTCCACGCAGCCTTGCTCAAATGGAGAAATCAGACCGGCGTAATCGACCAATTCGAGGAATGACTTGCTTCCGCCTGCTCGGCATAATTTCAGATAACTGTTCCACGCTTCCTCATAATTTTCGTTCAACCGTTTCCAATACTGGAAGGCACACAACTGTGCCAGCGAGTAATCGATATAGTAAAACGGATAGTGATAAATGTGAAGCTGCCGCTGCCAGTAGCCCCCCTGCTCCAAAAACTCGTTGCCGTCGTAATTGCGATGAGGGAGATATTTCTTTTCGATGTTTCTCCATGCGGTTTTACGCTCATCCGGCGTTGCGTCAGGATTTCCATAAACAAAATGCTGGAACTCGTCAACCGAAACGATATAAGGAACGCCAAGCAAAGAGCTCGCCAAATGGTCATAACGATATTTATCCGCATCTTCTTTGAAGAAACGGTCCATCCAAGGCCAAGCGAAAAACTCCATGCTCATCGAATGAATTTCGCAAGCTTCGGCCGTAGGGAAAAAATACTCGGGAACGCCCAAATTGCGGCTTTCATAAGCTTGAAAAGCATGGCCGACTTCATGTGTCAAAACATCGATATCACCGGAAGTTCCGTTAAAATTCGAGAAAATAAACGGCGCTTTATAACCCGGAAGAAAAGTACAATAACCTCCGCCGCGTTTTCCTTTTTTGCTCACCAGATCCATTAAGCCGTTATCGGTCATAAATCCGAAAAATTCTCCGGTTTCCGGTGACATTTCCCGATACATTTCGGTACCGCCCGCCAAAATCCAATCCGCATCTCCTTTCGGCGTCGGATTCCCCGACAGGAAGGTGAGATTTTCATCATAATATTTCAATGTATCGACACCGATCCGCTCAAGTTGGCGTTCTTTAAGCCGAGTAGCGAGCGGAACGATGTGTTCCGCTACCTGCTGCCGAAACCGGCTAACCATTTCTTCGTTATAATCGGTTCGGTCCATGCGGGCATAACCCAATTCAATAAAATTATCATATCCGAGCGCTCGAGCCATTTTTGTTCGAACCTTGACCAGGTCGTCAAAAATTTGATCCAGCTCCTCTGCGTGATCGGACATAAACCGATACCTTGCCTCCGAAGCTTGACGCCGGATTTCCCGATCCGTCGACTGCTCGAATGGAATCAACTGCGGCAGCGTCCGTTCTTCTCCCTCAAAAGGAATTTTGGCCGAAGCCATGATTCGCGCATATTCGGATATCAGCTTATTTTCCTTTTGCAAATCTTCGATAATTTCGGGAGAAAAGGTTTTTAAAGAGATTTCTGCCAAACGAAACAGTTGTTCACCCCATTTTGCTTCCAGCTCCGAACGGAAAGGCGACTGAACCAACGCACGGTAATAATCCGTAACATACTCCTGAACGATCGGCCGAACCTCATCTATATATTCCTGCTCGGTTTTGTAAAACTCATCGTTTGTATTGATCGAATGGCGGATTTCCACCAGGGTTGCCTGCGTTTCAAAATCGATCAAAAGATTATAAACAGCCTCCATGGCTTCATTTTGCTTGTGTACATTGCCGGCTTCGTTGAAAATTTGGAGCTGTTCTTTAAATTGTCCCTCCAATTTTTTAACATCCGGGCGTTTATAAGGAAACTCGGTAAATTTCATGAATAAATGCGCCTCCGGCCTGTATATAAATTGCTTAGCTTACCTTGTGTTCGATTCTGAGCTTGTCTGCTACCATGGCGATGAACTCTGAATTTGTCGGTTTGGACTTGGAGATATTAATCGTGTAGCCAAACAAATGACTAATCGAATCAATATTGCCACGTGTCCAGGCCACCTCAATGGCATGCCGAATAGCTCGTTCTACCCGGGACGGCGTTGTTTTAAATTTTTCAGCTATGGCGGGATACAAAGTTTTGGTGATAGCGCCTAAAATTTCAATATTGTTGTAAACCATCGTGATGGCTTCGCGTAAGTACTGATACCCTTTGATATGTGCAGGAACTCCGATTTCGTGGATGATGGACGTAATGTTCGCATCCAGATTCTTTCCTTTGCCCAAAGGCACCACATTGGACTTGACGAAGGAAGAGGATGGAGCATTTCCGGTTGTTAGGCTTTGAACACCAACAAGCTGACGAATGCGATTCGCAAGCACCTCCATATCGAATGGCTTCAGAATGTAATAAGAAGCTCCGAGTTGGACGGCACGCTGCGTGATGTTTTCTTGTCCGAAAGCGGTCAGCATAATGATTTTGGGCTGCGGAGATAAATTAAGATCACGCAAACGTTCCAATACGCCCAAACCGTCAAGATGAGGCATAATGATGTCCAGGATCAATACTTCCGGAACTTTAGCGGCGCCTTCAATCATCTCCAGTACTTCTTCTCCGTTGTAAGCAATACCTGAGACGACCATGTCGTCTTGCTCCGAAATGTATTCCGCGAGCAAATTGGTAAATTCCCGATTATCATCGGCCAATAACACTTCGATTTTCTGCACTGACTACTTCCTCCTTCAAGAAATAGGTAAAATTTTTCTTTTCTCTTCTTCCAGAATAAGGATTCGACATACAAAAGTAAATTCCTTCTGTCGAAAATTATTTTTCTTTATTTTTTTACCCTGTTACGTTATAATAATTTATTTATTTACATATTCTGATTCGTTTCGAATCAATTCGACAATTCCTTGCTTTTGCCGCTAACTCGCTTGTCGATTGGCCGATACCCAACTATAAAGAAAAAATCTTAAGGCGTCAACTCGCCTTAAGATTTTGTGAAGGGGTTGCCTTTAAAATTCCGGCATCCTGCAGCATCCACTCGATAAAACATCCGTAACCCGATCTCGGATCGTTGACGAATACATGGGTTACGGCCCCTATCAGCTTTCCGTTTTGAATGATGGGGCTTCCGCTCATCCCTTGAACGATGCCGCCTGTTTTCTCCACGAGCTTCGGATCGGTAATCCGGATAACCAACCCTTTGGTTTCCGGCACGCTCTGTCTGGAAACATGGACGATTTCCACATTAAAGCGCTCTACCCGTTGTCCTTCGACGACCGTCAAGATCTCGGCGGGACCTTCCTTTACTTCCTCCGCGAAAGCGACCGGTATCGGTTTCTGGTAAGCGCTGTGCTCGGGGTTCTCCTTCATCTTGCCAAAGATGCCGAAATGCGTGTTTCGTTCGATATTCCCTAAAGTTTTACCCTCTTTAAGAAAATGCGCTCGCTTTTCCCCGGGCTCTCCGCTTTCACTCTTGGAAATGGAAGTCACGCTGGATTGGAGTATTTCGCCGCTGCCCACAATAATCGGCGTCTGCGTATTCAAATCGGTGATAATGTGCCCCAGAGCCCCATAGACCCCGTGATCGGGAGCGTAAAATGTCAAAGTGCCAACCCCCGCCGCCGAATCCCGAATATAAAGACCAAGCCGCCAAGCGTTATCCTGTTTGTCATAAGCTGGAGTTAAAGAAGTAGAAAATTCCTGGTTATTCCGTTTGTAAGTAATCTTAAGAGGCTGTTTGCTATGCCCAGCTTTTGCGGCAATCTCCGCTACATCTCGAACATCCTTTAATTGAATTCCGTTCATATGGGTGATCAAATCGCCAATCTGAATTCCTGCGGCTTCGCCCGGTGAAACTTTGCTGGTGTCGGTCATCACCTGATGATGGCCAACCACCAAGATTCCTGCAGACTTCACTTTAACGCCAATGGTTTGACCGCCGGGAATAACCTTCAAGTCAGGAATGACATTGACCTTCACGGTCTTAAGAGGAATTTGACCGAATAATTTCATGCGAAGTTTGGCTTCTCCACTGCTAAGCGTCGAGAGCTTGAGCGGATGTCCCAAGGAGACCTTCATGGACGCGGTCGATTGATCGTTTAGTCTGACCACATCGGGGCGGTCAACGCTGACCTCGGCCTGTACAGGCAAGGCCAAATCGATCTGTGCTCCCTGTCCCTGAAATAAACGCAGCTCATCGGGCAAAATAAGCGCATGGCCTTTCGCAGCTGATGTACCGATAAAACAAAAGAAGAAGGCAAGTAAAAGACCAAGCAATCCTTTCCTGAGGTTCGGGTTCAATGGCTGTCACGCTCCCTTAGCTTCTTTCGCTTGACGAAAAGGTGGTCGCCAATTGCGTACCTATAAGATACCCCGGGGCAGGTCTTTTATTACTGTCAATCATTGTGCCGGACTTAATAAAACATCCTTTTGAGCCTGTGCCAGCTTCAGCATGTCCTGTGCATGATGCTTCGTCTTCTCGGTGATTTCAACGCCGCCCAGCATACGGGCCAGTTCGTTAACGCGGCCATTCTCATCCAAGGTCTGGACACGGGTCAGCGTTCTGCCATCCTCAACCTGCTTCTCGATCAGATATTGATGATCGGCCATGCAAGCCACCTGCGGCAAATGAGTAATGGAGAAAACTTGACAGGTGTCAGACAGTCTATATAATTTGTTGGCGATCGACTGGGCTGCCCGCCCGCTGACTCCGGTATCAACTTCATCGAAAATGAGCACGGGTACTTCGTCGTGACGCGCGAAAATACTCTTCAAGGCCAACATGATCCGTGACAATTCGCCTCCGGAAGCGATCTTTCCAAGTGGACGCAGCGGTTCGCCCGGGTTCGGAGAAATCAGGAATTCGGCATTATCGATTCCTTGTTTGCCTGGCCGAACTTTGCGGCCTTCATATTCTAAGCCGCGAGGATCCTCGTTCCAATCCAGCTTCACCTGCATGGATGTCCGTTCCATTTGAAGATCCTTCAATTCGCTTTCGATTTTGGCAGCCAGTTCCTCCGCTTTCTTCCTGCGAACCGTGCTTAACTCAGCGGCCTCGGATAACAAAACCGTCAGCAGCTCATCGCGTTTCGCCTGCAGTTTCTCAAGCAGTTCATCTTTATTTTCAAGCGTTTCCGTTTCTTTGGAGATCTTCTGATGATACGCCAAAATACCTTCAACGTTGTCGCCGTATTTACGCCGCAGGGTAGAGATTAAATCCAACCGTTCTTCGACTTCGTCGAGCCGTTCGGGATTAAACTCGATTCGTTCGCGGTAATCGCGAAGGCTGTATGAGGCATCTTCCAGCTGATAATAAGCGGATTGCAGCTGTTCCAGCAAAGGAGCGATTCCTTTGCTGTCGTAGCCCGCCACATCGGAAAGACGGGACACCGCTTTGGCCACGGCTTCCAAACCCTTGGAGCCGTACAGCAGGTCGTACGCTTGCGATATGGAGTCCATCATTTTCTCGCTATGGGATAGCTTTACCTTTTCTGCCGTCAGCAATTCATCTTCTCCCGGCTTCAAACGGGCAGCGGCGATTTCTTCGAGTTGAAAACGGTACAGATCAAGCATCTGCAGCGCCTGCTGGCTGGTGCTCTGCAGGTCGTTCCATTCCTTGTCGAGCCGTACAAAATCCGCATACGTTTCCTGATATCTGGCCTTAACGGGGCCTATGGACTCGGCGCCGAAAGCGTCAAGCAGTTCCAAATGGCGCTCGGAGCGAAGCAGCGTCTGATGCTCGTGCTGGCCATGCAGATTGATCAGAGCTTCGCCGACATCTCTCAGCATCGACAAATTGACCAATTGTCCGTTGATCCGGGCGGAACTCTTGCCTTGAATGCTGATTTCCCGGCGGATAATCAGCAATTCCTCCGCATCGCCTTCAATGCCGAGCCGGGAAAGGATCTCCCAGACCGGATGACCCTGAGGCAAATCGAAAGAAGCCTCCATTTCCGCCTTTTCGCACCCGTACCGGATCAGATCGGCCGAACCCCGGCCGCCGGCGATGAGTCCCAGCGCGTCGATAATAATCGATTTGCCCGCACCGGTTTCTCCCGTCAGCACATGAAACCCGGAGTAAAACGTAACATCCACGGCTTCGACAACCGCCAAATTCCGAATAGATAAATGGACCAACACGATGACGGCAACTCCCTTCCCCTAAACGAAGTTCAGTTAAGAAATGAATCCCATGATTTGATTAATGAGAAAGCGGCTGTATTCTTCATTCCGGCAAATCAGCAAAATCGTATCATCTCCGCAAATCGTTCCGAGCAGATCCGGCCATTCCATATTGTCGATCAATACGGCGACCGAGTTGGCCGTGCCGGGCAAACATTTCATGACCACCAAATTGCCGGTGTGGTCAATATGTACAAAACTGTCGATCAGAGCCCGCTGAAGTTTCTGTACCGGATTGTAGCGCTGGGCCGTCGGCATCGAATATTTATATCTCCCGTCGTCGGTGGGAACTTTAATCAGCATCAATTCCTTAATGTCGCGCGATACCGTTGCTTGAGTCACCTGATAGCCCGATTCACGCAGCGCTTCAACCAGCTCGTCCTGGGTTTCAATTTCCCGGCCCGTAATGATTTCGCGAATTTTAATGTGTCGTTGACCTTTCATTATGCCCTCCATGAGCCTTCTAAGGCTGCTTCATCTTCGTCTTCGTCGGTTGTTAAAGTGATTTCTCTGATGCGCCCGTTCTCCGTATCTACATACAATAAGCCTCCGCATTCGGGATACAGCAGCAAATAAGGCAGCAGTTCTCTGCGGATACCACCGCCCGTCCATTCGATCGCCAAGCGTTCGCGAGAAGTTCTTACCAAATAGAATTCCCCGTTCTTGACGGCAATATAGTCAATAAAAAGACGGCTATGCAGAACTTCGCGATCAACCTTAAAAGCGAGGGGAATCTTCAGCTTATCGCTGATCACTTCATAACCCGCTTGCTCAAGCAGATCGATTGCGGGATGCTCCAGAATCTCTTCGTTCAGTCGAAACCCGATACCCGATCTTAGGGTAAAAGGTTTGCGAACCCAGGAACGGAACCCGCGGTAAACCAGATATGCCGCAATCCCCGCGATCAGCAGCATTAGAACTTGGTCGGAGTACGTTCCCACCTGAAATCACCTCAACAATTATTTCGACGAATCCAGGCAAGCTCCTGTTAATCCTTCAAATAATTTCGAGGTATTTCCATTATACAGCACAAACGTTCGCATTTTCAATTCCCGCATCAAAAAAGCCCGTCATTTCGACGGGCCGCCAGCGAACGTTTCGGAAGCTTCGGATACTATGCGGCGAATCAGCGCCGGAATCGGTTCAGCCGCCAATTCGGAAGGCATCTCGTTTCCTAGCTGCCAATGCGCCAAAAACTCGATATTCCCCTCTCCACCGGTAATTGGTGAAAAAGTAAGACCTTGTAGTCTAAACCCGGATTCTTCGGCAAACTGCAGCACTGTTTCCAGCACTTCAATATGAACCTTGGAATCACGTACTACACCGGATTTGCCGACCTTTTCCCGACCGGCTTCGAACTGCGGTTTAATCAGCGCCACGATGTCAGCCGGACGATTGAGAAGGGTAAGGAGCGGCGGCAAAATAATTTTAAGCGAAATAAAAGAAACATCAATGCTGGCAAAGTTCGGAACAGGACCGTCAAGATCTTCCGGAGTCATATATCGAAAATTCATTCGTTCCTTCACGTTGACTCTCTCGTCATTGCGCAGCGACCAGTCCAATTGATTATACCCGACGTCAATCGCGTAGACGTAACCGGCTCCGTGCTGCAGCGCACAGTCGGTAAATCCGCCGGTGGATGAGCCGATATCAAGCATGGTTCGGCCCGAAAGATCGATGCCGAACCGCTTCAGCGCTTTTTCCAGCTTGAGTCCGCCGCGGCTGACGTAAGGATGAACCGCACCCTTAACGGATAAAATCGTATCGCGAGGAATTTTCGTCCCCGCCTTCTCAAGCCGCTCTTGCCCGCCAAATACCAAGCCGGCCATGATCGCCGCTTTCGCTTTTTCTCTGCTCTCGAAAAATCCCTGCTCCACCAGCAGGACATCAATTCGTTCCTTGGAAACAGACATGATCTAACTCCTGACTTTAATCCCGGGCAGATCCGCAAAACCGCGGCATTAGGACGGTTTTACCTTCTTGCCGTAAGTATATTGTTGTTCGGACCGGTATTTTTGCAGTTCATCAACAACCGCTTCTGCCGTTAGCCCGACTTCATGAAGCTGCTCTTTGATGCTGCCATGCTCGACAAAGCGATCCGGCACTCCCATCAAGCTGACATCCACGCCGGTTACGCCCGCTTCGGCGTAAAATTCAAGGACGGCACTGCCCAAGCTACCGGCCTGCGAGGCTTCTTCCAGCACCACCAGCTTATATCCGCTTTGCGCAAGCTTCATCAACATCGAATGGTCCAAAGGCTTCAAAAATCTCGCATTAACCACGGAAACCGATACGCCGTCGCGCTTCATGATCTCTGCGGCTTCCTCGGCCACCTGAACCATCGGGCCGACGGCAATCACTGCCAAATGCTCGCCTTCCCGGACCGTTTCCCAGGTTCCGATCGGAATCGGAACCAATTCTTCGTCCAGCGGAACGCCCGGAACATTAACCCTAGGGTAACGGTACGCGATTGGTCCATCGTTATATTCAAGCGCCGTCTTCATCATATGGCGCAATTCGTTTTCGTCCTTCGGCATCATGAGCACGATATTCGGAATATGCCGCATAAAAGCGATATCGTAAACACCTTGATGCGTTTCTCCGTCCGCCCCGACAAAACCGGCCCGGTCAATCGCGAACATGACATTGGCATTATGACGGCAAATGTCGTGAACGATCTGGTCGTACGCCCGCTGCATGAAGGTGGAATAGACGGCATATACCGGCTTCATTCCTTCCATGGCCAGCGCCGCGCACATCGTCGCCGCATGCTGCTCGGCGATGCCGACGTCAATCATCCGGCCCGGAAAACGCTCGCCGAATTTGACGAGACCGGAACCGCCCGGCATTGCCGGCGTTACGGCAACGATCCGTTCGTCCTGCTCGGCCAGTTCGATCAGGGTTTGCCCGAACACCTCGGTGTACATCGGATTGCCCACCGCCTTGAGCACCTGACCGGATTCGATCTTGTACGGCGAGATTCCGTGCCATTTGTGAGAATCTTCTTCGGCAGGCGAATAGCCCTTTCCTTTGGTCGTGAGCACGTGCACCAGAACGGGACCGCTCACATTGTTGGCCTGCTTGAATGCTTCAATCAATCCCGAAACGTCATGGCCGTCCACCGGTCCCAAGTACTTGAAGCCGAGCTCCTCAAACAGCACGCCGGAAACCATCATATATTTCAGACTGTCTTTGACCCGTTCGGCCGTTTTGGCCAGCTTTCCGCCAATGGCGGGAATTTTCTTCAGAAACTGCTCGATTTCGTCCTTGGCCCGCAGATAGTTGCGGTCGGAACGGATTTTGGTCAAATAATTATGCATCGCACCGACATTCGGCGCAATCGACATTTCGTTGTCATTCAAAATCACCATGAGATCCTTCTTCTCATGGCCGATATGGTTCAGCGCTTCGAACGCCATGCCGCCCGTTAAAGCGCCATCGCCGATTACGGCGATCACCCGGTGCTTCTCGCCCTTCAGATCCCTCGCAAGCGCCATTCCCATGGCCGCCGAAAGCGAAGTGCTGCTGTGCCCGGCTTCCCACACGTCATGCTCGCTTTCGCTGCGTTTGACGAAGCCGCAAAGGCCGTTATGCTTGCGCAGCGTGTCAAACTGATCCATGCGTCCGGTCAGCATTTTGTGGACGTATGCCTGATGTCCGACGTCAAAAATAAATTTGTCATTCGGACTATCATAGCAATAGTGCATGGCAATCGTTAATTCCACCACACCCAAATTGGAGGCAAGATGCCCGCCAGTCGCCGACAGCTTTTCGATCAAAAACTGGCGGATTTCCGCTGCAAGCGGCGTCAATTGCTCAATGGAATATTTTTTCAGATCGGCAGGTTCGTGAATTTGCGAAAGCAGCACATGAATTCCCCGCTTTCCTTAAATGGATTTCTCTAGATGACTAATAGCACTCATTATACCACAGGATTCCATATTGTCGAAGTCGCTTGTATATGCTAATGGTCACGGCGTACAAGCACATCGGCGATCTCCAGCAGTCTCTCCGGGTCCGGAATCGCGCCTCCCGTAACCGCTTCCTTGGCACTGCGCGTCAAACGATCGACCTCTACCCGCGAGGCGTCGAGCCCGATAAAATAAGGGTAGGTAACCTTTTGCTGTTTCAAATCACTGTGCGTCTTTTTGCCCAGCTTGCTTTCGTCGCCGACCAGATCCAGGATATCGTCCTGAATTTGAAAAGCGAGCCCAAGTGCTCGGCCGTACTTCTCCAGCGCTTCCAGCTGTTCCGGCGAAGCGGAGGCAATCCGGCCGCCCGCCATCAGCGAAAAGACGATGAGGTCGCCCGTTTTATGTTTATGGATATAACGAAGCTGTTCCAGAGCGGTCAGCCCTTGCTCCCCTTCCATATCAGCCACTTGCCCGCCAACCATGCCGGCGGGTCCGGCAAACCGCGACAAATCCTCGATGATCGCAAGGATGTTCTCCGCCGAAACGCCGTGCTTCCGGGCAGTCTGAACGACGCTGTAAAAAGCGTGTGTCAGCAGTCCGTCTCCCGCCAAGATGGCCATTGCTTCCCCGAACACTTTGTGGTTGGTAAGCTTTCCGCGGCGATAATCATCATTATCCATGGCCGGAAGATCGTCATGAATCAGCGAATACGTATGTACCATTTCCACGGCGCAGGCGACGGGCATCGCGGCCTCCCGGTTCGCCCCCAGCGACTCCGCCGCGGCAATGACCAGCAGCGGCCGCAGCCGCTTGCCGCCGGCCATCAGCGAATAGCCCATCGACTTACGCAAAGTCTCCGGAACATCCCATTCCAAAGGAACGCTGATTTCCAAGCGGGAAGCGATCATACTGCCGACTTCTTCCATATACTCGTGAATGCTCGATCTATTCAAAGGAATCACCGCTCTCATCAACCGGCGGCTGAAAAGGCTTCTTAACCAACTCGCCGTTGTCGCCCTGCGCAATCATTTCGATTTTGCGCTCTACTTGGGCCAGCTTTTGGCTGCACAGCTGCGACAGCATCATCCCCTGTTGAAAAAGATCAATCGCTTTCTCCAGCGGGACGTCCCCGTGCTCCAGCTCCGAAACAACTTCTTCAAGCCGGTTCATCGCTTCCTCAAAGTTGATTTCCTGTTCCTCATTTTCAGTTTGCTTCGCCTTCGGCTTTTGCTCTTGTTCCATGGTCGATCGTGTCTCCTTCCCGCATGCCCCATACCTGGCAGTCCAGTTCTCCATCCGTGACCTTGACTTTGATTCGGTCCCCGGGTTCCACTTCGCTTAGCGATTTAATCAGCCGCTCCCCCTGTTCGTCATAGACGAGACTGTAGCCTCTGGCCATGACTTTAAGCGGGCTCAGCGCATCAAGTTGGCGAATGCCGGAAGCGAGCTGCTGCGATTTTTCTTTCAATATGCCGGACATCGTCTGACGCAGCAAACGTTCCGCTTCGCCTTGCCGCCGCTTGGCGTACTGCAGCGCGTCTTGCGGATGAAAACGCAGCAGTCGCTGATGCAAGCGGTCGTGGGACGATGTCGTCAGCTTCATGCGCGACATCGTAACGCTCGTCAGCCGCGCGGACAGCCGGTCCAGCCGCTCCGCGTGCTGGACCAGACCGCGCCGCGGCTGCGTCAGCGCCGGCGACCGCTGGAGCCGGCCGAGCCGCTCGCGCGCCTGCGCAAGGCGGTGCTGCAAGCCTTGCTGCAGCACCTGTTCGCGCTGGCGCAGCATGGCGCGCAGCTCGGCCGTGTGCGGCACGGCCAGCTCAGCGGCGGCGGTGGGCGTGGCGGCGCGCAGGTCGGCGACGAAATCGGCGATGGTAAAATCGGTCTCGTGGCCGACGGCCGAGATGACCGGAATCGCCGAATCGTAAATCGCGCGCGCGACCTGCTCCTCGTTAAACGCCCACAGCTCTTCGAGAGAGCCGCCGCCCCTGCCGACGATCAGCACGTCGGCCTCGCCCATGGCGTTCAGCGCCCGGATCGCTTTCGCGATCGCGGGCGCTGCGCCTTTGCCCTGCACCAGCACGGGGTGCAGGATAACCGCGGCCTGCGGATAACGGCGTTGCAGCGTCGTTAGAATGTCCCGCACGGCCGCTCCCGTCGGCGATGTGACGACGCCGATGACCTTCGGAAACCGCGGCAATGCACGTTTTTTTTCAGGCGCAAACAGCCCTTCCTCCTGCAGCTTTTGCTTAAGCTGCTCAAAAGCCAGATACAGGCTGCCGATCCCGTCCGGCTGCATATGCGTCGCATAAAACTGATACTGCCCGTCCCGCTCGTAGACCGACACATTGCCCCGGGCAATCACGCGCGAGCCTTCCTTCGGAATAAACGGAAGCCGCTGGTTATGCGAGGCGAACATGATCGTTTTGATCCGGCTGTCGGCGTCTTTTAACGTAAAATACATATGGCCGCTGGAATGATGCGTAAAGTTGGATATTTCGCCGCGAATCCACACCTCGGACAGCAAGCTGTCCGATTCCAGCTTCATCCGAATGTACCGATTCAATTCCTTGATCGAAAGAATCCGCTGTTCCACGGGCCTCCCCCTTTTCGTAAAACGAGCTTTCTGATTAGGCTAAGCCTTGGATACGTTTGGATGCAATGAGCGTGTTTTGCATCAGCATCGTGATCGTCATCGGACCTACGCCGCCGGGAACCGGGGTAATCGGACCGGATACTTCCTTGACGCTTTCAAAATCGACGTCTCCGGCCAATTTTCCGTTATCGAGCCGATTCATACCCACGTCGATCACGACCGCTCCCGGTTTTACATAAGAGGCATCGACGAAATTGGCCCGCCCGATAGCCACGACAAGAATATCCGCCTGTTTCGTCAATTCCTTCATATTGGCCGTACGCGAATGACACATCGTCACGGTGGCGTTCTCACGCTGAAGCAGCAGCGAAACCGGCTTGCCGACGATATTGCTTCGGCCGATCACGACGGCATGTTTACCGGAGATTTCGATTCCCGTCCGCTTGATCAGCTCTATCACTCCGGCCGGCGTACAAGGCAGCAGGCTGTCGTCTCCGATCACCAAATTACCGACATTGACGGGATGAAATCCGTCGACGTCCTTTTCCACCGAAATCGCGTCAATAACGGACTTCTCGTCAATTTGTTTGGGCAGCGGAAGCTGCACCAAGATACCATGGATATCCTTCTGACGGTTCAGCTTGTCCACCAGCGCGAGCAGTTCTTCCTGTGACGTAGATTCCGGAAGGCGATGAACCTCCGAATAGTAACCGAGATCCTGGCAGGCCTTTTCTTTATTGCGTACGTATACCTGTGATGCGGGATCCTCCCCGACGAGGACGACAGCCAGCCCAGGGGCTTCACCCATACGCTTAAGGTGCTCCACCTCGCCGCGAAGGCTTGCGCGGATCTCCTCCGAAATTTGTTTTCCGTTAATAATTGGTGCCGACATGTCTTCCTCTCCTTTGTCTGAAGTGTCTGTTTTTATAATAAAAGCAGCCGATAAAGATAGCTGCCTTTGTTGCTTAAATCCGATTATACCTTCTTCTTAAGCGCGTCAAGCTCTTGAATCATTTTCCCGAGTACGCCGTTGACAAACTTGCCCGATTCCGCGGTACCGAAATGCTTAGCCAGTTCAATGGCTTCGTTGACGGCAACCTTTCCCGGAACATCGTCGCGAAAGATCATTTCGTAAGCGGCCAGGCGCAACACCTGCCGGTCAACTTTGGACAGACGGCTGAGCTGCCAGCCCTTCAAATAATCGGAGAGCAAACCGTCAATGGCATCCTTCCGGGTCCAGGTTCCATTTACAATTTCCAGAACAAACGCCTTCGTCGCGTCGACGTCGGACAGTTCAACCTCGCTTTCATTGTCTCCGGCGGCTTCCGCGATCAGCATGGTTACCGCTTCTTCGGCCTCCACCTCGTTCATTTCCATCTGGTACAAACTTTGTATTGCAATTTCTCTTGCCAATCTCCGTTTCATGCGTTTCCTCCTTGAGCTGACTATATAAGTTGAACTTACGTATGAACGCATGAGAGGCAGTCGTGTGAAAAGTTCTTCCGATCGCTGTCGTTCTCGGATTTCTTTGAATTAATAAATTCAGATGAAGCGGAAATCCGCTCACAAAGGCGATCACTGCCGTGCGTGCCAGAACTTTCTCACTCTTGCCTGTTGCTTTTCATTGGTTCAACTTATATAAAACCTTATTTCTTTACGATTGCCGCTCCGGGCACGATTCAAACAAAAAAAACCCGCGATATGCTACCTCCATAAAATGGGCAAGATAAAAAGCAGCTCTTTTCCGGAGTAAGCATATCGCAGGAATTATTTAAAAGGACGCCAGCGCGACGTTAGCCATGCCCACAGCTCACTCCAAGGCAGAAGCGGACCTTGCTCCAAATCCTTCTGCCTGCCTATGGTGTAACCGATAAACAACAGCAGCGCGCAGAACAGCATATTCCAAAATCCGAAAAACAGATAAATCGGGCATAAAAACACGGCGGCCGCCACCCCTAGCAGGCGCCCCCTGTGACTCTCCCACATTTGTTTCCAGAACACCCTGCTACTCACTCCTATTCAACCCGGCTTTTGATCACGGGCGATTGGACTAGGTTGGCGATGTAAACCGAAACATAAGAGACAGGTATTCCCGTAATGTCCTCTACATGATCATGAACCTGCTTTTGTACTTCTTCGGTTAATGCCGGAATCGAGGTTTCGCCGTCCACAAGGGCGCGAACCATAATTTCAAGACCCGCATCGGTAATCCGAATCCGCGTTTTCACTTCTTTGATGCCGCGTATGCGGGAAGCCGCCTTATAAGACAAATTCTCGATCGTATCCACGGAAATTTGAATATCCCCGTAATCCGTACGCTGATCGATCGACGGCAGCGATTGCCGGTCCCGGCGGACGGATATGTAGAAAAACCGAATGCTGAGCAAGAGCAATACGACAACAACCACCCAAGTACCGATATAAAGTGTTTTTTCCTCAACGGCGTCAAGTTGAATCTTCATTGCCCCCGTCATCAGAAGGATCGCGAAAATGGATAGAATTCCGATACTTAAGCTGTAAACAAACAGCAAAAGCCTGTCTAAAATTTTGGCCACGACAAGTAAAGCCTCCTTAAGTAGAGGGAGTTCAAAGCCTAAAAAATTATAGTAAACCCCTGACGCGTGGTCGGGGGTTTTCGCTAACGAATTATTTCACCCTGTGGTTTGGTTCCGTCTCTTCGATTCTCTCGGATGCCTTGAAAATGACGTCGTGAATATGTACATTCACTTCCACCACAGTAAGTCCGGTCATCGTTTCGATCGAACGTTTCACATTGCGCTGGATTTCCGTCGCCACTTCCGGCAGACGATTGCCGTATTCCACAATCACGGATACGTCAACGGCCGCTTCGCGTTGTCCGACGTCCACTTTAACGCCCTTGGAAAGATTCTTCCGTCCGAGCAGCTCGGCAATTCCGCCGGCAAAACCGCCGCTCATACCCGCAACACCTTTCACTTCGACCGTAGCAAGACCCGCAATGACTTCAATGACCTCTGGGGCAATTTGAATTTCACCGATATCGGTACGTTCGAATTCCGTAGGCAATGTATTCATTCTATTCATCCACCTCTCAATAAGTATGACGCTGACCCATCACCGATAGAGAATCGCGCACTTATTATACATACTATATCATTTGGGCCTCATTATGACAAACTGAAGGCCTGTTTCTAAATCTCGTTTTCTTCCAGAAATTTAATATCAAAATCACCTTTGACAAATGTTGGATGTTCCAGCAATCTCTGATGAAAAGGGATCGTTGTATGAATGCCTTCGATGGCGAATTCGGATAAGGCCCGCTTCATTTTGGCGATCGCTTCTTCGCGGGTCGCTCCCCAAACGATCAGCTTCGCGATCATGGAATCGTAGTGAGGAGAGATTGTGTATCCCGGATAAGCTGCGCTATCCACACGAACACCGGGACCGCCCGGAGCTAGATAAAATCCGATTTTACCGGGAGACGGCATAAAGTTCCGTGCGGGATCTTCCGCGTTAATCCGGCATTCGATGGACCAGCCATTGATTTTGATGTCTCCCTGGGAGAAGGAAAGCGGATTGCCTTCGGCAACCGAAATCATTTCCTGAATCAGATCCACTCCCGTCACCATTTCGGTCACCGGATGTTCCACCTGAATCCGCGTATTCATCTCCATGAAGTAAAACCGTCCGTCAGGTCCTAGCAAAAACTCCAGCGTTCCCGCCCCCGAGTAGTTAACGGCAAGCGCCGCGCGTACGGCTGCCTCACCCATTTCCCGGCGTTTCTCCGGAGACAGCACGGTGCATGGCGCTTCTTCCACCAGTTTTTGGCGGCGGCGCTGCACCGAGCAATCGCGTTCGCCTAGAAAAACGGCGTTGCCGTGCTTGTCGGCGATAATTTGAATTTCTACGTGCTTCATGCCGGTCAAATATTTTTCCAAATAAACTCCGGCGTTGCCGAACGCTTTCTGAGCTTCCTGCTGCGCCGTCGTAATCTGTTTAATCAGCGATTCTTCGTCTTCGGCAATACGGATTCCCTTTCCCCCGCCGCCGGCGGTTGCTTTAATAATCACGGGATATCCGATGTCGCGCGCGACCATAACCGCTTCGTCCAGATCCTCGATCAATCCGTCGGAACCGGGAATAACCGGAACTTTGGCAATCTTCATCGTTTGTTTGGCTACGGCTTTGTCGCCCATTCTCGTAATGGCTTCCGGGGACGGCCCAATAAACGTAATGTCGCAGGAGCCGCAAATCTCCGCAAAGTCGGCGTTTTCCGCGAGGAATCCGTATCCCGGATGGATGGCGTCGCATTCGGTCAGCGTTGCTACGCTCATTAAGTTCGTTAAATTCAAATAGCTGTCTTTCGACAGCGTTGGTCCGATGCAATACGCTTCATCCGCGAGCCGCACATGAAGGGAATCCTTGTCCGCTTCCGAATACACGGCAACTGTAGAAATCCCAAGCTCGCGACAGGCGCGAATAATACGAACCGCGATTTCTCCGCGGTTGGCAATTAAGATTTTATGAAATTTCAATGTGTCCCATCCTCCTTGGAAAGCTAGGTAGCACCCTGATGGCAGGGCTTGTAGAACCGCAATTACTCCGGCTTCACCAAAAAGAGAGGTTGTCCGTATTCCACGAGCTGGCCGTTTTCCACAAGAACTTCGGTAATCTCGCCTTTAACTTCAGCCTCAAGCTCGTTCATCAGCTTCATCGCCTCGATAATGCACACCGTTGTCTTCTCGCCGACTCTGTCGCCGACATTAACAAACGGCTGCGAATCTGGCGAAGATGAGCGGTAAAACGTACCCACCATCGGTGAAACAATGGTATGTAAATGGGCAGCCGGTTCCTCCGGTCGGTTGGCCGCTGGAGCGGTACCCGCAGATTCTCCTGCGGAAGCCGCTATTACGGGAGCGGCGATTCCCGGAGCTGCGGACATCGTCATCGGCTGTACGTGCACGATTTCGCTTTTTCCGGGTTTGCGGATGCAAAGACGCGAACCCTCACTTTCAATTTCCAATTCATGGACGGAAGTCTTGTCCACGAGTTCGATCAATTCTTTAATTTCATTCAAATTAAACATGCTTATCCATTCACTCCTTCAGCTTTATGGCAAAGCCTTGGCTCTTGCTGAATCATAACTTTATGTATTATAACACAATCGATAAAAATGGAAAGAGTCCAGGCTATTGCCGGACTCTTCCCGAATTGACCCTATTTGAGCGCCAAATTTTGCGGCTTGTCTTATTGTGTCACATATTGAACACTGACTTGATCCTGAGAAACGCCCAGCTCCTTCATCACCAAGTCCATGATGCTTACCGCGTCTTTAGCTTCCAGCTTTTCGCTCTCAACGAGCACTTTATACTTGTCGTCGGCTTCCGTAACTACCGCGTTGGAATATTGCTGTTGGAGTTTTTCTTCAATACCGTTGATTTTGGCTTCCTTTTCTTCCAAAGCGCTTAATTGCTGCTGGGCCATGGCCGCTTCGTCCAGCGTTTTGGTATTGTCATTGATTGTTTGCAGCAGTTCATCCTGTTTTTTCAGGTTCTCTTGCGTGCGTTCGAATTGATAATTGGTAAGCGCGTCGGAAGCCGTTACCCCCTGGGATTCCATCTCTTTCAGCACATCCTCGTCGCTCAATGCTTGATCTCCGCTTGTTTGCTCCGAATTATTGCCAGCCGTTTTGCCCTCGTCAGCCTGGGCCGTGGCTTTTGTATCGTCTTTTGCCGAATTATCCGCAGCGTTTTTTGCGGTATCCGGGTTATCCGCATTTGCCTTGCCGTCATCGCCATTTTGGGCAGCGTCGGTTGCGGCGGCATCGTCAGTCACCGTTTGATCATCCGTACCGTCTCCCGTAACTTCGGAAAGGATCACATCGTCGCCGGACTGAGTGTCGTCCGGTTGCACCGCTGCCCCTTGGTCCGTACCGTTATCGACCGTGGAAACCTGCTGGCCGTCGACCGATTGGGAAGGTGCGGGACCGTCTTCCGTGAACAGATAATAAGCCGACAAAATCACCATCAAACTGAGCATCGATACCAGCCAAATCGTTTGTCTTTTGGATTTCATTGAACAATTCCTCCTAAAAATTTTTGTGAGTGTTAACCCCTTTGAGTGGCTTCGAACAAAAATTGCTTCGTAAGTATTCGCTTAAGTTTTGTTAGCATTGCTTCTTTGAACTAACTTCGGACAAAACTTGCTTCGTAAGCATTGCTTAATTTTTGTGAACGTCTATATCAACCCAGGCTCCAGTCACTGGGACTGCTTCCGGGGTACGACGGAAATTTGGTAGGACGGAACGTTGAGGCCTTTCTCGACCGCGTCTACGATCAGCCCTTTGACTGTCCTGTTCTCGGCACCTTTGGCCACGATCAGCACCCCTCGGACTTTGGGCTTGATTTTTTTGGTGATAATCGGCTGCTCGTTTCCGGAAGACTCGAACGTTACGATTTCACCGTCTCGCGTGTACTGTGTAATATGCCGTTTTCCTCCGTCCGCATCGGTCTCCTCGGTTAATTCCTGAGTATCTTTCATATTCCTTTGAACCACGACTTCCTCGGTAGAATCTACCGTTACCATGACGTCCACCGCCCCGACGCCGACGATTTTCTCCAGAATTTCTTTGGTCTTGGTTTCCAGTGCCGATTCAATGCTGTCGAAGGGATTATCTCCGTCCCCTTGATCCTGGACGGACGAAGTCTGCATTTGATTAAGCACCGGCGGTTCCCTCCCATCGCCTCCCGTATCCACCTGTTTAACGTTCACGAAGGAATTGAACAGCATGATCGCTACGCCGATGAGTCCCAGGATCAAAAGGAGCCGAAAGGCGTTGATCCCTTTTTTTCCGTCTTTCCCACCGATCCATTGTTCCAGCTTCTTAAGCCAACCCGGCATGATCTTCACCTCCTATTGCTTATCTTCGCTTTGCGGATCTACGACAGAAACCGCCTCCTTCGGAACGCCCCAGTTTCGGTTCAGCAGCTCTTCGATTTGGATTGCGAGTTTGGAGATCTGCTCCGAATCCGCGTTCCCTGTTGTCTTCGGCGATCGATCCCCGCCGGAAGCTCCGGCCATCGCCGGATTGCTTCGCTCTTGTTCCGAGTTCCCCGATTCCCCTTGCTGTTCTCTCTCTATGTTTACATTTATTTTTTCAACCGGGGCAATCGTTATCTTACGACCCTCGCCGGAGTTCCCGGCTCCATCACCCTCCTGGGCAACTGCCGGGGCGGCCTCGGCCATAACGACTTCCACGTAAGAAACCTCGATTTCCGGATTGCCTTGCGCCGGTGTGTTCCCGTTCTTTTCCTTGGAGCCGTCCTGTTTTGCCGCCAGCTTTACCGTAACGCGCTCTACAGGCTGCCCGGTTTCCTGCTGGATCTGCTCCTTCATCTGCCGGGCCGTCTCATCTCCGGCCCACTGGAGCGCTTCGGCCTCCTGCTTCTTTCTCAGCTCTTCGCCTTGCTTTAAAATCGTTTCCGTGCTCTGCTCCGTCTCCGTCCCGCCCATTCCGTCGATATTTTCGGAAAAAGCCGTCTCCAATTGTTGCCTGGCGTCCGGTGAAAACAGTCTCATGACCGGAGAGAGCAGGGTCAACAAAATCAGCAGACTGACGACAAACCTGACATAACGTTCCATCGCCCGATTCGGCAGCAGCAAATCGATAAACACAGCTATCAATACGACGAATATGATCTCTTTCAGCCATTCTCCGAGCCAGGTCATGTCCCGTTCACCTCATCATCACGGTAATGTTCCCCGCGGTCAGCATGATCGTAATCGCCAGAAAAAACATCATCCCTACGGCCGCCATTGCGGCAAAAACGTACAGCATGCTTTTCCCGATCGTTTCGAGGCAGGTGACCACCGGTGAATCTCCAAGCGGCTGCAATACGGCAGCCGATAAATTGAAGATCAGCGCCAGCGTGATGATTTTGATCGCCGGAAAAGCGCAGAGGAACAGCAGGATGATAACCCCGACCAGACCGATGGAGTTTTTGACCAGCATGGAGGCCGAGATGACCGTATCCGTCGCGTCGGCGAACACTTTGCCAACCACAGGAACAAAGTTGCCGGTCAAGTATTTGGCCGCCCTCAAGGTTACGCCGTCCGCTACCGAACCCGTAATCCCTTTGACGGATATGACCCCCAGAAAAATGGTCAACAGGATGCCAAGCAGCGCCATGCTGACGGTTCGCAGCAAATTGGCGAGCTGCGTCAACTGGTACTTTTCGGACAGCGAGCTCACAATGTGGAGCACCGCCGAGAAGAACAGCAGCGGAAACACGATCGTATGAACCACCGTGCCTACCGTATGAACCATAAAAACGACCAGCGGGTGGGTCACCGACACCGTGACGGCATTGCCCATGGAAGCCAGCAGGGTGAACAGCAGCGGCACCATCGCCATCATGAAGTCGATCATGCCCGTAATCGCGTTCGTGGCATAAGTGATGGCGACATGAAAGCTGTTGATCGCGAGCACCAAAATAACCATGTAGCAAATGGCGTAAGCTACCTTGCTTACCTGTTTTCGTTCAAAGGCGGTCTGCAGCGTCTCCAGAATCAGGCTGAATATGGAGAGCAGCACGATGGTCACCAAGATGTGCCCGTTGTAAAGCACTTCATGCCACATGTATCGCATCAGGCCGGTAAGTCCCGTTTTCAGGTTAAAGCTGTGATCCTGCTGTAGAAGCATATCCATGAAGGAAGGAATTTTCTGATCGGGGAAAAAACCGCCGTATTCTTTCATGAGCTGCTGCCAGTACGATTCCACTTGATCGGTGGGAAGCTCCTCTGCCTGACGTTTCATCCATCCGTCGTCAACCCCTTCGGCGGAGGTCAGAACCGGCCAAATCCAAAACAGCAAAGATCCGAGGACGATCAGGAACAGGGTTTTCCGCTGCCATATCGGGTTTGTTGTTTCTATCATCCTTCCCACCTCGCTTTAAGCCGGCAGCAGCTTGATCACGGTCTCAATAATGATACTGATGATCGGAATGGCGAGCACCATGATCAGAATTTTTCCCGCCATCTCAATTTTGGAGGCAATCGATTCCTGCCCCGCGTCCCTGACGATTTGGGCTCCGAATTCGGCGATGTAGGCAATTCCGATGATTTTCAGTATCGTTTTAAGGTAAATCATTTGCACGCCGGAGGATTCGGCCAAATTTTCCAGTACTTCGATAATCCCGCCGATTTTCCCGATAAGATACAAAAAGATCAGAATTCCCGTGGTCGCCGCGATCAAAAAAGCGAACATCGGTTTTTGTTCCTTAATCACCAGGATGAGCACCGTCGCAATGAGTCCAAGTCCGACAATCTGGATAATTTCCACAGTCTAGCTCACCTACTGGAATAAAAAGATCGATTTAATTTCCTGAAAGAGGCTGTCAAGCAGCCGGATGACCATAAACAAAACGACGACAAACCCGATGAGCGTCACCCAATGCGCCATGTCCTCCTTGCCCATTTGTTTCAGTACGGTGTGGATCATGGCGATGATAATGCCGATGCCCGCAATTTGAAAAATGGCGTTCACTTCTATGTTCATTGATTTGGCACCTCGCTATCGATTTCACAGGCGGCTGCTTCAGCCGTTGGAGGGAAACTGCATGTCAGTAGAACAGAATAACGATGAACGCTCCGCATAAGACGCCTAGGCTGCGATACATTTTCTCATAGCGGGCTTGTTCCTCGCGCGCCGTAGTTTCCTCGCTTTCCAGTTGCCGAACCGCCATCGCCAAGTGACCGAGCTGATCTTTCCGGTCGCTTGTCCCTAGCGTATAGCTGAGCTGGAGCAGGACCTCCTGCTCGGGAGCCTTCATAGCCGTATATTTCCACTCGTTTTTTAAGGCTTGTTCCAGACTTTCTTGCGCCGTCCAGTTGTTTCCCGGCGAATTCATGTTTGTGGCCGCCGTGAGAAAAACGGATCGTATCGGTTCGCCGCTTTGTTCGCCGATCCGGTGCAGAGCATCCGGCAGCGGCGTAACGCCGTACATGATTTCCGTCTCCAGACGTTTCAGCGCCAGGATCAGCCGCCGGATTTGATTCGGACGCCGCGCGAACTGTCTGGCCTGCAGAAAGCCTGCCACCGTAGCCGCCAATATGACGAGCACCGCCCCGAACATTTTAAGCATGCTCTTCCCTGCCTTTCCATCCCGGTTCCGGCGGTTGAATTCCCCGGCGTTTGCCGTCCCACAGCCGGAAGGCCAGTCCTTTCTCCGTCCGCTTCAGCACGGCGTACATTTGAAAAAAGGAAGTTTCCGAAAGCTTGGAGAGCGCCGGCCGGGCCGACAGATCGTCCACGTTCGAGCCGTGAGCCGTCGCGATCACGCGGACACCCGCGTGGAGTGCCTCGGCTAACGCCTCCGCATCCTCGGGACGCCCGATTTCATCCACGATCAGCACGTCCGGGGACATGGACCGGATCATCATCATGATGCCTTCCGCCTTGGGGCAACCGTCCATCACATCGGTCCGCGGGCCAACGTCAAAGCTTGGGACGCCGCGCTTGCTGCCGGCGATTTCCGAGCGTTCGTCGATGACGGCTACTTTAAGTCCCGGCCATTTGGCCTCGGGATGCCGCCAGGTTCCGCTGCTGATCTGACGCGCCAAATCGCGTATCAACGTGGTTTTTCCCTGCTGAGGGGGCGAGAGGATCAAAGTGTGAAGTACGCTTTTGTGCTTAAAATCGAGCAATTGCGGCAAAATGGGATCCGCAACTCCGCGTACCTCCCTGGCAATCCGCACGTTAAACCCGCTGATATCGCGAAGATGCTCCACTTTTCCTCCGCTGAGCAGGGTTCTGCCGGCCAGTCCGATTCGATGCCCGCCGGCGATGGTAATGAAGCCTTTGCGAAGCTCCTCCTCCATCGTGTAAAGCGAATGGTTCGTGATCAGATCCAGCAGGCGGTTCCCGTCCTGTTTCCCGGGCTTGTAAGCAGCCTCGGGATCCCGCGTCGTCCCGCCGTCCGGCGTCAGAAAATAGTAGCGCCCCCCCGTATTAACCTCAAGCGGACGTCCCTCGCGAATGCGGATTTCTTCGAGCAGCGGAAAAACGGAAGGCGGCAATTTAAGCAGCAGAGACTGGATATTGTCGGGAAATACGGTCAACCAGCTCGGGTTCATATGCGTACCCCCAAAACTCTTACTCTTATTTGAAATGCTTTTTGCTATATCTCATGTGTATGCCTGTACTTCTTCTTTATGACGGGAAATCTATCATTTCTTCAAAATGCCGATTAAGAGACACGCGACGCCGCAGCTGATCCAAAGCATCTTCCCCAAGGACAGCTTGTCCGCGATGCCGGCAAGTCCGATCGAGGTCGTTAAGATCAGTACCGTAGGCCCTACGAAAGCTAGAGCCGAATTCACCGCAAGCGCCTTGTCGACTCTCCCCAGCTTCAGCATGAGCAGCGCCGCGAGAATTTCCACCGTTCCGGAAATCATCCTGAGTGTTGCCATACTCACCACAAACTTATCAAGCATACAAAGCCTCCTTCTTGTCCCGTAACCTTCACTCACTTCACGATATGCCCAAAAATCTCGTTTTATTAAAAAAAGAAGATTGCAAAACAAAAAGAGGCGCCCCAAGCCATACTGATTGGATGGCTTGAGGCGCCTCTTTTAAAATTTAAAAATCGCTTCTATTACTTAAATGTATTTGGCTGTCTTAAGCGGGGGGTTATCTGCGGTCTTGAGGACCACCTACGAAAACTTGGTTTTCTGTGTCGAGTCCGTAGGCAGTATGAAGCGCTTTGATCACTTCGTGCAGCTTGGCACCGTCAATGACGCAGGACACCTTGATTTCTGAAGTGCTCACCATGTTGATATTGACTCCCTGCTTCGAGATCACTTCGAACATTTGCGCCGCTACGCCCGGATGACTGACCATGCCGGCGCCTACGATCGACACCTTGACCAGACCGTCTTCAAAAGTCGCTTTTTCATAAGGAAGCTCGCCACGGATGCCTTCCAGCACCTTCAGCGCGTTCTCCCGGTCGGAAAGGGCCACGGTAAAGGAGAAGTCCGCTTTGCCGTCCTTTACTCCGCTTTGAACGATAATATCCACGTCGATTTTCGCTTCGGCGAGTGAACCGAATACTTTTGCCAAAACGCCGGGAACATGCGATACCCCTAATATGCTGATTCTTGCCACATTTTTATCATAAGCGATTCCGCTGACTACCACGCCTTGCTCCATATTGACTTCCTCCTTCACCACAGTGCCTTCGTTATGATTAAAGCTTGAGCGCACGACAAGCCGAACTTGATGATGCTTCGCATATTCCACTGCGCGGGGATGCAGTACGGCCGCACCCAGATTGGCCAATTCCAGCATCTCGTCATACGAAATTTCGCTCAGCTTCCGCGCGTTTTTCACGATTCTGGGATCGGTCGAATAGATGCCGTCCACATCCGTGTAGATTTCGCAATAATCCGCCGAAGTCGCCGCAGCCAACGCCACGGCTGTCGTGTCGGAGCCGCCGCGACCAAAGGTCGTGATTTCCCCGTCTTCCGTCATGCCCTGGAACCCGGCCACGATGACGATGTTTGCTTCTTCAAGCGATTTTAACACCCGTTCCGGCCGGATATCGGTAATACGTGCCTTTCCGTGCACCGCCTCCGTGCGGAAGCCCGCTTGCCAGCCCGTATATGAAACGGCTTTTTCGCCCAGTTCTTGAATCGCGATCGACAACAGCGCGATGGAAATTTGCTCGCCTGTTGTCATCAGCATATCCATCTCCCGAAGCGGAGGCTCCTTGCTAAGCAGCTTTGCCTTATCGATCAGATCGTCGGTCGTATCTCCCATCGCGGAAACGACGACCATCACCTGATGGCCTTCCGCTTTTTTCTCCACTACGCGCCGAGCAACGCGCTGCATACGCTCCGTATCGCCAACGGAGCTTCCTCCAAATTTCATGACATATAAAGCCAAGTCAGACCCTCCCTAATATGTTCCATCCTGCCGATGCATTTTATCAGTAACGCTTTAAACCAGTATAATACGAAAGACCCGAAGGAAGTCAATGCTTAAGTTAATATGGGACTTCAATATTATAAAAAATTCCCCCACCCGAGAGGGGTGGAGGATGATTCTTCTCGAAGACTGTAATGCCCGAACAATTCGTGCGGGTAAATTTACGCCCGGGAAATGTATTTTCCTTCGCGAGTATCGACGAGCAGGACATCGTCTTCATTGATGAACAGCGGCACTTGAACGTTAAGACCGGTTTCGACTTTGGCGTTTTTCGTAGCTCCGGTTGCCGTATTGCCTTTGATGCCCGGTTCCGTCTCAATCACTTTCAGCTCGACGCTGTTCGGCAGGTTGATCCCGAGGATTTCGCCTTGGTAGCTGACGATTTTTACGTTCATGTTTTCTTTGAGGAAATTAAGCTCCCATTTCAATTGTTCGGAAGTCAAAGAAAACTGATCGTAAGTTTCGTTGTCCATAAACGTATGCTCCGAACCGCTGGCATACAGGTACTGCACGTCACGGTTCTCGATGATGGCCCGGCCGATGGTTTCACCGGCGCGGAACGTTCTTTCAACGGTGTTGCCGTTGCGGAGATTTTTGAGCTTGGAGCGCACGAACGCGGCGCCTTTACCCGGTTTTACGTGCTGAAAGTCCAGCACCGTAAAGATGTCCCCGTCCACTTCGACGGTCAAGCCTGTTTTAAAATCGTTTACTGAAATCACAAATTGTACCTCCTCAGGTAGGGTTAACATAAAAGTTAATATCAAGATCGGACGACAACCATGGTTTATCCAATCAGGGTATATTCTTTGGTTGATTCCGTCAAACGGCGAATGCCGGTTTCGGTCATGACCACATCGTCCTCGATCCGGACTCCGCCAAAACCGGGCAGATAAATTCCCGGCTCGACCGTGACGACCATGCCCGGCTCAAGCACCGTATCTCCCAGCTTGGATACTCTTGGCGCCTCATGGACTTCCATGCCGAGACCGTGTCCGGTGCTGTGCCCGAACTGTTCCCCGTATCCATATCGGGTAATTACGTCGCGAGCCAGCGCATCCGCTTCGCGACCGGTCATTCCCGGGCGCAGGAATTCAAGCGCATGAAGCTGGGCTTCGAGCACGATATCATAGATTTCGCGGTGTTTGGCGCTTGGCGTACCAAGTCCGACCGTGCGGGTGATATCGGAGCAGTATCCGTTCATCAACGCGCCGAAGTCCATGGTAACGAGTTCGTTGTTTTGCATGATCCGCCCGCTGGCTACGCCGTGCGGAAGCGCCGAACGTTCTCCGGACGCCATGATCGTATCGAACGAAGTGCTGGTTGCCCCATTCTTGCGCATAAATGTTTCCAGCTCCAGCGCCGCGTCCCATTCGCTGATTCCCGGCTTCAGCACGGTCAGCATATGAAGAAACGTCTTGTCGGCCAAATCGGCCGCCTGCTTCATCAAAGACAATTCCTCGCTGTCCTTATACATCCGGAGCCCTTCCACCAAACCGGTCACCGGTTCCAGACGAATCGGGCTGAGATCGCGTTCGTAGGTCCGATAAACGGAGAATACGACGTTTTCTTCCTCAAACCAGAGACGGGCGATTTTCTCCTCAAGCAGCAGCTGCTTGACCGTATCCGTGACGGATGAGCCGTGCTGCACGATCTCAAAGCCGGCGGCCTGCTCGGACGCCTGCGTGACATAACGGAAATCCGTAATCAGCCAAGCCTTATTCGAAGTGATCAGAACGTATCCGGAAGAACCGGTAAATCCCGTCAAATAGCGGCGGTTTATCGCTCCGGTAATCAAGATGGCTTCGATGCCCTGAAGCGCCATCGCTTCACGAAGCCGGATAACACGATTGCTCGCCATGATAAACTCTCCCTTGTATCAACTTAAGGCAGTTCGACAGCCTTCGGATCACTTGGATTGACTCTCCAAGTGATGCTGCAAGGCCATCAGCCCCATCTCATATCCGAATGATCCGAAACCGGCAATTTGGCCCACGGCAATAGGCGCAATTACCGACGTATGCCGGAAAGATTCACGCGCATGAATATTGGACAGATGCACTTCAACAGTGGGGATTTTCACCGAGGTTAATGCATCGCGAAGCGCATAGCTGTAATGCGTTAGCGCCCCCGGATTGATCAGGATGCCGTCGCACTGGCCGTAAGCGGCATGGATGCGGTCGATCAAATCCCCCTCATGGTTGGATTGATGGAACGATAGGGCAATGTCCCGCCCTTCCGCCAACTTCCGCAGCTTGTCCTCAATATCGCTGAGACTCTCCGATCCGTACACGCCGGGTTCACGAACGCCGAGCATGTTTAAATTTGGTCCGTTCATCACCAGGATGCGGTACATAGCAGCTTCCCCTTCCTGTAAAAATAACCAGAAATAATTTTAACATAGAAGAGAGTCCCTTGAGAAGCTTTTTGTGCTTACTGCAGCGCTTTCTTCGGTTCCCGCGCCCTTTCGTCCGTATACTCCTCCGCCGTTGAATATCCGATAAAGAGCCCCCACAACAAATACAAGCAAAACTCGCTGATCATGGTGTTTTTGGGAAGCGCAGTCAGCGGAGCGGTCAAATGGGCCATAGGGTTGATCACGGCGAAAATGATCATCCACCATACGATCCCATAGATGATTCCAGGGCCAGGGCCTTTCAGTTTACGAAGCGTCAAGGTGTAGAGCAGCGCGGCCAGGATCGAAAACACGATGAAAGACAGCCATCCGACATAATAACCCGCTTGGGAATGCAAAAAACGGTTTTTGAAAAACGGCTCTACCAGGTAGCCCGGCAGTACGGTCGTCAGTTTCATGTAATAAAAAATGCCTTTTATCCCTCCCCAGATTAGTCCGGCAAAAAAACCGATTTCCAAAGAGAATAGCCAAATATTTGTTTTTTGCCCGGGGTGTCGCGACCGGCTGCGTGACGGCTGAAATTCCTGCCGCCGCTCAGTTTGCGATTGCCGGCCTTGCTGCTGTTGATCCATCCCGCTTCTTCCCTTCCATAGAAATATTTCCATTTCATTTTTGAAGGTTAGTATGCACATTTTGAAAAAGACTAAACCAACTAGAATTTGCCCGCGAATTTCGTTACAATGGAGTCATTACAAAAAAGTCCGCCATTTGTTTCAAATACTTTACTACATTATAGGAAGGTGAAATATTTGCCTCAGCAATCAGCACCCGCAACCTACGGCGGCCAAGCCGTTATAGAAGGCGTTATGTTCGGCGGAAAACATGTCAATGTGACCGCGGTTCGCCGCAAATCCGGAGAAATTACCTATTTGGAGGTTCCCAAGCAGGATAAAGACTGGGTCAAAAAGCTGCGTAAAATCCCGCTGATCCGCGGGCTTGTCAGTATTATCGACTCCAGCGCCAAAGGCTCCAAGCACCTGAATTATTCCGCCGAGGCGATGGCCGACGACGAAATGGAGCCGGAAGAGCGCGCCAAGCAGAAAGAAAAAGAGGATTCGGGCTTTTCTCTTACTATGATTGTCGGAGTGGCTGTCGCCGGCGTTCTTTCATTTATTGTCGGCAAACTGATTTTCACGCTGGTTCCCGCCTTGCTTGAACAATATTTGTTCCAGCATGCATTTTCAAACCAGGCGCTGCATACGCTGGTGGAAGGTTTTATCAAAATCGTTCTATTGCTCGGTTATCTGTGGATTATTTCCCAAACTCCGGTCATCAAACGTTTGTTCCAATACCACGGCGCGGAGCATAAAGTGATATCCGCCTATGAAGCCGGAGAAGAATTGACGCCCGAAAACGTGCAAAAATATAGCCGCCTCCACTATCGTTGCGGAAGCAGCTTCATTATCTTGACCGTCATTGTCGGCGTGATCATTTATTCGCTGCCGATTTTCCACTGGGATAATATTTGGCAGCGAATGTATTTACGGGTTCTCCTGCTTCCGCTGGTAATCGGCCTTTCCTTCGAAATGCTGCGTTTAACCAACGCCGTCCGGGATATCCCGCTGCTGCGTTTTCTCGGATACCCGGGCTTGTGGCTTCAGCTTCTGACGACCAAGGAACCAAACAACGAGCAAGTGGAAGTTTCGATCGCTTCGTTTAACCGAATGCGCGAGCTCGATGCCCGTTTAGAGCAAGAAAACATCATTGCCTCGCCGGTAAGTTCCGTTTTGGATCCCGTGAAAGGATGATGCAATCATGAAAAAACAGGCCATCATGTTTTGGGTTGTCGTTCTGTTGGCGGCTTTCGCTATTTGGGATGGACTGTTCGGAGAGCATAAATTTCCCTGGAGCGGGTTGCTCCTTCCGCTAGTCATCGTGGGAGTCGTACTGCTGTTGTACAAATTCCCGCCCCGGAAGTACCGTGCGGCCAGACCGCCGAAAGTTAAACCCTCGGCTCGAACCATGGCTAAGGTAGCCGGCGAACGCCGCGCCTCTTCCGGAGAGAAACGCAAATCGTATCCTTTTCAAGTGATTGAAGGAAGTAAAGGCAAGAATGATGACGATCTCCCGAAATACCACTAGCAAGTGAAACCTTCTCGGTGCTGAAAAACTGCTGCAGCTTTTGATCACGAAGCGTATTCAATGAAGTTGATTGTTAACCCTTAGCCTGTTGATACTTTATGAACTGCTCTTCGTAGTACTGGACATTCCAGTCTCCGAAGAAGCGGTCTCCGGAGCGGAATCCGGACTCATAAAGCAGCAGGCTTTCTTCTTTACTGATATCAAACTGCGTGGTACCAATGCCTAGCGTCGGAATTTTAACCGTCCGGTAACGATTGGACTGCTCGATGTATCTCTCGTCGTGCGCGGAAAGCATCGTTTCCACGAGCGCCTGCAGCATACTGAAAGGGCCGTGGATGACATGCGGCTGATTTGTATATTTCCCGACCATTTGAAAGCCGACGGTGGGAATTTTTTCGCCCTTCCGCGGATAGTCGCTATCGAACAGCCACAGGGGGAAGTTGCTGAGCAGTCCTCCGTCTACGATGTGCAGAAACTGCTCCGCAAACGGCTTGCCTTTGGCCAGCTCGGGCGGAAGCCTCAGCAGCACGGGATCGAAAAAGTACGGGATACTGCAGCTCATGCGAACGGCCCGGGCAACCTCGAACTTCTCGGGTCGAAGGCCGATCTTATCCAGATCATCCGGAAGGACAAGAATCTTCCCGCCGGTTATATCTGAAGCAATGATGGTGAGCTTCCCTTTTTCCATATCCGCAAACGTTCGAACGCCCTTTTCCTGCAAAACATTACGGATCCATTCCTCAAGCGCTTCGCCTGAGTACAGCCCTTTCTTCAGCATAACCCGCAGCGCGGGACCAACCAGGGCAGCGTTAAAAATCGGCGACCGCTTTAAAAAGGCGGAGAAAGAGGTAGACATAATTATGTCCCTCATTTCCTCCGCCGTATAACCCGCGGCTATCATCGAGGCGATAATCGAGCCCGATGAAGCACCCGCCACCCGGTGAAAGCGTCCCCCATGCCTTTCCGCCGCCCGAACCGCCCCGGCAAGCGAGATTCCTTTGACCCCGCCGCCTTCAAACACCCCATTCATGAGCACCCGGCAAATACCTCCCATTCATACACAAGTCTACTGCTTATGTATGACGCCAGAGGCTGTTCATATGCTACTTAATATGCTGCATAAACGGGCTTCACGCCATGGCAAAATCGGTGCTTGACAAGAGCCTGCAGCGAACGGTCAACCTTCTAACGAATCGAAATGCCGTTATTACGGCGAAAACCGGCGCTTGAGAGATTTAACGGACCCTACAGCCCTTATTTGACCTCAAAACTTCAATTTGGAGCTGTTTTGGGACGAATAAGGCTTCCTGGGTCCGTTAGAGCATAAAAATCAGTTTTAAAGAACAAATAAGAACACTACGATTTGTTAGCCGAAAAAGGACGACGCTTATCTCGCTAACCAGCAACTCAGTAGCCTAGCAGCCAAGTAACCTACAAATCCTGCAGCTTAGCAGCCCCATTCCTGCAGTTTCCGCAGTCCCCCCAATTCAACAGCCTGGCAGGCCGTCAAGTCCCGATTTCCAGGTCGAGCCCTCCACTTAAATGAAGCGTAAAATTTGTTCGGCAACCTCTTCCATTTTCACCATATTCGTATCGGAGCCGCCTCGTCGTTTGAGTTCCGCCAATCCCTCTTCCGCCCGCTTGCCAATAACCACCCGAAACGGAATACCGATCAGATCGGAATCCTTGAATTTAATTCCTGGACGCTCATCCCGGTCATCGATCAGCACCTCGATCCCGGCGCGGGTCAACTGGTCATAAAGCTTTTCCGTCAGTTTCATCTGTGCCTCATCCTTAACGGAAACCGGAATCAAATGTGCTTGAAACGGCGCGACAGATAGGGGCCAATTTAAACCCGATTCATCGCAGCTCTGCTCGGCGACGGCGGATAGCAATCTGGAAACTCCGATACCATAGCAGCCCATGATCATTTCCTTCGCCCCGCCGTCCGCGTCCAGAAATTTGGCGCCCAGCTTGCTGCTGTACTTCGTGCCCAGCTTAAAGACATGGCCTACTTCAATTCCGCGAAAAAATCCGAGTTTTCCTCCCTCGCACCGGGGACAGGGATCTCCCTCGGAAACATTTCGGAAATCTCCGGCATGGTCCAGCGAAAAGTCCCTTGCAGGACTGACGTTCCGAAGATGGTAGTTGTCTTCATTGGCCCCGGTGATTCCGCACCGCATATTGGCGACTTCCCGATCGACCAGAATGGGAATTTGCAGGCCAAGCGGACCTGCAAACCCCACCGGAGCGCCGGTTACGTTCGTCACGGTCGCCGCATCGGCAAGCTCCAGGTTTTCGGCGCCGATATAATGCTTCACTTTCAGCTCATTCACTTCGTGATCGCCCCGAACCAACACGCCATAGGTTGTGCCGTCCGCGTCATAAATCAGTGTCTTGATGATTTGCTCAGGTTTCACCCCAAGATGCTCCACCAATTGGTCGATCGTGTGGACCTGCGGCGTATGGATTTTTTCCAATGGAGCTTCTTCATTATTCGTTTCACCTTCGGCGAGCGGACCGGACAGCGCTTTTTCGAGGTTTGCGGCGTAATCGCAGCAGTCGCAAGCCGCGATCGTATCTTCGCCGATATCCGCGAGCGCCATGAACTCATGTGTCCCGCCCTCACCGCCGATAGCTCCGGCATCGGCCTCCACGGCTCTGAATTCGAGGCCGCAGCGGTTGAAAATACGGACGTACGCATCATACATTTGCCGGTAGGAATCGTCTAAACCTGCCCAGTCCGTATCAAAGGAATAAGCGTCTTTCATCAAAAATTCCCTGCCTCGCAGCAGTCCGTAGCGAGGCCGCCGTTCATCCCGGTATTTGGTTTGGATCTGATACAATGTGACCGGCAGCTTCCGGTAAGTGGCAACTTCATTCCGCACCAGAGAGGTGATGACTTCCTCATGGGTAGGGCCAAGCACAAAATCGCGGTCATGGTGATCTTTAAGCCGAATCAACTCCGGACCATAGACGGCATATCGGCCGGACTCCTGCCAAAGCTCCGCAGGCTGCATCGACGGCATCAGGATTTCTTGCGCTCCTGCCCGATCGAGCTCTTCCCGGACAATCCGTTCGATGTTCCGCAAAACGCGCCGCCCCAGAGGCAGATAGGTATAGATTCCGGCAGCCAGTTGCCGGATATATCCGGCACGCAGCAGCCACTTGTGGCTGGCTGCCTCGGCTTCGGACGGCGATTCTCGTAAGGTTGATGATATTAATCGGCTTTGACGCATTTGGACAACCTCCCTTTCTAAATAAAAAGGCACATCCGTCAGGGACGAATGTGCCGTGGTACCACCCTATTTTTATCGCCAACAACGCTATAAGCATGGCATGACGATTCTTCAGCCTTTTAACGGAGGATTCCGGTACAGGTTACAATCAAACAAGTTCACCCGTACAGCTCGCAAGGCCGGAACAATTCACTCGGTGCAGAAACCTTTCAGCAATCGGTCTCCTCTCTGGGGCAGCGAAATGGACTATCATTTCCTTGGTCTAAGCTTTTGAATATAAAAAGCATGAACACAAATGGTTGAATGTGCGTAAGCAGCCGTATGAAATGTTTCTTCGATCGCTGTTGTTCCCGGATTTCTTGAACATTTCACACTTTTGCTATACCACCATTCTTTTGTTCAACTTATACAGCAAACTTAGGCTGCTGTCAATTCATTAAATGCTCATGATCCGTAATACGCCTGCAGGAGCGGAATAAGTCCCAACGGATTTTTACGCAAATCCTTGGCGCTGAAGAAAATGCTGCCGCCGATTTCCGGAAGAGTGCGGTTGTATTCCAACTGGTTGATGATTTCGGAAGCGGATGACCAGCCAACCTCATTCGTCCCCAGTTTATATGGCGAATGGCCGATGTACAGCTTCACGTTCGTGCCCCGGACTTCCCCGGCCCACCAGTCGGCCAAAATGTCGTAACGAACCTCGGGTCGCGTCAAACTCCAATAAATTTGCGGAGCCACATAGTCGACCCAGCCGTTTTGAATCCATGTCCGGACATCGGCATATGTGCTGTCGTAAGCGGTCACGCTGGCCTTGGTATCCGATCCGGTAGGATCGGTGGATTTGTTGCGCCATACCCCGTATGGACTGATTCCGTAAGAGACTTGAGGTTTCTCCTGATGGATGCGAACGCCCAAATCCCGAACGAATTGATTGATGTTGTCCCGCCGCCAGTCTCCCTTATTCTTCAGAAGATTCGAATTATAAGTTTTATAAGTGCCGTCATCGTTAAATTTGCTTTTGGCCGTTTCCCCTGTCGGATAAAAATAATCGTCCAGATGCACGCCATCGATATCGTAATTTTTTACAACTTCCATAATAGCCTGAATCACATGCTCCCGCGCTTCCGGAATGCCGGGGTTAATGTACAGTTTTCCGTCGAACTTGACGATCCAATCGGGATGTTCGTTGGCGACGTGATTTGGGGGCAGTTTACTTGCATCGCCTCCGGTGCTTGCCCGAAACGGATTAAACCAAGCGTGAAACTCCATGCCCCGGCGATGCGTCTCCTCAATCAGAAACTGGAGCGGGTCGTATCCGGGATCTTTGCCGGCCGTTCCGGTCAAATAAGAGCTCCACGGAACAAGGCTGGACGGATAAATAGCGTCGGCCGATGGACGAACCTGCACGAATACCGCGTTCAGCCCCATGCTTTGCACGTCATCCAACAGCTTGACGTACTCCGCCTTCTGAGCATCAATGTTTCCGTACGAGGATTTGCTTGGCCAATCGAGATTCGATACGGTCGATATCCACACTCCGCGCATCCCCTCCGTAGAAGTGTCCGGAACACCCGGCTGTCCCGATTGCGAGTCATCGCCGGGCAGTTGACCCACAGGTGTCCCGTCGGTCCCTCCCAAGGCCGTGGTCAGCGTGATTATTCTCTTCTGTGCATTCCAATCAACGTTAAGGCCAAGCTGTTCGCTGACAAAACGAAGCGGAACCATCGTACGGCCGTTTGTGTTTTCGACGGATACGTCAAGCGGAACCGGGTTCCCGTTAACCAGCGCGGTCGAAAGGCCGGACTTAAGCTCAAGCGTGTTTCCGTCTTTGCGAATCATGACGGTTTTGGTTGTCTGCGACCAGTCGACTTGGGCTCCCAGTCCTTCGCTGATGACGCGAAGCGGAACCATCGTGATATTTTGCCCGGGTTTGATATAAGGGGAAGTATCGCTGGATAATTGCCTTCCGTCCAAAAAGATCGGGATATCCGTCCCGGCAGCCCCTGCCGCCGCCGCTTTGCCGAAAACCGGCCAGATCATGGCCAAAATCAGGCAGGGAATCAGCCATGTCCGTAATTTCAAAGCAGATTTCATTAGTTACCTCCAGGTCCAGTAAGTATGTACGGCTTCTTTCCCCACATACCTTTAACGTCCAACCTGTCCCAAGAGTTGCGGAAATTCGTCCAAAAGAACCAAAAAGCACCTGTCCCGAAAAGGACAGATGCTTCTATATTACGATTCGCCGAGGAGATCCTGCTGGACGTCCTGCAAATCCCGAATTCTGGAGTGGTCCCGCTTGAAATATTCAACCAGCGCCGCAATGCAGGTGATCGAATCCCAGCTCAGATGATGTTCGATTCCTTCCACATCTCTGTAAATATTCTCGTGCTCGACCCCGATCATGCCGAGGAACTCCTCAAGCAGCTGATGGCGGTCCACAAGCCGTTTACCGACCTTTTTTCCTTTGCTGGTCAGCACTAATCCCCGGTATTTCTCGTAAATCAAATATTCATCCTTATCCAATTTTTGGATCATTTTCGTGACGGAAGAAGGATGAACTTCCAAACCTTCGGCGATATCGGAAACGCGGGCGTAGCCCTTTTCGTCGATCAGCTTGTAGATACGCTCCAAATAATCCTCCATACTGGGCGTTGGCATCTGATGATTCCCTCTTTTCCATGAGTTGACGCGGACTTAATGTACGCTAAACATTACTCTGTTTATGATACATGTTATGATTGTCCGTTGGCAAGTGCGTTAGCGCACACTAGAACTTCAGCCAGTCCGGCGTAATCCGCTGCAAAAAGATCGTAATCTGAGCCATTTTATTGGTGAACAGCAGTACGCCCATCAGGAGCATCAGGGCTCCGCCGATTTTCATGACAGCCGCAGAGTAACGCAAGATCCATTTCGTCGACCCGATAAAAAAGGCAAGAATAAAGAAGGGAATCGCAAACCCCAGCGTATAAGCTGTAATTAGGCCAAGCCAAGCTCCCGGCTCGCTGACGGCCATTGCGATGATCGCCGCCAGAATCGGACCTACGCAAGGCGACCAGCCCGCGGAAAACCCGATGCCAAAAACAAAAGAGCCCAGATATCCCGCTCTTTTAAATCCCAGATTCATTTTACGCTCCCGAAGGAGAAATTGCGGTTGAAAGACGCCAAGCAGAAACAAACCCATCAGCATTATAAGAAGCGCCGACAACTGCCGGATCAAAGCGCGATGCTGATTGAAAAATTCGCCGAACAAGCCGGCTCCGAAACCAAGCGTGTAAAAGACGACCGAGAACCCCAGAATGAAGGCAAGCGTATGGGTCATCGTCAGAAAACGGACTTCCCCGCTCCTCTGCTCGGTTCTCAGCCGCTGCACCGAAATGCCGGTGATATAGGACAAATAGGAAGGATATAAAGGCAGGCAGCACGGAGAGATAAAGGAAGCCACCCCCGCGCCGAATGCAATCCCCAAATGGATATCGGCCATAGCAACCTCCAATCACTTTTCTGTTTGCCATTCACATGTGTCTGATTTCGAAATGAATTTATGTATTTTCCGCTCAGGCGGAAAAACCTCGTTTCCCGAACAGTGTCAAAATCAACATCGCAATCAGCAGCAGCACAATCGTTGCGCCGGGCGCCAAATTCCAAATTCCTGCCACAACCAAGCCGGCGATAACCGCGATTTCGGCGATGATGACCGAGAAAACAACCGAGGTTTTGAAGCTGCGCGCAATAAGCAGACTGCAGGCGGCCGGAATCGTAAGCAAAGCGGATACCAGCAACGCGCCGACGATTTTGATCGCCGTGCTGATAACCAGCGCCGTCATGACAGTGATGAGCATATTGAGCAGCTTGACGGGCAAACCGCTGACCGCGGCCGCATCCTCTTCGAAGGATAGCAGGAAAAACTCTTTGAAAAACAAGAAAACCACAACAACCACGATGACCGTCACGCCGCCAACCACATATAAGTCGGTCGTGTCCAGCGTGTAAATGCTGCCGAACAAATAACTCACGACATCCGTATTGTAACCCATTCCGAGCGTGAAAAACAGCGAGGCCAGCGCAACGCCGCCCGACATAATAATTGCGATGGATAATTCCGCATAGCCTTTATATGCTTTCCGCAGTTTTTCAATGGCGAACGAAGCAAGTACGGCAAAAACAAGCCCCACGCCTACCGGGTAAACTTCAATCAGAAACCCTAAGGCCACACCGGCTATCGTAACATGCGCCAGCGTATCTCCAATCATGGAAAGGCGCCGCAAGACCAGAAAAATGCCGATCAAGGGGGCCGTAAGGCCGATCAACACTCCGCCGGCAAGCGCTCTTTGAAAAAAATCAGCTGTAAATATGTCCAAATGCCACAACTCCTAAAGTTTGGTGAAACTGTATTTCCTCCGCCTCTAAATCAGCGAATGCTGAAGGTCGGGAATCGCGCAGTCCGTCTCATGGGAATGGCGAACATAAAATTGAATGGCGCCGCACCGGTCTTTCGGCTCGGAGCCCAGGCGCCCTTCAATCATTTCGATATCATGCGACACCATCAAGAAGGTCATATGGTGATGGGCATGCATATGAAAAATCAGCTCGAAAAAATCAGCCTGCGTTTCCGCGTCGATCCCGACCGTCGGTTCATCCAGAATCAACAAATCGGGCTTATTGATCAGCGCTCTCGCTAGAAAAACGCGCTGCTGCTGTCCGCCCGACAATTGGCCGATGCGTTTATCCGCAATGCTGCCAATCCGCATGACCTCCAGTGCGTCGTCGCATTTTTGCTGATCCGCGCGGTTCACGCGGCGGAGCATTTTTTTATTGCCGTATAAGCCCGACAGAACCACCTCCCGGACCGTTGCCGGAAACAGCGGGTTGAACGCGTTCTTCTGCGGCACGTATCCAATCCGTTCCCAATCGCGGAAACGGCGGATCGGCTCGCCAAACAGCCGGATATCTCCCTTCGTCGGCTGCAGCAAACCTACCATCATTCGCAGCAGAGTCGTTTTACCGGCTCCGTTCGAGCCGATGATCCCGACGAAATCCCTCTCCTTCACCACATAGCTGAAGTCTGAAATCACATGCTGGTCTTTATAGGAAAAAGAAACTTGATCTAATTCTATAATATCATCGTGGCATAAACCTGCGGCTGCCGTTGCTGCGTCTTGTTTCATGCAAAGCCTTCCTTCCGGTACAAACAGTCTCCCTTTATTTTAGATCGAGAATTAAATTTTGCAAATTCCTGTCCATCAAGGTGAAATAATTGTCTCCGTTCTTGGCCTGGGCTTCCGTCAACCCTTCGACCGGATTTAATACCAACGTTTTTACGCCCGCTTCCGAAGCAAGCGTTTTGGCCAGTTTATCGGAAACAAGCTCCTCGAAAAAGATGTATTTGATTCCTTTGTCCTTCACAAGCTGCGACAAAGCGACCAAATCCTGGGCTCTGGGTTCCGCTTCGGGCGACAGTCCCATGATCGCATGCTGCGTTAACCCGTAATCCCGGCACACATAACCGAAAGCCTGATGGGACACCACAATTTCTTTTCGCGTTGTCGCAGATAATTCTGCGGTAAATTTGGCATCCAGATCCTTAAGTTTCCCGCTTAACGCTTCAAACCGGGATTCATAATCCGCTTTATGGGCGGGGTCTACTTCGATGTAGCTGTTTTTGATGTTTTCGGCAATGATCTGCGCCGACTTCGGGCTGACCCAAGTGTGCGGATCCACATGCTGCGCTGTACCTTCACCCTCATGCTCATCGTCTCCACTCGCCTCAATCAGCTCGATCCCCCGGCTGACTTCCACCGTTTTGACATTGCTGTCTTTACCAAGCCCTTTCAGGAAATTAGGCACCCATCCTTCCAATCCGGCTCCGTTATACAAAAACAGCTGCGCTTTGGATGTATTTAAAATATCCTGACTTCGCGGCGTCCACTCATGCGGCTCCACTCCCGTAGGCAGCAAATTGATCACGTTGGCCTGTTCTCCGCCGATATCCTTGGCAAATTCGTAAATGGGATAAAAGCTGGTGACGACGTTGATTTTGCCGGGAACGATCTCTCCACCCGACTTTTTCCCGCAACCCGCGAGCAGAGTGAGACCCAAAAGCAGCGCCGCTGCGATTTTCCACCCTTTATTTGTCCAAGCTTTATCTATATGAAACGACATTTTTAGAATCCTCTCTTAATCGTAATGATTACCAAAAGGATTATAGGGCTAATATAAAACAATTGTCAACTGCAAAAAAATCGCCAGGAGCCGTTAGCCCCTGACGATGGATAAAGTTCATTCCGTTTTTGGCGTGCCGTTTTATTTCACGATGGCGCCGTTTGGCATGGAATCCGGCACCGTTGCCAGCGTCAGCTGATCACCCTCGGACGCGGCGAGAATCATGCCCTGCGACAGTTCGCCGCGCAGCTTCACCGGCTTCAGATTGACAACGCAAATGACCTTGCGGCCAACCATGTCCTCCGGTTTATAGAACTTCGCAATGCCCGAAACCACCTGGCGCTGCTCATACCCGAGATCGAGCTGCAGCTTCAGCAGCTTGTCGGCTTTGGGCACCGGCTCGCAGGCGATGACTTCCGCCACGCGCAGCTCGACCTTGGCGAAATCGTCGATGCCGATTTCGTCCTTCGGCTCCGGCTTCTCGACGGGCGCAGCCGTCTTGGCCGCTTCCGAAGCGGCGGCCGGTGCGTCAGCCGGCGCTGCGGCTCCGCCGGACATCGAGTTTGCGATATACTCGATCTCTTGGTCCGCGTCAAGCCGCGGGAAGAGCGGCTCGCCTTGGCCCAGCTTCGTTCCGGCCGGTGTCAGGCCAAATGTTTTCGTACTGTCCCATGCGGTAAGCTCCCCTGGCGTAACGCCAAGCTGCGCCCAAATTTTTGCCGGCGCTTTCGTCAGGAACGGCTGAAGCAAAATGGAAATGATCCGCAGCGATTCCACCAGATGAACCATCACCGACGCCAGTTCCCCTTGCTTCGCTTCGTCCTTTGCGAGCAGCCATGGCTGCGTTTCGTCGATATATTTGTTCGTCCGCGCGATGAGCGTCCCGATATGAGTAAGCGCAACGGAGAACTCCATATTCTCCATGACCTCTTCTACTTTATCGACCGTCCGCAGCGCCGTTTCGGACAAGTCTGCGTCAAACGGCGTTACTTCCGGCTGGTAAGCCGGCACCTCTCCGCCGAAATATTTGCCGACCATCGCGACGGTACGATTCAACAGGTTGCCAAGATCGTTGGCCAAATCGGAATTGACCCGCTGCACGAAGCTCTCCGGCGTGAAGGAACCGTCGGAACCAAAGGGTACCTCACGCAGCAAATAATACCGCGTCGCGTCAAGACCATAACGGTCAATCAGCGTGTTCGGATCCATCACGTTGCCTTTCGATTTGGACATTTTGCCGCCCTTCATCAGCAGCCAGCCATGGCCGAATACTTTTTTCGGCAGCGGCAGTCCTAGCGCCATCAGCATGATCGGCCAATAAATCGTATGGAAACGGACGATCTCTTTGCCGACGAGATGCACATCAGCCGGCCAATACCGCTCGTACAATTCCGGTTGATCCGTCCCGTAACCCAACGCGGTAATGTAGTTGCTCAGGGCATCGATCCACACATACACGACATGTTTCGGATCTCCTTTTACCTTAACGCCCCATTCGAATGTAGTCCGGGACACGGCCAAATCCTCCAGCCCCGGTTTGATGAAGTTGTTGATCATCTCGTTCTTGCGCGACTCCGGCTGGATGAAGCCCGGATTTTCTTCATAATATTTCAACAGCCGGTCCACGTATTTGCTCATCCGGAAAAAGTAAGACTCTTCCTTGACCAGCTCCACCGGATGTCCGCTTTCCGGACTTTTCCCGCCGATAATTTGCCCTTGCTCGTTGCGCTCTACGTCGACAAGCTGGGTTTCCGTATAGTAAGTTTCGTCGGGAATGCTGTACCAACCCTCGTATTCGCCTTTATAAATATCGCCCTGCGCCAGCAACCGATCGAAGATATCGGCAACCACCGCTTTATGGCGTTCTTCCGTCGTGCGAATGAAATCATCATACGAGATATCGAGCTTCTTCCACAGCTCTTTGATGCCCACGACAATGTCGTCGACGAACTGCTGCGGTGTTTTGCCTTTTTCCTGTGCCTTGCGTTCGATCTTCTGTCCATGCTCGTCCGTACCGGTCAAGTAGCGGACATCGTAGCCGCGCAGCCGCTTGTAGCGAGCCATCGCGTCCCCGGCCACCGTTGTGTAGGCATGGCCGATGTGCAGCTTATCGCTTGGATAATAGATCGGCGTTGTAATGTAAAACGTTGGTTTGTTCGACATACACATTCATCTCCTTGAAGTTCGCT
The DNA here is from genome assembly GCF_056171975.1 of Paenibacillus terrisolis. Classification (NCBI taxonomy): domain Bacteria; kingdom Bacillati; phylum Bacillota; class Bacilli; order Caryophanales; family Paenibacillaceae; genus Paenibacillus; species Paenibacillus terrisolis. The sequence goes on along the minus strand of NZ_JBKFGG010000005.1, from coordinate 343,672 downwards.
GAAAAACAAAAAACTCCCGTCCCTAATGGGACGAGAGATTACCTCACGCGTTACCACCCAAATTCCCCGCATCTTCACAGAAAAGCGGGCTCCATTGGTCTTTAAGACCCTCCGTTAACGCCGGACCAAACGCCGCCCCCTTACCGCAAGAAACAATCGTATGATCGCCGTCTTGCCCAAGCTCGAAAGCAGTTCCTCCCGGACCATCTTCCAAAGCCGATTCAGGCCGGTTTCCAGCTACCCCGGCTCTCTGCCGCTGAATCATTCTCTGTACTCATCCGTTCGTCGGAATTGATATTCCAATATTTAGATTAATCATATGAGAAGACACCTGCGGTGTCAAGTTTCCAAAGGACCCGGCTTCACTTTTTCCTTCTTGGGGGGAACCATGTCGATTCCTCCGGGATGGAACGGATGGCATTTGGAGATCCGCTTGGCCGCAAGCCATGAACCTTTTAGCGGGCCGTGAACCTCGATCGCTTCAAGCGCGTATGCCGAGCAGGTCGGATAGAAGCGGCAGGTCGGCGGCTTAAGCGGAGAGATAAATTTCCGATAAACATGGATCGGTCCCTGGAAGGCCTTGCGCACGACTCCCATCTTAAAACACCTCGCCCTGTGATGGAGATGGCTGCTTGTCTTTGGCGTCCGGGCGGCAGTTTTTGCAATACCCGAAAACCTCGAATTTATGTTTAACCACCTGGAACTGTTCCGGCGCATCGGTCAGCGGCATCGGGCAGAAGTGAATCGGATACGTTTTCTCGCACTGCAAGCAAATCATGTGGTGATGATGGTGCCCTTCATTGCTGCAGCCGACTCTGAACTTGAGACCGTCCTCAAAGACGACCTGCTCCAAAACGCCCAGCTCCTCCATGACCCGCAAATTCCGGTACACGGTATCAAAGCTAAGACCGCTGTACTGCTTGCCCATATAATCATAAACATCCTTTGGGGTCAAAAACCCGTCTCGCTCCGCAAACAGCTTGGCTAAGCTTTTACGCTGATCCGTGATTCTTAAACCTTGCGCGGACATTACTTTAATAATTTCCTCGGTCGACAGCATGTGACATTCCTCCCGTCTAAACCTTTCCTCCATGCGTCTATTTTTATAATGCCCCAAATCCACGGCTCCGTCAATGCGAGCGGCCGGGAACACGCTGCCGATTCCTTAAAGCGAAGTAAAATAAAAAAGGGCGAGCAGGAGAGGTGTCCCTCATTTGCTCGCACTTTTACATTAAGGTTGTTTCTTCTCCGGCATTTGCTGGAACAGCAGGTTGACCGACAAGTTGCTGCCCGGAGCCGCCGTGAACAGGAACTCAACCGTTTGTTCGCGATCTCCGGTCCGGAAGAGCACCGTATTTTCGTTTGGCGCGGATAGCGTACCCACATTAGGAAGCGGGACGATATCGCCATTGACCATAATCGAGCCGACGTATGCACCACCGCGCGGATTGAAAGTGATCAATGTGTTCGCGGCCACGCGGTACAATTTAACCCGGTACAATACCCCGAAGTTCCCGGCATTCATTCTGTATTCGCCGGTAAGAGCATCCGAACCGATCAGGAACGGATCACTCGAGTTGTCGCCGATCATTAACCGCGCCGGCGTATTTCCGATCAAATCTCCATATTCAACGTTGCGGGTTGCCTCCATATAAGTACCCCGGTTATGCTGATCCGGCGGAAGAGCCGTCAAGAAAGGCAGCGAACTGATCGGATCTTGACCACTATCCACCATGACGACGGTATATTGCAAGGTATGATCGCTATTTACATCAGCCAGTAAGGAAATAACGTCTCCTTGCTTCATCACGGAAGCGCTGAGTTCGTTGAAGATAACCCTGCTTTCTCCCGGTGCAATCCACATATCTTTGTATTTGTTCCCTAGCTGCAACGATTCGTAATACCGCTGTGTCGAAGCCTTACCGGAAGCCGTTGCATACTGGCTTGGTCCTCCAAAGCCAAGTCCGGTCTGGGTGAAATGCGTGGTCTCCGAATTGTTATTGGTAGCAATAACATACATTTTCACAGGCTTCCCGGTGGCGTTCGCATGATGGATCATGAAACGCGTATTCCCGATCGCCGATTCGCGGTACAATATACCTTTGGAGCTTACGGTTTCCGGGCTGTTGCTGCGAATCAAAGTTACCGGCTCACTGGTATAGGTGTAATTCACTTTAGACCAGGTAGGCACCTGGGTACCGTCAAAGCTATATTTTTGGCCTACAGGCATGAAGAGCTTATTGAACTCATCCTGCGTGTAGAGCGTTTCGTTCGTAATCGTAATCGTCTTTTCAATTGTGGAATAAAGACCAAACTGATTGACTACCTTTAAGCGGATTATCATTTGTCCCGGTGTAAAGAAAGCCGGCTGGTTGTTCTCCCAAATTCGGTCCGTAATGCCAACTTCATCCGTGCTGAGATCGGTATACGTAATGGGTTCACCCATTTTATAGGTGTCTTTATCGGTTGTAAAATTGGCAACCGGAGGCGTATGCGGCTTGACGACATTGATCGTAAGCGAATACGGATCACTCCATTGGCCGCTGGAATCCTGCACCCTATATGTAACGACATAACTTCCCGGAGTTGCAAAAACATCCTGCCGTCCGGTCCATTCCTCGTTCACGATGGGAAGCCCGATCGGAGAGTAGGAATTCGTCACATATTGAACCTGCGTTTCGCCGGCCACAACCTCGCTGTTGCCGATTGAGAATGAGGCTACCGGCGCCGTAACCAGGTTGACGATAACCCGTTTGCCGACGGCATCGTAGGAATAAGTAATATGAAGAGCGTTTGTTATAGCCGTTAAAGGTACCATGAAGCTGTTCTTGTCGGAATACGATTTGCCTCTCATCGTTTGCACGACGCCGTTTACCTTGTAGCTTGCCGTATTCACCTTGAAGCGAAGCTCGTCATTGCCCCGTTTAATGATTGTTTCCTTAGTTTTATTATCGTAATCAAGCTGAAATCCGGCACGTTCTACGATCGCGCGAATGGACACATAAGAGACTCCGTCCTTCGCCTCCATTGGATGATTAGCCAGATATTCCTTACCGTCCTGATACATTTTATTGCTGTTTACCATTAAAATAAGCTGCCCGGACGAAGAGCCGTTCGGCGAATCTTGCGGCGTTGTCGGATCCGTAGCCGGCGGCTGTGATGCATCATTTCCCGATCCATTGCCTCCGTCCGTTCCATTCGTTCCATCCGTACCGTTTGTTCCGCCGGTTCCATCCGTTCCTTGCTGACCGCCGCCATCCGGAACCGTTCCCTCTTCGGCCCCCCCGCTTTGAGGCGTTCCCGAATTATCAATCTGCTCTTCGGATGAGGCCCCGTTCTGAGGCTGCTGCAGGATATTAGCGGCCCCCTGATTGTTGTTTTGGACAACCGCTTCCGCACTTGCCGGAAGAACCATCGCCACTTGCGATGCTGCCAACACCGTGGTGATAACCAGATTTTTGAATTTCATAACTAAACCCCTTCTACTCCCATTTTGTTGCACTCTCACATTATCTCACAATCTATTAAACGCATGTACCCCCGAAAAGTTGCTGATCATTGAAAGGATGCATAACATAACAAGTCTCCATTCGCCTTTTTACGGCGTATAATTCGCATTTTCAACAGAAGGATGAACAAAAAGACCGGCAAAATTCGCCAAAAAGCGAATCCACCGGTCTGCTAGAGTTGGAACGAATCGGAAGAATCCTGCAGCTAAACATGAAACCCGGCCGGGTATTCAGTGTTCAAACTTACCGGCAAAACCCCGCAGGGTTTCAGTTTTCCCGTTAATACCTTAGCCAATGCGTCCAAAGAAGACTGCCGATTTTCGTACAGGCACAAGTAAGTTCCAATATCCTCAAAAGCGTTGATATCATACGGATTTCGCGTTGAAACCGCGATAACCTCCGCATCTCCTTTTTGCAACAAACCCGTCACCAGCCGTTTCTGCCCTTCGGGAAGTTCTCCTTCCGCCGTATAGGTCGCAACAACGATTTGACTAAAACCCTCGCTTTGGTTGATTACGGTTTCGACCTCCTCAAACGTAGGACGGGTGCCTACGGTGACGAGCGTTACATGCTCATGATACGGATCGAGGGCGTCCGCCAAAGAGTATTGATGAACTGCCGGTTCATCCACCTCCGTGCGGTGGCGCAGCTCGGGCCAGATGACCAGCACGGGCTGATCCGGATTGAGCGGCAGATGGCCGGAATCGCGCACCAGGGTCACGCTGCTTTCCGCACTGCGGCGCAGTATTTCCTCGCTGACATCCACCGGAGTCAACGCCCCCGGCTCATGGCCGGAATCCGGAAAACCAAGCGCCGGCACACTTCCTAGCCGTTTGGCTTTGAGCGCAAGCACGCGCTCCACGGACCGGTTGATTTGTTCCTCGTTTAGCCTTCCGCTCCGAACCGCTTCATTGACCGCCTCAATGGCCGCGATTTGATCCTCCAGAGTATGGCTTACAAGGACTTGGTCCGCACCGGCTTCTATGGCGCGCACCGCTCCTTCGGGAATTCCGAAATGCTTCGAAATCGCCTGCATTTCCAGACAGTCCGTGATGATCAAGCCCTCGTAACCGAGTTCTTCCCGCAGCAAATCCGTAAGCACCCGTTTCGACAAGGTCGCAGGTACTTCCTCAGGCTCAAACGCGGGAAAAATCACGTGAGCCGTCATGATGGCGTCTACACCGGCTTCTATGGCCCGCCTGAACGGCAGCAGCTCAATCCGATTCAGCCTCTCCCTGTCATGCGGGACGACCGCCAGCCCCAGATGGGAATCCACCGCGGTATCTCCATGCCCCGGGAAATGTTTGGCCGTCGCGATGACGCCCTGGCTTTGGTAGCCCCGAATAGCGGCGGCTCCGTGAGCCGCGACATGCTCCGGATTTTCCCCGAAGGAACGGACTCCGATGACCGGGTTCGCCGGATTGTTGTTGACATCCACGCACGGAGCGAAATTAAGATTAATGCCAAGCCGGAGCATTTCCCTGGCAGCCAGCACTGCGATTTCCTCCGTCAAAGCGGGATCGTTAGCCGCGCCCAGCGCCATATTTCCCGGAATCCGGCTCATGCCCGGATGATCCAGTCTGGCCACCATTCCGCCTTCCTGATCGATCGAGATAAACAGCGGAATGCCCGGCGTACTCCGCGGAAGCTCCTGCAAGCTTTTCGACAAGGCTGCTAATTGCCCTACGGATTCGATATTACGCCGGAAATACACTACACCGCCGACATGATACTCTCTCGTCAGTGTCCGAATCTGCTCATCCGGCGTCAAGCTGTGAAACCCGCAAATAAACAGCTGCCCGATTTTTTGCTCCAAACTCATTTCTGCCAATCCCAAGCCCGTCACCTTCCCCAATTATGATACGGTCGACTCTTTGCTCCGGAATTCGGAAGGAGTCATGCCGGTATACTTCTGAAACACTTTGGTAAAATAGCGGCGTTCCTGGTACCCCACTCCGCTGCCGATTTGCGCGATCGATTTGTCGCTGGCGCGCAGCAGGCATTTCGCCATTTCCATGCGCTGCTTGGTCACGTATTCCACAAAAGTCTCCCCGAAGTGGTTTTTGAACAGCAGGCAGAAATAGCTGCAGCTGATGCCGAGATAATCGGCGATCTCCTCGATGCCAAAGTCGTTTTCCAAATGATGCTGAATATAATTTTGCGCCGACATCATAAGCAGCTCGGAGGACTTTTTCGCGGATAAGGCTTCCTGCGACTGCTCTACCAAAGAGATGATAAGGTAAAGCAGCTCTTTCAAGCTGAGCGCCCCTTGAAGGCTGTGCCAGACCCCTTCCTCCTGTGCCCTTGGCAGCATCTGCAGCTCGCGCATTTCGCGCAGCAGATGAATCAGCAGGTAGTGAAGCAGCTTTTCAGCTCCGCCAACCTCGTTTTCGCCTAAATGTCCGATATAAGATTTTAGTTCGGCGACAACTTTGACAAGACTTTCCTGGCTTCCGTTCCTGAGGCCGCCGCCGAGCTGTTCGATCCAGCGCCACTGCACATCCGCCGCGGGGGCCTCGGGTTCCTCGGAACCCGCCGATTCCTGTTCCATTTCCAGAAGCCATTCCTCAGCCGGATTCAAAATCAGCATCTGCTGCATACGCCGATAAACCGCGGACATATCATGCAAAGCGTGAGGACGCTGCTCCAGGCACATTCTCAGCCGCAAGCCTTCTTTGTCTTTAACCAGTTGCTGCAGCTGTTCATACCCCTCCAGCACCAGATCTTTGACGATTCCCTGCCCGCCCGGCGGGGAAGGAAACAGGACGCACCATTCCCCTTCCCGAATCTGAAGCACCGTCGCATTTTCGATGACCCGGCTGAAAATTTCCTTCAGTACGTTTTTCAGATGCAAATTCCAGGCCTTCCGCTCATGAAGGGTCCAGGAGATCGAGCGGTGAGAGTACCCTTCCAAATCCAGCAGCAGCACGGAATAATCAACAGGTGCGGACGTTTCGCCCTCTTCCTCCCAAAAGGCGCTTTCCTGTTCCGTTTCCTGGCCCAGCAGGGAATGAAGCATATAATTTTCGTTCGCCAGATATACCGCTTGTGTCAGACGCTGTTCCTTGTTCAGCTTCTTGCGGTTCTCGCGGATCAACTGGGCCGTTCTCCGCACCGTATCCTCCAGTTCGGCGTAATTGATCGGCTTGCAAATATAATCCTTGACCCCATACCGGATTCCCGTTCTGGCATACTCAAACTCCTGATACCCCGTGAGCAGTAAAATCTCGCACGAGTTCCCCTGTTCCCGGATTTTTTGCAGCAAAGCAATTCCGTCCATAACCGGCATGCGGATGTCGCTTAATATCAAATCGGGATGATGCTCGGCCGCCGCTTCGAGCGCGTCCACGCCGTTCCTTGCCAAACCGACAATTTCAATGTCCATCGCATCCCAAGGCAGCACCTTGGACAAATTGTTCAGGATATGGATCTCATCGTCAACCAGCAAAGCCTTCAGTCTCATTTTTTATCACCCAATTCATATTTAGGTATCACACATTGAATTATGGTTCCCTGCCCGGGCTGCGAGCAGATGAATAAGCCATACCTGCCGCCGTATTGAAACCTTAGCCGGTCGAACACGCTCCTGAGCCCCAATCCCCGGCGTTCGTGACTCGGATAAGGTTCCAACTGCTGATATGCCGGGTTTTCGATATCCGCATATTGAATCGAAGCAAGCTGCTCGTTCGTCATGCCGATGCCATTATCTTCAATCCGCAGCAATATCCGCTCTTTTTCCACCATCCCCGTAATCGTAAGCTTTCCTTTATAATCTATGCCTTCGAACCCGTGCTGAATGCTATTTTCCACAAGCGGCTGAAGCGTCAGCTTAAGGAGCAGGCAGTTCATGATCTCCTCCGGAATATGGATCTCGTAATCGAACAGATCGTCAAACCGGAATTTCTGGATTTCCAGATAGCTGCGCAAATGCTCAATTTCCAAGCTCAGCTTGATTTCTTCCTTGTCCTGAATGCTGATTCGCAAAATACTGGCAAGTCTGAGCACCATTTCGCTGACCTTCCGCCCTTCGTTTTGCACGGCCAGCACATTGATTGATTCCAGCGTGTTAAACAGGAAATGCGGCTTAATCTGCGCCTGCAGCACGCGCAGCTCCGCATTCGCCTTCTGCAATTGCTCGCGCTTGACCTGCTCGAACAGTTCGTTGATCTTATCCATTTGGTTGTTGAAGCCTTTCTGCAGCAGCAACAGCTCGTCGTCGCCCTTCTCGTCGACCCTTGCTCTTAAATCGCCGTCTTCGACTTTGCGCATAAACCGGACGATCATGCCGATCGTACCGGTAATCCGGTTCATGAAAATAACGTTGAACAGCATCGCCGTCAAAACGCAGGCGCAAATGATCGCTACAAACCATTTGGCGAACGTCGTCAGTTCTTGGGACAAATAGCTCCAGGAAGTCACTGAAACAAGACTCCATGGATAACCGTTCAGCTTATAAATGGAAATAATGCTTTCCTGGCCGTTAAATTTCTCCTTGTAGCTCTGATAGCGAGTCCCCAGCGTCACCTTTTGCCGGACAAAGGATTGAATCGATTGACCGTCCAGCTTGGACTGGTAATCATACAAAATAAGCCCCTGATCGTTGACGAGCATGAACCTCGTATCCCGCATGTTGCTGCCAAGCTCGAGGTTCTGGAAGATCTTTTCGAACTCCCAGTTTTTGATCTGCACGAACAGGATGCCGACCCGCTGCAAATTGCTCAGCTTCTTGATCAGGCGAATTTGCGTAAATACGTTCTCCGAGCCGGTTAATTCCGGATATTCATGCGGTGCGATCCACTTGGGCATACCGTTCAGCGACATGACTTCCTTATATAACGGATGCTCCTGAAATTTCTCAAAAGGAAGCGTCTTAAAATCCTCTTTGTTGAAAATTGAAATCACGTTCGAACCCTCTCGGGCATGCAAATTATACAGAAACGCATAATCGATCGCGGGATGGTTGTAGAGCAGCGTGCGGAAGTTTCGCTGGTTGGCGTTGAGTTCAAGCTGCGTCGTTGCCGTTAAATCCTGGGAACCCGGATCCTTCGCCACAAGCGCATCCTGAAAGATGCCTTTGGCAATGCCGGTATCCGTCACGTTGTCGATTTCATGCAGCGCGCTGTCGATGCTGTAGCTGATCGCTTTCAGCGAATATTCCGCCTGTTGGCTGTATTTCTTCTCTATCGAACTGAACGTAACGAAAAACGTAATGATCCCCAGAGTAAAAAGCGGAACGATAACCAAGCCCAAAAAGGCCGTAAACAGCTTGATTCGCAGATTCATAGGCAGCAGCTCCCAAAGTTAAACGCTAGATATATACTACTTCTACCTGCGCCCGAAATTATCCTTTGACACTGCCTGCCGTGACGCCCTCGATGATCTTCTCCTGCAAAATCGCGTAGATAATCATGACCGGAAGCACGCTGAACACGATCCCCGCCGACATCTGCGCGTAGTTGGTGTTGTAGGCATCTCTGAAGCCGACCATGCCTACCGGAAGCGTTTTTAACTCGTCGTTCGACAAAAAATAGTTCGCCAGCAAAAATTCGTTCCAGTTGCCGAGGAAATTAATGATAAATACGGTTACGATCGCCGGCACCGTCAGCGGAATAATCACCTTGACGAACAATCCTGCCGAGCCCAAGCCGTCCATCACCGCGGCTTCTTCGATTTCCCCGGGAAGCGAGCGCATAAACGCCGCCAAGATGATGACCGAAAACGGAATGGCGTTCGCAACGTAAGGCAAAATGAGCGCCATATGCGTGTTCAAAATATCCAGCTTGCGCATAATGCCGTATATCGGCAGCAGCAAGGAGTTGTTCGGAATGAGCATCCCCAGCAGAATCAACTGGAACACAATCGCGCTGAGTCTGTTGTATCGCATCCTCGTCACGGCAAAGGCCAGCATCGCCGCAAGCAGAATGGAAAGAACGGCCGACAGCACCCCAATATATAAACTGTTGAAAAAATAAGTGCTGATTTTGGCGTTCACCCAAGCGTTGACATAGTTATCGAACATGATCGCTTTCGGCAATCCGAACGGATTGGAGGCGATCGCCTGATTATCGGTTTTGACCGAGGAAAACAATACGAATAGAAATGGATACAAAATGATGAGCAGATAAGCCATCAGGAAAATATGCGGGATCGATTTTTTGAGCGCTCTCATCAGTATTCAATCCTTTCCGTACGTCTAGCGACCAGAAGCTGGTAAGCTGCCGTAATAATGATCGTAAACACGAAAATCAGCACGGCGATCGCATTGCCAAAGCCGTGTCTGAAGCTGGTGATCGCATAGCGGATCATGTAGGTCGCCATAACGTCCGTCGAACCGGCCGGCCCTCCTTTGGTCATGACAAGCACAATGTCCGCCGCCTTCATCGCGCCAGCTACGGACAACATGATAACGACGGACACAATCGGCATAATCAGCGGAATCGTGATGCGGGTTGCCCGTTGAAAGCCGGTAGCTCCGTCGATGGCCGCCGCTTCGTCCAATTCCCGCGGAATGGACAAGATCGCCGCCAGCACCATCACGATATAAAAACCGGTCCATTGCCAGGCGTTGGTAATCAAAATTGAAATCATCGCCCAATTCTTGTCGGATAACCAGTAGATCGGCGGCACGCCGAAAACGCCCAAAATCTCATTCATCAAGCCGAAGTCGGGGTTGTAAATAAATCCCCACAAAATGCCGATGACCGCGGTGGACATAATCGAAGGCATAAATACGGCCGTTTTGTATAAGCCTTTGAGCTTCTTCACGTTGGCGATGAGCAGAGAGAAGAAGATGATGAGCGGAACCTGAATAAAGCAGGAAAAAAAAATAAAATACACGTTATTGCGGACCGACTTCCAGAAGGCATGATCCTGAAACGCCGTCACGTAGTTATCGAAGCCGATATAATGCATGGTTTTCGAAATCCCGTTCCAGCTCGTAAAGCCGTTATTGATTGCCGTAAAGATCGGGTAAATAAAAAAGGCCAGAAACAGCACAAAGGCCGGAACTACGAACAAAAAATAAATCAGAGGGTTTCTGAGCGCTTTGTTCATGCGAATAACCTCCGTCATTTGAAGAAAAGGCGCCCCCACATGTTTCGAGGCGGGTGGCGCCCTTGCTTAATTAAGAATTCGGACTCGTTTGATTCAGATTACTCTTCCGCGGCGTTGGCTCCGTCTTGGGCAGCCTGCACGTTTTCAAGCATCTTATCCGGCTTGATTTCGCCGCCGATGATTTGCTGGATTCCCATGCTGAGCGCCGTATTGACATCCGCTTGAACGAGAGCGTCAAAGGCCGGGAACGAGGTGTCGATTTCGCTGACGGCTTTAAAAATATCCTGCATCAGAGCGTCGTCCGATGCGGTTTTCATTTGTTCGAGATCCATCTTCATGGCAGGCAGCACGCCGTCTTCTTTCAGGCCGCGCAGCTGCATTTCATCCGTCCACATGTTTTTGATGAATTCCTTCACCGCTTGCAGCTTGCGAGCATCGTCGGCCACGGCGCTGGAGAAGCCGTAACCGTTATTGGCGTCCTGCATGACAACGATTGGATCGCCTTCGTTCACAGGCGGCATATTAAAGTAGCCGATTTTGCCGACCATATCGCCGGCTTGCGCCGGATCCCGGAATACCGAGTTGGCCCAGGAGCCGTCAAACATCATGATGGCTTCGCCGGTAACGACCTGGTTTCTCATATCGGCGTATTCAAATCCGAGTTCGCCTTTTTTGTAGTAACCTTTTTCTTCCCATTCCTGATGTTTCGCTACGGCTTTAACCATGTTCGGATCGGTCCACTTCGTTTCCCCGGTTTTGAAGCCGTACGTAATTTCCGGCCCGGCGTAGTAAGACCACAGATTATTGGTTGTCATCAACGGGATCCAGGCATCCTTCGAGGATTGGGCAAACGGAATTTTGCCGTCCGCTTTGATCTTCTCTGCCAGTTGTTCCAGTTCACCGAGCGTCTTAGGGACCGTGAGTCCTTTTTGTTCAAAGTATTCTTTATTGTAGAAATATCCTTCGATCGACCCGCCGATCGGCAGGCCGTATACTTTGCCGTCCTGCGTAAACGGCGCCAGCGTCGTAAACTTGTCCTTGAGTCCTAGTTCATCCAAAATCGGGGTCAAATCGAGCATCAAGCCTTCTTTGGCATATAATGCGGCGTCAGGGCTGCCGAATACATCAAAAATTTCCGGCGGTTTCCCCGCAGCCATTTCGCCTCTCAGCTTCTCCTTACGGTTCACTTCAGAGTCGACAGCGTCAAGCTTGATGGTCAAACCGGGCACAGCCGCTTCCGTTTTCTTCACGACGTCTTCCAGCAACGCCAAACGGAATTTCTTGGATTCGCCTACCTGCGTATGGCGGATGGTGATTTCAAATGGCTCATCATTCGTCTTCGCTTCGTTCGTCCCATTGTTCGTCGTCGCTTGCCCTTCATTGGCCGGGGCATTGCTGTTGTTGTTTCCGGATCCACAGCCGGCGATCAGCGATGACGCCACAACGAACAGCGATAGGAGCAGCACCAAACGTTTCTTCATTTTTCTAAGACCCTCCTCAAGATCGAATTGGCTTTACATTCCCATTATAAAAAGCGCCTCTTCCTCTGATAAGGAGGACATTTTTCTTTTACCGGGATAATATCATCTAAACTTAAAAATGAAAACGGTTAAACCTAACATAATTGTGTTAGATTTAACCGTTTTAGTTTTATATTCGATTTTTATGTCATGTTATATAACACAAACCCGTTTATTCTACAGGAGTTGCTTGCTGTTGTCCTTCGCGAATCAAACGATATGCCCGTTCGATCTCTTCATCCGTTGGAGAAGGAACGCCTTCCAGCGGATAATCCCAACCAAGCTCCTGCCATTTGTAAATTCCCATTTGGTGATAAGGAAGAATTTCAAATTTTTCTACTCCTTGCAAGGTGCCGACGAATCGTCCAAGATTCAGCAAATCTTCTTCGTCGTCATGAATGCCGGGAACATATACGTGACGAATCCACATTTTCCGGCCGTGTTCGGACAGCCACCGAGCCATTGCAAGCATGCGGTCATTAGGTTTGCCCGTCAGCTTGATGTGCTTCTCGTTGTCGATATGCTTCAAATCAAGCAGGACCAGATCGGTCACGTCCAACAGGTCGCGGATTTTATCCCCCTCATTGTAGCCGTTGGTATCCAGGCATGTATGAAGGTTCCAGCGTTTCTTGGCTTCCCGGAACAATTCGGTAACAAACGGAGCCTGCAGCGTAGCTTCGCCGCCGGATACCGTTAAACCACCGCCCGATGAGCGGTAATAGGGAAGATAAGATTCGATCTCGGCAAGAACTTCTTCCACGGTCATTTCCTTGCCTTCCGTCAAGCTCCAGGTGTCCGGATTATGGCAGTATTGGCACTTCAAGAGGCAACCTTGCATAAAGAGCACGAAACGAATACCGGGTCCATCAACCGTTCCGAAGGTCTCCAAAGAATGAATGCGGCCTGTTAGCATCTTTCGTCACCCTTTCAAAATGTATATAAATTTAAATTTTTAAATATTTCACAAGACTTACGAAGCAGCTTCCGTTAAGAAAGCTGCTTCTTTGGTAAGTCTAGATTATACGATTAATACTGCTTAAGTCTAGAATTCAATTACATTTGGCCGTGGAATGTACGGTTGATAACATCAAGTTGTTGTTCACGAGTCAGCTTGATGAAGTTAACCGCATATCCGGAAACGCGGATGGTCAATTGTGGATAGTTTTCCGGATGATCCATAGCGTCGAGCAGTTGTTCACGATCAAATACGTTGACGTTCAGGTGATGAGCGTCGCTGCCGAAGTAGCCGTCCATCATCGATACGAGGTTGGATTTACGAACATCTTCGTCTTTACCCAGTGCTTTAGGCACGATGGAGAAGGTATTTGAGATGCCGTCCAAGCTGTGTTCATATGGCAGTTTAGCTACGGAACTCAAGGAAGCAAGAGCACCTTTCTTATCGCGGCCGTGCATTGGGTTAGCGCCTGGAGCGAACGGTTCGCCTGCTTTACGTCCGTCAGGTGTAGTACCCGTTTTCTTACCATATACAACGTTCGAAGTGATAGTCAAGATCGATTGTGTCGGCAATGCATTGCGGTAAGTTGTTTGTTTGCGGATCATGCTCATGAATTTCTCAACCAGATCAACCGCGATTTGGTCAACACGATCGTCGTTGTTGCCGTAGCAAGGGTATTCGCCTTCGGTTACGAAGTCAACGGCGATGCCGTTTTCGTTGCGGATGGCTTTTACCTTCGCGTATTTGATAGCGCTCAAGGAGTCGGTTACAACGGACAGACCGGCGATACCGCAAGCCAGCGTACGGAGAATGTCACGGTCATGCAGCGCCATTTCGATACGTTCGTAAGCATATTTATCATGCATGTAGTGAATAACATTAAGAGTATTTACATAAAGCTTAGCCAGCCACTCCATCATAGGAACGAAACGTTTCATCACTTCTTCGTAATCCAGATATTCGGAAGTGATCGCCGGATATTCAGGACCAACTTGGGAACCGTATCTTTCATCCTTACCGCCGTTGATTGCGTACAGCAGGCATTTAGCCAAGTTTGCGCGAGCTCCGAAGAATTGCATTTGTTTACCGATGCGCATTGCGGATACGCAGCAAGCGATGCCGTAGTCGTCGCCGTAAATCGGACGCATCAGATCGTCGTTTTCGTATTGAATCGAGCTGGTTTCGATCGAAACTTTAGCGCAGAATTGTTTGAACGCTTCCGGCAATCTTTCGGACCAAAGAACCGTAAGGTTTGGTTCCGGAGCAGGACCCAGGTTTTTCAGGGTATGCAAGAAACGGAAGCTGTTCTTGGTAACGCGAGTAACTCCGTTTACGGACATGCCGCCAATGGACTCAGTTACCCAAGTCGGGTCGCCGCTATACAGTTCGTTGTATTCAGGAGTTCTCAGGAACTTAACGATCCGCAATTTCATAACGAAATGGTCAACCAGTTCTTGAGCCGATTCTTCAGTCAAAACGCCTTCGGCAAGATCGCGTTCGATGTAGGCGTCAAGGAAGGAAGATACGCGGCCAAGGGACATTGCAGCGCCATCTTGTTCTTTAACGGCTGCCAAGTAACCGAAATACAGCCATTGGAAAGCTTCTTTAGCGGTATTTGCAGGTCTTGCAATATCAAAACCGTACATTTCGCCGAGTTGTTTCAATTCGCCCAAAGCGCGGATTTGTTCGGACAGTTCTTCGCGAAGACGAATCACGTCAACGTCCATCACGTCAACTTCGAGTTCTTTATGTTCTTGTTGCTTTTGTTTGATCAGGAAGTCCACGCCATACAGTGCTATACGACGATAGTCGCCAATAATACGACCGCGGCCGTAGGCATCTGGCAAACCAGTGATGATACCGGTATGACGGGCATTTCTCATTTCTGCAGTATAGGCATCAAATACGCCTTGGTTATGTGTTTTGCGAACATTGGTATACAGGTCTACGATTTCTTCCGGCAATTCAAAGCCGTAAGCTTTACAAGCCGTAATAACCATTCTTACGCCGCCGTTAGGACGGATCGTGCGTTGGAAAGGAGCGGAGCCTTGTACACCTACGATTTGTTCTTTGTCCTTGTCCAAAAAGCCAGGAGCGTGGGAAGTAATTGTGGATGGCGTATTTACGTCAACATCCAGCACCCCGCCGGCTTCTCTTTCTTTCTTGGACAGATCGGATACGATTTCCCACAATGCTTTGGTGTTCGCCGTAGCACCTTTCAAGAAAGATTCGTTACCTTCATAAGGCGTGATGTTCGTATCGATGAAATCCTTGGTGTTAACCTCTTTCATCCATTTGCCCGGTTTAAAACCTCTCCATGCGTCTTGCACTGCCGTTGTTTCTTTTTCCATCACCGACATCTTTATTCCCTCCATATATATAGTTTGAAGTACGCGGTTTGAAGGATATATCCCGCGCCTCATGATCCCTTAAAATTTGTGATACTTTTCACAACTTTGACAACAATTGTGAACAGCACGTGTTCCGAATCCTTTTCCATCATAAATCTATGAGGGATCATTTATACTGTAATAATAGCTCAACCACCATAAAAAGAGTGTGACAAATATCACTCTAAGTGATATTTGTCACTCTTCTCGACTTACCTGTTCACTTATTCTTCAAATCTTCCATAGAATGCGTCGCGGTACACATCAGCCAGCTCGGTGACCAGCGGCAGCTTAGGATTTGCTGTGGTGCATTGGTCTTCAAATGCGCGGTCAGCAAGTTCCGCTACGCCGGCTTCGAATTCTTTCGCGTCGAAACCAAGTTCTTGGAAGGTTTCCGGCATGCTGAGTTTTTTGTTCAGGTCGCGAACCGCTTTGATCAAGCTCTTCACGCCTTCTTCGGTCGTACGAGCCGGCAGTCCCAGAATGCGGGCGATTTCGGCGTAACGTTCGTCGGCTACAAAGTTCGTGTATTTAGGCCATGCGGCAAATTTCGTAGGTTTCTTAGCGTTGTAGCGGATAACGTGCGGCAGCAGGATCGCGTTGGTACGACCGTGCGGCGTATGGTATTTACCGCCCCATTTGTGCGCCAAGCTGTGGTTGATGCCCAGGAATGCGTTGGCAAATGCCATACCGGCAAGTGTCGATGCGTTATGCATTTTTTCACGTGCCAGTTTGTCGGCTTGCAATGCCGATTTTTCCAGCCATTCGAACACGAGTTGGATCGCTTTGATCGCGAGACCGTCCGTGTAGTCGTTAGCCATTACCGAAACATAAGCTTCGATGGCGTGAGTCAGAACGTCCATACCGGTGTCGGCAACGGCCGCTTTCGGCAAACTGTATACGAACTCAGGGTCGATAATTGCAACGTCCGGAGTCAACTCGTAGTCAGCCAAAGGATATTTGGTGTTGCCGTTGGTTTTGTCGGTAATAACCGCGAACGAGGTTACTTCCGAACCTGTACCCGAAGTCGTAGGGATCGCAACGAATTTCGCTTTTTGACCCAGACGAGGGAATTTGTAAATCCGTTTGCGGATATCCATGAATTTTTGCTTCAGGTTGTGGAAATCGGTTTCCGGATATTCATAGAACAGCCACATGCCCTTCGCGGCGTCCATTGGCGAGCCCCCGCCGAGTGCGATGATGCAGTCCGGCTGGAATCTTTCCATCAATTCTCTACCGCGTTCAACTGTCGTTGTCGATGGATCCGGTTCAACGTCCGAGAATACTTCGATCGCTACCGGAGTTTGGCGCTCACGCAGATAATGTTCTACTCTTTCAACATATCCGAGTTTCACCATCACAGGGTCGGTAACAATCAGGACACGCGTGATATCAGGCATTTTGGCAAGATATTGAGTCGCGCCTTTTTCGAAGTAGATCTTGTTCGGTACTTTAAACCATTGCATATTCACGGTACGACGGTTCACCCTTTTCACGTTGATCAGATTGATAGCCGTTACGTTCGACGATGTCGAGTTGCGTCCGTAAGATCCGCAGCCCAGAGTCAGCGATGGCAGGTTCGTATTGTAGATATCGCCGATACCGCCTTGCGAAGAAGGTTGGTTTACCAGGATACGGCAGGTAGGCATAGCATCGGAATATTTTTGAATGATTTCTTCATTGTTCGAATGGATGACCGAAGAGTGACCCATGCCGCCGAATTGAACAACTTCCAGAGCGCGTTCGATGCCTTGATCCGCATTTTTCACTTTGTAGCATGCCAGCACAGGGCTCAGTTTTTCGGCGGAAAGCGGAAATTTCGGACCTACGCCTTCGATTTCAGCAACCAGAATTTTCGTTCCGGCCGGAACGTCGATCCCGCACATTTCGGCGATCTTTGTAGCCGATTGGCCAACAATCGCCGGGTTCACCGCGCATTTATCGGCAATGATTGCGCCTGCGGTCAATTTTGCAGCTTCGTCTTTATTCACGAAGTAGCAGCCGTTGGCGATCATTTTCTTTTTCACTTGGTCGAAGATCGGTTCTTCAATAATAACCGCTTGTTCGGAAGCGCAGATCATGCCGTTATCAAACGTTTTGGAGAGAATCAGGTCGTTCACCGCTTGGTCCAGATCGGCAGTCTTTTCAATGAAGCAAGGCACGTTACCAGGGCCTACGCCGAGAGCCGGTTTGCCGCAGCTGTAAGCCGCTTTAACCATAGCGGATCCGCCGGTTGCCAGGATACAGGCAATGTCTTTATGATTCATCAAAGCGTTTGTACGATCCATCGACGGATTTTCGATCCATTGGATGCAGTCCGCAGGAGCGCCATGCTTAACGGCAGCTTCGAGCAGGATTTTCGCAGCTTCGGTGCTGCAAGATTGGGCGGATGGATGGAATCCGAAA
The DNA here is from genome assembly GCF_056171975.1 of Paenibacillus terrisolis. Taxonomy (NCBI): domain Bacteria; kingdom Bacillati; phylum Bacillota; class Bacilli; order Caryophanales; family Paenibacillaceae; genus Paenibacillus; species Paenibacillus terrisolis. The sequence continues at coordinate 325,839 of NZ_JBKFGG010000005.1, read as the reverse complement.
ATGATCGGGTTGCGAGTTTTGATCGCGATCAGAGATTTGAAGATCGTTGTCGAAGTCGGGTTGGTTACCGGAGTAATCCCCATGATGATGCCGACCGGTTCCGCGATTTTTTGGAAGTTGTCGTAAGAGTTGTCTTCGATCACGCCTACCGTCTTATCGTTCTTGATGCTGTGGAAAATGTACTCGGTTGCGAACATGTTCTTGATGATCTTGTCTTCATATACGCCGCGACCCGTTTCTTCGATTGCCAGTTTCGCGAGGTGCATATGCTTGTCAAGCCCCGCCAAAGCCATCGCTTGCACAATGTTGTCGATTTGCTCTTGATCCATGTTCATGAAAGCTTCGGATGCTTTTTTCGCCTTGTCGATCAAGCCTTGGATGTAATCTTCTGCAGTTGGCTGAACTTTCGTCACCACTTCGTTCTTAACGGCCATTTCTCTCATCCTCCTAAGATTTAGAAAGGTTCAAACCAGTAAGCGTGAAGGAAAATTGTAATAGTGAAAATTTTCACTTACTTGTCTGCCCTTACGAAGCTTTGCGCTTCTCTTTATGGATTTATCATAGCATACGGGTCTTAACTTGTATAGTGAATTTTTTCACATACTTTAAATAAAGTGAAAATTTTTCACTTGCCATGTGTTTTTTTTCAATTATACTTTACATGTGGAGAAAGGCATGGCAGAATTTTGACGAAATCCAAAAAACGCTGTCGTTCCTTGTCTAATACCCTACTTTAGCAAGTTACAAAGTGAATTTAGTCACAATGTTGAAATTTCGACACTTTTTCAGGCTTAAGAGCCACCCCAAAATCAAATAATCGTTATATAATTAATTTAAAATTTTCAGAAAAATTTGGAGTACAAAGGGGAAATCAATGATGAGTGAAATCGTAAATGCCACCCTGCCCCGCGGCAACACCAGCTGTTTTACAGAGCAAAACTTCAACCGCCTTCTCGTCACCATGAAAGACAAAGCATATCCTGAGGGGACGCATTTGTTCTGGGAAGGTGATTTTTCCGATAAACTGTTTTATATCAAACGCGGTCGCGTGAAACTGACGAAATCGACCGACGAAGGCAAGGAACTGATTTTGTACATGTATGGACGTGGAGACATGGTCGGCCAAGCCGATCCGTTCTTCAGCACCAAACACAGCTTTACCGCGGAAGTGATCGAAGACAGCGAAATCGGCGTCATCGAGCAAAAAGATCTCGAAATCATGATCTGCCAGCATTGCGATTTCGCCATCGACTTCATGAAATGGATGGGAATCCATCACCGCTTAACTCAAACGAAATTCCGCGATTTAATGATGTACGGCAAACCGGGCGCTCTCTGCTCCACGCTGATCCGCCTCAGCAACACGTATGGCGAACAGCATGGCGATACGGTTCTGATCAACAAAAAGATTACGCACACCGACTTGTCGAACATGATCGGCGCCACACGCGAAAGTGTTAACCGTATGCTCAGCGATTTGCGGAAAAAAGATGCCCTGGAATATGAAAACGGGATGATTGTGATCAAAGACCTTGTGATGCTGCAGGACATCTGTCACTGCGAGCTGTGCCCAAATGAAATTTGCCGGATCTGACGTACGGAATTCGCGTCATTTCCGGGGGTGCCTATAGCAAAACCGTCCTCGGAAGCGAATGGACGGTTTTTTGCTGTGCCTATGTATGGTAGTGTTAGTGAGCGAACTCTAAACTTTGGCGTGTTGGGAAGCCATGCCTATGGGGCATCAGCCGCTGTTAAAGCCGTGTTCCTGCGTGAATTTATATTGGATTGGAACACGGCTTTAAAGGCGGCCCGTATACTTTTCGCCCATAGGCCCGGCCTCTTCTGTGCAACTGTGAGGAAACCGCAGCGCTTGAAAGGCGCCATATCCGCAGCGCCCCAGAAGCGATCGCCTCACCATTTATCGCATTGATCCAATCAAAAATCGGCGATCCACACCTGTCCTTCTTCCACCTTTACCGGGAATACCGGAACCTGACCATTGTCGGGGGCCTGAACCGATCCCGTAGTTAAATCGATTTTCCAATCGTGCAGCGGATCATACAGGTAATGCCCTGATACGATTCCCTCTGCCAACGGCCCGCCCTTCGGATGCGGACTTTGGTTCAGCACCGCAAATACCCGGCCGTCCGAAACGCGAAAAACCGCCACCTGCCGGCCGCTGAGATCGACAACCCGGCCGATTTGCACCAAAAATTCCTCCAAAGCTCCCGCCAGACGATAGATTTCTTTGCCTATTTCACTGCTCATGCGCCGTTTTCTCCCTTCCGTTCTTTCGTCATGCACCATACTTCCTTCAAACGCCTTTACAGCCGTTCGCCCATTTCAAGGCTGTGAAACATTTTGCCGCTACCGGGCTCGTCTTGCAGCATCTTTTTCCAGGGATCGGACACTTGCTTCAAAGCAAATTCGATCCGTTCCGCCAATGCTTTACGGGCTTCAGAATCGTCCACGACAACCGATTTGATGTGCTCCAAACCGAGCCGCTCCACCCACTCCGAGGTTCTTTCCAGGTAATTTCCCGTTTCCCGGTAATACTGCATAATGGCTCCGCACAGCTCAATAAGTTCTTCGTCGGTTTTTACTTTGCAGAGCGAGTCGGCAAGGCGCGCCTTAATTCCTCCGTTGCCGCCGATAAAAATCTCCCATCCGCCGTCGTTGCCTACGATGCCAATGTCCTTCGTACACGACTCGGCGCAGTTGCGCGGACAGCCGTTGACCGCCATTTTGAATTTGGCCGGAAAATCAAGCCGTTCGAATTTGCGTTCCAACAGCGCGCCCATTCCCATCGAATCCTGAGTGCCGAAGCGGCAGAACTGCGAGCCTACACAGGTTTTAACGGTGCGCAGCGATTTGGCGTATGCATACCCGGACGGCATAGCGAGCTCTTCCCACACCTTCGGAAGATCCTCTTTTTTCACTCCGATCAAATCCAGCCGTTGCCCGCCTGTGACTTTGACGACTTTGACATCATATTTCAGCGATACGTCGGCGATTTTCTTCAAATCCTCCGGCGTCGTCACACCGCCGTACATCCGCGGAACGACGGTATAGGTTCCGTCTTTCTGAATATTGGCGTTCATGCGCTCGTTGACGAAACGCGATTCTTTCTCGTCCTCGTGGGTATCCGGGTAAATCATCCCGAGATAATAGTTGATCGCCGGGCGGCATTTGGAACAGCCCTCCGGCTGAGTCCAGCCAAGGACGTTCATCACTTCCTTGGTCGTCCGCAAGCCTTTGGCATTGATCTCTGCAACGATCTCATCCCGGCCAAGCGTCGTGCAGCCGCAGATTCCCTGTTTGGCCGCCGACTTGAATCCGTCGCCAAGCACATACTGCAAAATCTGCTCGACAACCGGTTTACAGCCGCCGCAGGAACGGGTCGCCCCGGTGCAAGCCTTGATCTCGTCCACCGTGGTCAATCCCTGATTGGTGATAACGTCCACGATCGTGCCTTTCGTTACGCCGTTGCAGCCGCAAACAATTTCGTCATCGGGCATCGTTTCCACCGATTTTTCTTTTTTCCCGGCGGTACATCCCGAACCCATCAAGGAAGCATAGAGTTCATCCGTCATCTCGGCGTTTTGCCGGATCAGCTTCTGCAGCTCGGCCGAATCGGAAATATCGCCAAACAGCACGGCCCCAACCAGATGATTGTCCTTCAGCAATATTTTCTTGTACATGCGTTTCCAATCGTCTTTGCTGCTGATCATCGTGTGCTCGGGTCCATCGATAAATTCTCCGGTGGAGAACACATCCACCCCGGAAATTTTGAGCTTGGTCGAAACGACCGATCCTTCATACGGAGTTGTCTCCACACCGCTGATATGCTTCGCCAGAACCATGCCTTGCTCAAATAAAGGCGCTACGAGCCCATAGCACACTCCCCGGTGCTCGGCACATTCCCCAACCGCATAAACGTTTTCCATAGAGGTTTGCATATAATCGTTCACCGAAATTCCCCGGCCTGTTTCAATACCGCTTTCTTTCGCCACCGCGATGTTTGGCTTGATACCGACGGCCATGACGACAAATTCGGCTTCCAGCGCCGTGTCGTCGGCAAACCGGAGCCCACTGACCCGCGAATCGCCAAGCAGTTCGACAGTCTGAGCGCCCATTTTGAATTTGATCCCTTGCCGTTCAAGTTCGGCCTGCAGCATGGACGACGCTTGACGATCCAACTGGCGCTCCATCAAATCTTCCATCAAATGGACTACGGTTACGTCCATTCCCAGTTCGACAAGTCCTTTGGCCGCTTCCAGTCCAAGCAATCCCCCACCGATGACGGCTGCCTTCCTGCAGGTTTTGGCTGCTTCCAACATGCTTTGGCAGTCGGCGATATCGCGGAAGCCTACGACACCTTCTTTATCGCTGCCCGGGATCGGAAGAATAAACGAATTGGACCCGGTTGCGATCAGCACTTTGTCATAAGGCACTCGCATACCGTTATCCGCCAAGACTTCTTTTGCCGATTCATCGATTTTTATCGCCGCAGTTCCTGTGTGAAGCGTAATCCCGTTGTCACGGTACCAGTTCAGATCATTCAGTACGATATCATCCAGCGTTTTGCTGCCTTCCAGTACGTAAGAGAGCATAATCCGGTTATAGTTCGGGTACGGTTCGCTTCCGAACACGGTAATATCGTATTTCGAGCTTAACTTTAAAATCTGCTCTACGGCGCTGATTCCCGCCATGCCGTTGCCGATCACCACAAGCTTTTCTTTGTCTATTCCCATTGTCAGTAGTGCCTCCTTCAGTATAGGCTTATTCCTATCGATAAAAGCTGCGCCATCCTATACCGAAAGTGTACCTATCAAAACAGGAGCCATTTGTGATTCCAGGCACTTTAAATGTGAATGAATTCACAAGAATTGTCGAAATCATTTTCCATTCCTATTGAAAAAAATACAAAATTTTGCTCAAGGTTTCGCCCGGCCGGGAACTTCCGCTTTGCTCTGCCCACTGCCGCCCGTTTTCACATAAACCAAAATGACATCACCCGCCTGAAGGGGAGTATTCCATTTTGCCGGCGGCAGTTCCCGTTCATTCAGCTTAACGCCCCATCCCAACGCGGAATCCAGCGAAACGCTGCCTACCGACTCGATCGCGTCCTCTTCCGCAGTCAGCACAACGGTCCCGCTGCTTATTAATGCATCCCTTACGGTATTTCCGTCCATGTAATCGAAGCGGAGGCTGCGCGTCATATCGGGAACGAAAAAACCTCCGTCAATATCCAAAGTTATTTCCGGCTTCTCGGCCTGGACCTGCTTTTTCATCGCTTCCGGAGGCATCTGGCTTGGAATCGGCTGATCTTTTGCGCAGGCGGTACAAATCCACACCATCATTAATGTCATAACAATCCATAATTTTGTGTTTGCGCTCATTGCCGCCACTGCCTTTCCTCCGGTGAGTGTTGTTTTTGCCGCCAGTTGCGTTTTCGCTTAATCCCATTTTCCCTTAGGGGGATTAAGAATATTCCAAATGCCGCCGTAAAAACTTGTCAGGGCGCAAAAGAGGCCTCCCCTAAAGCGGGAAGGCCTCCTTAACGTCTAACTATATAAATTGAATCAAAGATTGAATACGTATAACGGCAGCCGTGTGAAATATTCTTTCGATCGCTATTGTTCCCGGATTTCATGGATTTATTTAATTCAAATGGAGTGACATCCGGTCACAAAGGCGAACGAAGCCTATGCTTAAAGGTGCAGCTTTCTTTCAGAAAGCTTTTCGCTTCTGCCAGAACATTTCACACTCTTGCCAAGCTACTTTTTCATGGATTCAACTTATATAGACGTTATTTGTCTTATTTATTTAAGTATGTCGTGATCCACGTAACGCTCGCCATTAAGTTCACTAATCAGTTCGATGGCCACCTTCGCGCCGTCTCCGGCGGTGATGATCGTATGGACGCTGACTCCGGCTACAGTTCCCGCAGCCCAAATCCGCGGCTTGCTTGTATGTCCAAATTCGTCGGTAGCGATTACATTTTTGATCCGCGGTTCCCGGCCTTCCTTCAATTCCAGCCCGATATGGCCGGCAAGCTCGGTAAGGGCTCCGGTTGCCAAAATAATATGGGAAGCCTCATAGCTGCGGCCGGATTCCGTTTTGACGGTTACTTTCGTGCCGCCGTTCGTATCGATATCCGACACTTTCTCTTCGATGAATTTGGCTCCGAATTTCTCCGCTTGCTCCCGTCCGATCGCCAGCAAATCCGGACCGGTAATGTCCTTAGCCCCATAGTGGTTCTCAATCCAAGCCCGCTTGGTCATGCTGGCGTTGCTGTCCAGAACCAGGGTTTCTTTCCCCGCTTTTGCCAGGAATAAAGCTGCGCTAGCTCCTGCCGGTCCTGCTCCAATTACAATTACCTCAGCCACAAGTACACCTACTTTCAATAATATTCATGCCGCTTCCGTCACCAAAAACGGCATGTGGTCTACTTAATCCATTCTTCGGCCCAAGTCTGCACCTGATCCATGACCGGGCGAAGCGCTCTCCCCTTTTCGGTCAACTCGTATTCGATTCGAACCGGCGTTTCAGGATAAACATGGCGAATCAAAATGCCTTCGCATTCCAAATCCTTCATCCGCTCCGACAGCATCTTATCGCTCATGGAAGGAATCTGATTTGAAATATCCTTGAATCGTTTCGGTCCGCTCAATAAGGTTCGAATGATCAAACCGTTCCAGCGTTTTCCGAGAAAAGAAAAAGCCGATTCAAAACGCGGACACATCGCTGTAGACTTCTCATCCATAAATGTTCACCTCTTTATTGTATAGAAACCAGCTTCTATATAAGTCGAATGGAAGAACCCATATAAAAGCTTACGTTTAGTTAGTATATTTCATATTAGCATATTTCTATACAAAAAGTATAGGCCAAATACCGAACGCCGTTTCGATTTTAAAAAAACGGCCGCCTCAGGGCAGCCGCTTTTCGAGTTGCGTAAGAGCTGTATGCTCAACTTCCTCTACTAGTATATTGCAGGTTTTGTAGGTTATACCCACCACATTTCGCCGGCGGAATCCTCCATCAGCACCTGCTGCAAATTGCGAACCGCTTTGGTAAAGCCTTCCTCGATCGACATCAGGCCGTCCTCGTGTTCGATGCTGACCGCGTAGTCATATCCATACAAACGGAGGGCGCTGATAATGTCCGCCCAAGTTTTGAGATCGTGGCCGTATCCGACGGTACGGAACTGCCAAGCCCGGTCCTGCATATTTGAATAAGGCTGCATGTCGGTGACGCCGTACCGGCTAACGTTGATCGGATCGATCGTAGTATCCTTTGCATGAAAGTGATGGATCGCGCCGGCGCGGCCAAGGATCGAAATCGCTTGGACGGGATCAATGCCTTGCCACCACATATGGCTTGGATCCAGGTTGGCGCCGATCACTTCACCGGCGGCTTCGCGAAGCCGAAGCAGCGTTGCCGGAGTGTGGACGGAAAATCCGCCGTGCAGCTCCAGACCGATTTTTACATGATGATCGGACGCAAATTTACCCCACTCCGTCCAGTAAGGAATAACTTTGTTTTTCCACTGCCAATCGAGAACCTCCTGAAAATCGTTCGGCCATGGGGCCACCGGCCAGTTCGGGTATTTGGCGTCTTCATGATCGCCGGGACAACCCGAAAATGTATTAACTACAGGAACTTCGAGCAGTTCGGCGAGTTCAACGGTTTTTACGAACACGTCGTGAAATTCTTTCGCGATCGCTTTCTGCGGATGCAGCGGATTGCCATGACAGCTAAGGGCGCTGATGATCAGGCCGCGGGATTCCACGGCGTTCTTGAAGCGATCTCTGGCCGCTTTATCCGAGAGCAGCACATCCGGATTGCAATGCGCGTTGCCGGGATGTCCGCCCGTGCCGATTTCCACTGCCTTCAATCCTTGTGCCGCCGCGATATCCAGCGCCTCTTCCAAAGGACGTCCGCCGAATAATACCATGAATACTCCTAACTTCATCTTGGTTCCTCCTAAAAAGTTTTGTGAGCGTAAGCATCTGAGTGTATTCTTCGGACAAAACTTGCATCGGAAGCATACGCTTAGTTTTGTATACAGGCCTAGTCAAAATAAACGGTTTGCCCGGTTTTGGCCGATTTATAGATCGCTTCGAGAATCTCCGTAACGACCAGCGCCTGCTCCGGTTTAACGAGCGGTTCCTTGTCTTCCAGAATCGCTTCCACCCAGGCTCTGGCTTCCCGGTCGGCATCCCTTTCCTGCTTGCCGTCAAAGAATGCCACGCCTCCGGAACCCATATCGACTTTCGTCTCATAGAGGCGGCTGAATTTCTCGCCGTTGATCCGCAGGCCGTTCGTCATGTCCGCGCCGGCTTCAGTTCCGCACAGCAAGGTTTTGGCTTCGCCGAACTCAGCTACGTTAAGCGCCCAGCTGGATTCCAATACGATGGTCGCGCCGTTTTTCATAGTAATGAAGCCGAACGCGGAATCCTCAACCTTAAATTGCTCCGGATCCCACGGTCCAAAAGCGTTCGCCGCGTTTTTGCGGTTCCCGAGCTTATGAAATACCGAACCGGTGACGCTTTTCGGCTCGTAATTGTCCATCAGCCACAGGGTTAAATCAAGGGCATGCGTACCGATGTCGATAAGCGGGCCTCCGCCTTGCTTCTCTTCGTCCAGGAATACGCCCCAAGTCGGGACGGCGCGCCGTCTCAGTGCCAGCGCCTTGCCGAAATAAATGTCGCCGAGCTCCCCGTTCTCGCATAGCTCCTTCAAATACAAGCTGTCGTTGCGGAAACGGTTCTGGTAAGCGATCGACAGCTTTTTCCCGGTGCGTTTGGCCGCGTCCAGCATTTGCCGCGCCTGCTCCGCCGTTTTCGCCATCGGCTTCTCGCACATTACGTGTTTGCCGGACTCCAGCGAGGCCACCGTAATTTCGGAATGGGAATCGTTTGGCGTGCATACATGCACTACTTCAGCATCAGTTTCCTTCAGCAATTGGCGAAAATCCGTGTAGACTTTGGCTCCTTCGGCGCCGTATTCCGCCGCGGCTTTGGTCGCCCGCTCCTCGATAATATCACAGAAGGCCACCAATTGAACCTCCGACAGCTTCGAAAGGCTAGGCAAATGCTTACCGTTCGCAATCCCTCCGCAGCCGATAATCGCAACTTTTACCGTCTTAGACATCGATTCTTCCTCCTTCTTTGGCGTAAGCACGCAGCCATTCCATGCTTACGGCAATGCTGTCAAGGGAATTCCCCGCGCAATAGTCTTGTTCGACAATCAGCCACTTCACTCCTGCTCCGATGGCGGCATCGGCAATGGATTGCACGGCGATTTCACCCTTTCCAAGCTCAACCGTTTCCGGAGAACCGTCTTCTTTCGTGATCACATCTTTCAAATGAAGGAGCGGCAGCCGGTCGCGATATGTCACGATGTATTCCAGCGGATCGGCTCCGGAAAAGGCTACCCAGCACGAATCCAGCTCAACTTGTATTTTTTCGGCCGGAATTTCTTCATAAATGACGTCCAGGACGGGTTTGCCTCCGAGCAGTTGGGTCAATTCGAAATCATGGTTGTGGTAGCATAAAACCAGTCCTTCTTCAGCGCAGCGCTCGCCGATCACTTTCAGATCCTCGATTACCTCATACCAGCGGCCCCGCTCTTCCGGCGCCAGATAAGGGAACACAAGATAACGATTCCCGATCGCCTTGCTGAACGCGATTTCTTCTTCCAGCGCATCTTTCAGCCGAGCGTACGGGGTATGAGCGCCGATGACGGCCAAGCCGGTTTCTTTCAGAATCGCTTGAACCTGCTCAGCCGTACGTCCAAAATAACCCGCAAACTCAACGCCTTGGTAACCAAGCTCGGCTACCTTGCGGAGCGTTCCTTCAAAATCGCGTTCCATGTGATCCCGAACCGTGTAAAGCTGCAATCCTACTTGTACCATTACAATCACCTCAAATTATTATTTTTTGTTTCATCAAAAATGGAATTCGGTCAGCGTGATATGGCGGGCCTCCTGCGAGGATTGCTTGACCGCATGCATCGCTTCCAGCACATGATGCGCAAGCCTGCCGCTTGCCCGGTGTTCCCGGCCTTCCAGAATCGCTTTGGCCATTTCTTCGACGCCTCGTCCCCGCTCGTTCTGCCCGCTGGGATATACCGGCGGAAGCAGCTCACGTTCGCTCGCTCCGGGGCGAGTTATCGTGACGTCGCCGTTAAACCAGTTCGGATCGGGAACATGCAGCGTCCCTTCCGTCCCGTAAATTTCAATCCAGGGCAGCGAGCTTCCGCCCGGGATGTCGAAGCTCATGATCATCGTGCCGATGGCCCCTCCGGCAAAATCAAGGGTCGCGCTGTAATGGGTCGGCGTATCCACCGAAATTTCCGTACCGGTTTTAGGTCCGGTTTGCACAAAACGCGGCGCGATTTGAATTTCCGCAGAGCCGCTGACTCGTGCAATCGGGCCAAGCAGTTGTACGAGCGCCGTCAGATAATACGGTCCCATGTCAAACATCGGGCCTCCGCCATCGACATAAAAGAATTCGGGGTTCGGATGCCAGGCTTCCGGGCCCGATCCCATCATAAAAGCTGCAGCTGCAACCGGTCTGCCGATCAGTCCGCCTTGAATGGCCCGGCGGCTCGTCTCAATTCCGGCCCCAAGGAAGGTATCGGGCGCGCAGCCGACGCGCAGATTTTTGGCTTCAGCCAGATCCATCACTTGCTTGGCATCCGCAAGCGAAATCGACAGCGGCTTCTCCGAATAGACGTGTTTGCCGCTTTCCAGCGCGGCCAGATCAATCGCCGCATGGGAGGAAGGCACCGTCAGGTTGAGAATGATATCGATTTCAGGATGCCGAAGCATTTCCTCCACCGTGTATACGTTTTCAACTCCAAATTCCTCGGCCCGCTCGCGAGCCTTCTCGGGCAGCAAATCAGCTACTGCGGCCACTTTCACAATCTCGCTTTGTCCCAAATACTTCAAATAGGCCGGACTGATATTTCCACAGCCTATCATGCCGATGCAGATCTCGGTCAATAGCATCACTCCTGTGAAGCAGTATATTATTTTGTAGCCGATCAACTACAATCCCATGGTATTTCAAATTGCCGCATTGTAAAATGAATAATATGATTAAAACATGAACAATCTGGTCATTATTTTTGTCAGCCACTGGGGGACGCTTCATGAGCGAAAATCAAAACATGCAAATTTTGTTTGCCGGTTATTCCGTGCATCGCAAGCCTTATCACAGTTATCAGGCAAACGGCATGGGCCACTATCTGATTCGGCTGCAAACCTCCGGCAAATGCCGCACCCGTCTGGGCGGCCGACTTGAACTGCTGGAACCGGGAGACCTGCTTCTTTTTGGGCCGGACGAGCCTTACGAACTGAAAATCGAAGCCGAGGAAAACGGAATTGGCGAAAATACGATCTCGAGCGGAGATTACCACATCTTTGCGATGGGCGAATGGATCGAGTCCTGGTGGAAGCGGCGGACCCGCCCCCAGCGCATCAAAATCCCGCTGTCCGAAGGAATCATCGGAGCTTTTCGCCAGATCATGCTGGAGCAGCGGAGAATCTCCAATCCTTCTCCGGAAATCGCCGAGTACTATTTGAAAATATTATGCATGGATATCGACCGCAATCTGCTGCAGCAGCCTTTGCCAAGCTATCCGACTTATCTTGCCCATCGGATCAAGAACTATATCGAAGAAAATGCCGCCTCTCCCTTCAAGTTGGAAGATGCGGCTTCCCATGTCGGCATCAGCGTCTCGCGTGCCGTGCATCTGTTTAAGGAAGTATTCGACACCAGCATCATTCAATATACGCTGGATGTACGGCTAAACATGGCCCGCGAACGGATTATTTTCAGCCCGCTGTCGCTGGAGGACGTCGCCGAAAGCTCCGGCTTTCCGAGTTACAACTATTTCCACAAAGTATTCCGTAAACGATATGGCATGTCGCCAAAGCAGTTTCGGCAATCGGCCCGAGGGGTCTGAGGCCAAAAAACGCCGCTTTCGTCAACGCGTTTGACGAAAAGCGGCGTTTCTCATATGTCAGTTCATTTCGGATACGGAGGAATGATTGTCAACCATCCGGGATTTTCGTTTTTTCATCCAGGTTCCCAGCCCGACGATCGCCAGGACGACTACAAGCTCGAAGCCGTATTTGATGAACCCTGAGGTGAACCAGTCGTGAATTAGCGGTTCGGCGACGATCATCTTCGACGCTGTCCAGGCCAGAACCGCCGCGCCGATGGTGATGACGATCGGGAAACGTTCCGTCAGCTTCAAAATCATCGTGCTGCCCCAAACCATGATCGGTACGGAAATGGCAAGCCCGACGATCACCAGGGTCACGTCCCCATGCGCGGCTCCGGCTACGGCAAGCACGTTATCCAGCCCCATCATCGCATCGGCGATAATGATCGTGCGAATGGCCGCGAGCATACGGTTGCCCGCCTTGATCTCATGGCTTTTCTCGTCAACCAGGAGCTTATAGGCGATCCAAATCAAAGCCAGTCCGCCCGCCAGACGGAGACCGGGGATGTTCAGCAACTGAACGACCAGCACCGTCATGATCACCCGAACGACGATTGCCCCTACCGTCCCCCATAAAATCACTTTTTTCTGATCGGCCTTCGGCACATTCCGCGCGGCAAGCCCGATGACGATCGCGTTATCGCCGGCCAGCACAAGGTCAATCAACACGATGGACAATAACGCGGTCCAAAACTCCACTGCAAATAAATCCATATTCTCTCCCCTTCCCATAGGTTTGATTTACCATGCAGTGGGCCCATTTTTCCAAAAAACCGGCTGCGGTTCTCTGAAGATTCTAAAATATCGGCCCTTACGGTGAGGCCTCATTCTTCGAATCTATAAAAAATGCGCCGTGTCCATATTGGGCACGACGCAAAAATCGCATCAAAAAAGACCTTTACCCAATACTCGCGACGGGCAAAGGTCTCGCTAACAACGGATTCGTTGCCAATAAAGCCGGGGTATGTATATCCCGTAATGACGACTTTATTGTTACAAGCTACTCCCCTTTGGGAACCATGCATGTTTATTTAAATTTATTATAGCATGCGCTATTTCATAAAGCCAGATTTATATGAAATTGGGAAAACAGCCTGTCGCTGCCGTTTGGGATTTGGCGGGAAAAACGCTATAATGGAACCGAATACTTTAGATTTTAAATTTCGTCATATTGAATGGAGGGATTATAGATGAGTACAACGCCATCTTCGGGCTTGGAGCTGGCTACTTTTGCCGGCGGCTGCTTTTGGTGCATGGTATCGCCATTTGAAGAACTGCCCGGCATCCACGGAATCGTCTCGGGTTATACCGGCGGACATACGATAAATCCGACATACGAGCAAGTGTGCGCCGGAGGCACCGGCCATTACGAAGCCGTCCAAATCACGTTTGATCCGGCGGTTTTCCCTTACCGGAAGCTGCTGGAGCTGTATTGGCAGCAAATCGATCCGACGGATGAAGGCGGGCAATTTCACGACCGCGGCGATTCTTACCGGACGGCCGTATTTTATCACAATGACCGGCAGCGGCAGGAGGCGGAACTGTCTCGTCTTGAGCTCGTGAACAGCGGTCGTTTCGACAAGCCGATTGTCACTCCGATCATCCCGGCCTCGCCTTTTTATCCCGCGGAGGAATATCATCAAGGGTATCACCGGAAAAATCCGGGCCATTACAAACGGTATCGCAAGGGCTCGGGACGGGAAGATTTTATCGAGCAGCATTGGTCCGGACCCGAGGATAAGGAGGAACTGAAACGCCGTCTGACGCCGATCCAATACGAGGTCACGCAAAACAGCGCCACGGAGCGACCGTTCACCGGCGAGTTTTGGGATCATACGGAGGAAGGCATCTATGTTGACATCGTTTCGGGCGAACCTCTGTTCAGCTCCACGGATAAATACGACGCAGGCTGCGGCTGGCCAAGCTTTACCCGCCCACTTCGGGATTACAACGTCAAGGAAAAGACCGATACCAGCCATTTCATGATTCGGACCGAAGTGCGCAGCCGCTCGGGCAATTCCCATCTCGGCCATCTCTTCGACGACGGGCCCGAGCCGACGGGACTTCGCTACTGCATCAACTCCGCCGCCCTTCGCTTCGTTCCGAAGGCCGATCTGGAAAAGGAAGGGTACGGAGAATACTTGCCGCTGTTCGAATCACGGTGAATATAAAGCGGAGAGCTTTCTTAAGGCTAATCAGCGAAAGGGAACAACCAATTCGTTATTCCCTTTCATGCGCAAAAAAACGCAGGCGAATATTATTCGCCTGCGTTTTTTCGCTGTCTTACCGTTCCATCATTCCGTCTTTCGTTTCTTGCTCCTGCCCGGCTTTTTTTCTGGCCCGGAATCGCCGCACCTTCATTAGATTGCCGCAGGTTTTATCCTCGCAGTATTTTTTGGTCCGGTTCCTCGTATCGTCGTAAAAAACCCACCGGCAATCCGGATTGTCGCAAACCCGGACCCGCCGGGGTTCTCCTTCCAGCAGGGTTTGCGCGAAACCGGAGGCAACCTCCGCCATTACCTGATCCCAATCCTCCCGGAGCGGGATAAGCTCCATGCGGCGCTCACCCGTTCCTGCCGCGACCCGCCGGTAAACCGCCCCTTTCTCCATCGCCCCATTCAGCCACCGCCAATCCTCTTCACCCATCGACCCGCCTTCGGCCGCTTTGTCCGCCAGATCATGCAGCCGTTCGCGGAAAGCTTCCATCCGCTGCAGTTCCTCCGGCGCAGCCGGAACGGAAGCCGTCAATCCCCAATCGCGCAGCAGACGCGACTGCCATTTGACTTGTCCGAGCCGGTCCTCCGAGCGGCCGCTCCCGCGCCAGTCATGCCATTCACTGTTAATAAAATCACTCCAAAGCGTCTCCAAGTCCTTCAGCTCCTACTGCCATCATGCGTAACTATCTATTTGCAAAATAAGTGGTTACACTCATGTTTAATATATGTTACAATCCCATTGTAACCCTTTAAACCGTAATTAGCCAGTTACCTTATTAAGGAGGATGAGTACGTGAGCGTAAGCGCAACCGACCTGCTTCTGCTGCAAAAAGGCAATACCTGGGAAGTCGAGGAATGGATCGTCCCTTTATCCACGGCGCTGGAAGGCGTTACCGCCGAACAGGCCGCTTGGCAGCCGCCCGGCGGAGGCAATACGATCCGGCAAACGGTCAGCCATATCAACTACTACAACAAACGCATTCTCAGCCGTTTAAATCACATCGATCCCGGAGCTGGCGCCGAAACCAACGAAGAAACGTTTAACGAACCGGGAGAACCGCTGGATGCGGGAAGCTGGAATGAAATGCTTGCCGAAACGAAGCGGATTGCTCTGGGGCTGCACGAAACGATCGCCGGGTTGACCGAAAGCGATCTGGAGGCGCCTTATGCCGCAACCTCCGAGCCTACCGGGCGCGAACTGTCGCGCTGGCTGCTGCATGACGCCTATCACGCCGGTCAAATCGTGCTGATCCGCAAGCTGCAGGGTTCGTGGAGATCTTAAGGCAAAAAAACGGCTCGAGCTTAAGCTCGAGCCGTTTTTTCCTTAACCGGGTACGGCACACGGAGAGGCGACAAGCCGCCTTGACCGTAATGAACCGTCCACGTAATCATCTTGCCGGCGATCAACACCGCCATTACTGTATACATGGTTTCCTTGAGTGGCATATACAAGAGTGAAATCGTCAGCACAACCGCATCCATCATGATGAACACCGTGCCGATTTTTATTCCGGACCATTGGCTGATCAGCGTGGACAAAATATCGTCTCCGCCGGTAGCCCCGCCGGCCCGCAGTACGAGGCCCGCTCCGATTCCCGTCAGAAAACCCGAGAGCAGCGCCGCCAGCGGCAAATTCGCATGCAAATCCATGGTCAGCGGCGAGAATTTCTCGCATAATTCATAAAATGCCGAGAATACCAGGGAAGCAAACAACGTGTTCACTACAAATTGGGGCCCTTTCAGGAACAAGGCCACCGCAATCACCGGAACGTCAAGCACGATCATCGACAGCGCCGGCGGCAGATTAAACAGGTATTTGCCCAACAGAGCAAGCCCGACAAAACCGCCTTCCGACAATCCGTTTTGAAAATTGATATGATAATAAGTAAACGCCAGCAAACATGATCCGAACAACATGGTTAACAACTGAACACCATTAACTTGCCATCCTGTTTTTTTCCTCATTCGGAATCCCTCTTATCGCAGTTTGGTTGACCTCACGGCAACACCCTACGGAGAAGATCCTAGAGGACTTCGTCCTTCGCATCATCACACGCCTCTTTCGCAGGGTTATTGGCCGTAAACCGACACGCCGCGAAAGAAGCTAAGTATAAGAGAGATCACAACGTTTCCAAATCGTCCTTTGGGAATTCGTCCTTCGGGAACTCATGGTATCCTGATCCTTTCCATTTGATTTTCTTCTATTCATATTATACCACAAAGTCATTCATGACTAAAATCGCTTCTTTTGTAAAAAAGATCAATGTCCGCGATGCAGCAACCGGTTGACGGTTTCTCTTCTTACGCCGATCAGCTGGCCGATCTCCTCCTGCGTCAAATAATCGGTTAAAGGAGCCCCATGAGCATGCTGGCCCAGCCATTTCGTCAGCAATTCCAGACGTTCCGCCGGCGTGCCGACGGTCAGGTGATCAAGCCGCTCCTGCATAAACCGGACCTTCTCTTGCAGCAGCCTCGCCACCTCCAGCGGTTTTTTCGGATCCTCCTCCAGCTCCCGATACCATTTTTGCGCGGGGATAGCCTCCACTTCGCTGCGCATCAGCGCCGTCGCCGTGCCGTGGGTCTCCTTCGGCGAAATCAGGGAATGATGAGGAACGGTCTCGCCCGGATACAAAATGTTGAACAACACGATATTGCCGTTCTCGTGCAGGCGCGTAACTTTGAACAGCCCGCTTTTGACGTGGTACAGATATTCTCCTTCATCGCCTTGATGGAACAAGACTTCTCCCTTATGCAAAATCATTCTATCTCTCCATTCCCCATTAATTGCTGTTAGTCCTATTATAGCAAAAATCACCATCGACTTCTTTCGCGGCTTTTTTCCGCAAAAGCCCCGCCGCAAGCGGCAATTGGGACAATTAACCATTGCATAGCGAACATGCATTCGGTATATAATGAGAATATACGTTCGGTTTTAACGACAAGCAGGAGTGAACATCATGTCCCGTGAACGCACGATTTTTTTAATTGACGGCCAGTCCTTTTATGCTTCGATCGAAAAAGCGGCTCATCCGGATCTGCGAGATAAGCCGGTTGCGGTGGGCGATCCAAGCCGGAAGTCGGGCATTATTCTGGCGGCCTGTCCCCTCGCCAAAGCCCGCGGAGTCACAACCGCCGAAAGGGTTGGGGAAGCTCTTTCCAAATGTCCCGATTTGACCGTAATTCGCCCGCGAATGCAAACCTACATTACGGTATCTCTATTTATTACCCAAATCTTCGAAACGTTCACGGATCAGGTCGAACCCTATTCCATTGACGAGCAGTTTCTCGACGTGACGGGCTCCATCGCTTACTTTGGCCCGCCGGAAGAAATGGCCCGCCAAATTCAGCAGCGGGTTCTTTTATCGACGGGGGTATGGACCCGGTGCGGAATTGGCCCTACCAAAGTATTGGCGAAGATGGCCACCGATAATTTTGCCAAAAAGAGCCCGGAGGGTATTTTCAGACTGGACAACAGCAATATGGAATCCGAATTATGGCCTTTGCCGGTCAACCATCTGTTTATGGCGGCATCGCGGATGACCCGGCATTTCAACCGGATGGGTCTGCGCACCATCGGCGATATCGCACGTTTGGAACTGAGGGATTTTAAGCGGCGCATGCGGTATGAAATGGGAAAGCAAAGCGATATTCAGGCCGAATATTATTGGCAAACGGCACGGGGGATCGATCCCAGCCCGGTCGTCTCCGGGATCCGCAACAAGCTGAAATCCGTCAGCCACGGCAAAGCCCTCCGAAGCAGCCTGTATCATCGTCTTTCGGATATTGAAGTCGTCCTGCTGGAACTGGTCGTCGAGGTTTGCCGCCGCTGCCGAAAATGGGGGTACCTCGGCCAGGTCGTATCCGTGGGAGCCGCAGAGAGCAATGGACAACGGTCTTCATCGTTCCATCGGCAAATCACGCTTCAGCATCCTACCTCCCTCTCTTCGGAGGTTGCGGTGGCCGCCCGGCAAATCTTCAAAAAATATTGGCAGGGTATGCCGATAAGCCATCTGCACATTTCCCTTTCGGAGTTGTCGGACGACAACGTGCTTCAACTGACTCTTTTTGAAGATCGGATTAAAGCCTACGGGTTGGAGCGAGCCGCCGACAAAATTAAGGACAGATACGGCAGCGACGCCATCATGAGAGCTTCGTCTTTATTGGAATCCGGTGTAGCCCGGGAAAGAGCGGAACAGATTGGAGGTCATTACAAATGAGCAAACTGGACGGCAATGAGCGTTGGAAATCAAAAATGCTGCTCACCGAACATCAGGAGCAGTACGAACACCGCAGCGGCCCCCAGATAGGCCAGCGCCCTACGGAAGATGAGCTGGTTATGATCCGCGATTATATTCTGCTGCCCTACATGCTGAGCATGGTTCAAAAAAGCATCGACGACCTTGAGAACAACGCCAATCTTTTGAAGCAGCTTTATCTCACTGCGGGCCGGGTGGTCAAAGGTAAAATCAGCGACGATTTATACCGGCTGCGGCGCGAGCTTGCCAAACGCAACATTAAAGTCTTCAGCGACGAACAGGTAGATCTGATCGTCTACCACCGGTTTATTTGCAGAGGTTACGAGGAGCGTTTTGGCATCGTTCGCGACGTTGTACGCTCGGAGATCAGCATTCGCTTGTCCAAATACATTAAAGAAATCGTGGAGCGGTTGTCCCATGAAGCTCCATAAGTTTAAATAACGATTCCGCCAAGATTAGCCGTGTGAAATGTTCTTCCGATCGCTATTGTTCCCGGGTTTCTATGATCATATAAATTAAGCCTGTTTATAACTCTTTCCCCATACAGAGGCTGGCTTCGCTGTCGACATAAGGTTCATACCGGTCGATTTCCTTATACCCCAATTTCGTGTACAGCCCTACAGCCTCCGGTTGGTTCAGGCCGGTCTCCAGAATGGCCCGCCGCTTGCCTTCTTCCCTGGCCCACGCTTCGAGAGCGGTGAGTACGGCTTTCGCGATTCCCCGGCCTCTTGCGTTGTCCAGCACAAACATTCTCTTGATTTCAACGACGTCAGGGTCAGTCATCTCCCGATAACACCCGCATCCGGCGGGATGGCCGTCCAGATAAGCAACCACAACCTTGGCGTCGAGCTTGATCTTGTTAAAGGGAACAAAGTTCTGCTGCGTATCCGGATACCGGCTCCACAGATCCAGGTCCAGCTGTTCGATCAAACGCCCAAAATCCGGGTCGCCGGGAACCGTTCTTTTCAAGTCGGTCATTGTCATTGCGGCACGCTTCCCCCTCTTCTCTTAAATATCACAATGATATCCCGGGAGGCTCCTTGGCTCTGGCTGGTGTCAAAGCAGGAAACCAGCTCCCAGCCCTGCTGGCCGTAACGGTTCAGTTCCCTTTCGAACTCACCTTCGTCTATTTTCCCTCCCAAAAATCCGCCGGTTTTGAATTTTAACGTTTGATATTCCCATTGTTCCATGGTGCATGTTCCTTTCCGTATAAGGTCTGCTCGTTCGTCCAAATCGCAATATGTTCAATTCTCATCGTACGCCTCTTTCTTGGTTTAGTGGAAATGCTTACGGTAGCCTTCTACCTTCTCGTCGCGGAATCCTAATTTCTTGTAAAATTGGTGAGCTTCTTTTCTTTGTCCGCCTGAAACAAAAATCATGTAATAGCAGCCCAGCTCCTTGGCCATGGCTTCCATTTCCAGCATCAGCTTCGTGCCGGCCCCTTGTCTCTGTGCCCGCTTCGAAACGATCACGTTCTCAATGACCATAAACGGCTTGCATTCCCCAACAAAATCCTGGCAAACGATCCCCATGAGAGAACCGACAAGGCCCTTCTCGCCGTAAGCACCCAAAATCATGTAGCTGTCGTTGTCCACGATAGATTGATAGGCAGAGACTAGCTTGTCATAATTCGTCGTACCCTCAATCAGTTCATTATACAGCAGGCAGAGATCGGGCAAATCTTCAAAACCGATCGGCTTGATAGTAACCATACTGCACACTCGCTTTCATTTTTGATATCGATATCAGCCGTTCTCTTTCACGCGAGCGACAACCCGGGCAATGGAGGAATCGGCTTTGATCCGAAGCGGCAGAGCGATGATTTCAAAAGCTTTGACCCTCAGCAGCTCCTCCACGTTGGTTAAATTTTCAGCAATGAGGACTTTACTTTCGAACAAATATTTATGGATCGCAAAAGGATATTCATCAGGGGAAGGCGTATCGAGGCCTATCATTTTAATTCGTTTCCTTACCAATAAATCGGCAAAATCTTCCGTAAGCACGGGAAACTTCGCAAAATACTCCGCCTGCCCGTACAGCTTGCCGTGCCCCGTATGCACAACCACGATCTGCCGATCCTGGATCAGGGACTCGTATTCTTCTTTATAATCGATCCGATCCTCCCCGGAAACATCCAGCACGCACCCATCGCCAATAAATGATTCCGGAGGGAAATCGCTCAAGTATAATGGAGACTCCGTCAAATGCATCGGTCCGTCGATATGAGTGCCGGCATGCATGTTGATCGATAAATGATGGTTATTATAATGATCCTGCCGTAGATGTTTGGAGTGAAGCAGCTCCGTTTCGGCGTCCCCCGGATATACCGGCATTTTGTCTATAAGAAGATGTGTCAGATCGATAATCATGGGCAGCTCCTTTCCTACCAGAATCGCGTGAAATCTATTAATCCCCCTATAAATGACCCAACGAAGCATTAGGGTAAGAACGACATAAATGACCAAAACGACGACCAGCGTCTTCATTCTTTCCGCAAGCGATCCGTCCGCGAACAAAACGGGACCCATGCCAAAGAAAGAAACCAGCAGGTACATGATGATAAAAATGGCGTATATTAGCCATTTCATGGAGTTCTCCCCCTCCTGTCCGTCCTACAATACCATTTAAATTCCCTCCAGCAGTCTCATTTCATACAGAGCATAGTCCCGGTCTCCGACCGTTTTTTTGCCGACCCGGACAAACCCCATGCTCTCGTATAGCCGGCAGAGCTTATCTCTGCTCCACCCCGTATCTAATCTTAAATAGGGGACTCCTCGAGTTCTGCATGCCTGCATGGCAAATTCAACCATCTTTTTTGATAACCCTTGGCCCGAATAGCTCCTCCTAACGCATAACTTATGAAGAAAACCGGATTCACCTTCACCGATCTCCGGCCAAAAAACAGGGTCTTTCCACTGCAGTATGGCTGCTGCCACAGGATCATTCAGGACAGATCCAATATAAAAATTCTCCTCTGTTATCCCCCGTATCAGCTTATCCTTAATCAAATCATCCAAGTTCCACATATTTTTGCCGGTTGACTGGCACCACTCCGCAACCTCCCGCATAATACGAATCGCGCCGTCCGCATCGCCCTGTTGAACTATAAAATCTTCCACTGCCTTCTATCCCCTTAGAAAAGAGTAAATCCGTTTGGCCTTTATAAATGAAGGCTTAAGCGAATCATATCGATGCACCGAATACCATTCTCGAAGATTTCTTCCGCATAATGCCTCACAAAAAAATTCCGGTCGACTCCGGTGATGCGAAATCCGCATTTCTGATATAACGAAAGCTGTTGGATGCTTGAGTTGCCGGTACCGATTTCCAGAGTCTTAACCCCATGCTTTCTGGCATGGTCAATCGCATGGTCGACAAGCTGCTTTCCGATTCCTTTTCCTTGAAAGTTTTCTCGCACCGCGATATTGACGATTTCCATGGTCTCGGGCCGAGTTTCGAGCAAAACATATACCCCGATGATTTCGGCGGGAGCTTGGATCGCTATGCAGCATTGGCTTCTGCTCAAATAACCTTTTATCATCTCCGCTGAAGGATCGGCCAAAAGCAGTAAATCCATGGGCGGCTTTTCATCGGCATGAAGCAATCTGATTTCCATTGCCGTAATGCTCCTTTCCCTGGTCAGCAGGCTTGTGATTATCTCCACCAAGTTGGTAATTGACGAAATCAAATCATCCCATCCGTAAGTCCGGCGCTTCCAAAATCTCGTATTGCTTCGTTTCCAGATCCAAGATCCGGCTTCGGGTATCGTTCTTGGATAGATAAACCGGTTCTCCGTTATGATCTATCCAATAGGATATCGGAATCGAAATTCCGCAATTGCGGTAGGAGCCGTCCGCGTGGCTGGTTCCGATCATCATGGCTCTGTATTTTCTCGCAATTTGGGACGCTTCTTGAATCCATTCGTTAAACTGCCCATCGCTGAACATTCCCACGCCAATGGGATGAGTTATAAAATCGAGGCTTGGCGCCTGAGTCTCCAAACCGTCCAAGCCCAGCAGCAATTCGACGCACAGCAAGTATCCAATGTTATACCCGGAGTTTTGGATCACCGAAGGCGAATATAAATGTTCGTTCATGGGGGTTTTGGCGCGTTCCAGAACGATTTCACCCGTTTGATCGATAATGAGCGGCCGGTCCTTTTTGTTGTCGTCCAAATAGCTCGTAATCAATAAAACGTCATATTCTTTGGCGAGTTTTTTAAATTCAGCCACGCCATTGGCATCTCTAACATAACCTTCGGGATAAATAGCGGCGTTTAGGTTCGGTATGCGGTTCAACTCTTCTCTGAGCTGTTCAAGTCCTTCCTCATGTTTAGGTTGAGACACAAGAATTTTCATTTTTGTTCCTCCTTTCATATGAAAATCGCCATACAGTCGACATCACCGTTTCTTCGCTTCAAAGGTGATCATATGGTCCGCATGATAAGGCGCGGCCGCATATTGGTAATCCGCCGAAATGACAATATCGGTAAAACCAACGCTTTCCAAAACCAATTTGAATTCCTGAACACCGTACCAACACACGGGAAAACGCTGAAGCTCCGTTTTGACCAGGTTTCCTTCCGACCACTTTTCATACTTAAGCAGCGAAACTGCTTTTTGCTCAACGAAATTAACCTCAATGCGCTTTTCTTCCAACGTAATTACTTCGTTTCTCAGATTCTCCCAGGATCTTGTTTTTATGGAGTTCATATCGAAATCGCTTTGCAAAAATATATCAACCATAAAGGTTCCCTGCGCCTCCAAATGACGATAATAGCATCTGAGCGCTTTCATGAAATTTTCTCTGTTTTCAATAAGCTGAATGGAGCCTCCGGGAATGATAATAGCCCCATATTTGTCGTCCAGATGAAAGTCGGACATGTCGCCCTCGTACACAACCGGATCAAGTCCAAGTTTCTTGCTGGTCTTTCGGCAGGACTCAAGCATCAAAGGGGAATTATCGATTCCCTCCACCATAATGCCCGATTGCAGCAGCGGAACAAGAACTCGGCCGGAGCCGCAGGCTACCTCCAGCGTTTTTCCCTTCACTTCTTTCAATCTTTCGGCATAATACTCAACATCGCCGTAGCTGAACCCAACCGGCTTGCTCAGTTCATAGACTTCCGTGCAAAGTTCTCCGTAAGTTGCATACATGGTATCAACCCATTCTCTCATTAATTAGACTCCAGGTTCCGCATCCGAATCATCGAGAACTGGATGGTCGAAGCCAGAATCCGATCTCGTAAAGGAATTAAGGAAGAGATGATTCTCAGCTCGATGCACTCATCCAAAATAGCCGTGATCAGATCATCAATTTTTTCCATTTTACCTGGTACAACCGCAGAGGTCGCCGTGTAATAGCCCGCATTAGGTTCGTCCAATTCGAATCCCTCCGGGTCAAACGTATATCGGTAAATGTGGCCCTGCCGAACCTGATCGTACCAGTCGGATTGGATGGCGATCACTCGTTTGGTCCGGGACAAACCAAAAAACAGATCCAAATCCGTTTCAGAGGTATCCTCCTTGGGCCAGACGCAAATTCTGGGGCACTCCCGCGGGAAAAAATAATGAGGTGCATGAAACTCGTCGATCGCCCATACCTTCGCTTCCGACTGGTCGTATATCTTTCTTGGCTCAAAAACGGCAATATCAGGATTATCGCTAAAGTGATAGAGTTTCATGATTGCGTGCCCCCAATATTTCCCTGCCTAATTCCGCCGTTTGCTCAACAAATTCATGAACCTCCGCTGCGGAAAGATAGGTGAACTGATAATCCTCGGGAAGGGACTCCGTCAAATAGAAGCTGGTAATATTCCTGATTTGCTCATAGGTTTGCCCGTCGGGGAAAATATCCAGGTATTCCGGAAATCCGTCGATGTGCTGAAAATGATCCATAAAAATGTTCTCGTGATGGTTTTTCAAATATAAGAAGTCCTGACCATACCAATCTTCCTTAACCGCCCGCGGATATTCCGGCGTATTCCAGATTGGCCGATACACGCCTTCTTGCTTTTTCCGCCCATGGAGTTTGCTCCATTCCCGGTCTGTGATCAGATGGACATAGTACCCTATGTAATAGGATTTTTTCTTTAAGTCGGTCTCCCTCTGATGATCCTTAAGGTACCGGTCGTAAAAAAGCTCCGCGTCGATCACTTTTTCCGTCATAAAATGGGTGATCTCCTTAGGCGGATTAAATCGCCCTTCCGATTCCGAATGCAAGCCGCAATCAGGCCCGATGTTTCCTACCAGAAACTCGGTTTTGCTGACCAAGAGCCCTGATTTCAACAGTTCATCCGCTATTCTAAAGTGAGTCATCCAGGTTGCCAAAGCGTAGCCTCCTTTAAATTTTACCGCCTTTTCAAAAAACGGTTGAGAATCAGGCTGATTTGTCCACGATGATGCAGTTCGTCCTCCAGCACTTCAAACCAGTTAAAGTATTTGTTTTTGGCCTTCTCCCCGTTAAGCAGCTCTTCGTAAAGCCAAGCGTCATTTACCGTTTTAAATCTTGAAAGAGTTATTTCCCGAATTTGGGCCAATTGATCGATATAGTATTCGATTTCGTGATTCTTGATCGAGGTTCTTGCCTGTTCGCCAAGCATCAAAGCCGCTTCCCATTGGCCCCATTCTTCCGGAGTTAAATCCCTGTCCTCAAACGTCCGGGTTGCGATCAGGAATTCTCCCGAGGCAATATGGGACAACAAAGCGCCGATGGAATTGGCCTTATCGTCAATCAAGTAATCAAGATCGTGCGTTTTCAGTCCGCCGACCATCTTCAACGTAGTGGAACGAACATACGTCAGCATAGTGACAAACTTTCCGATTTCCGGAGTGTAACCTTCCAGGCCCTTAATGTAGGATATTTTTTCCGCCACGGCAAAATCGCCCCTTTCTTGATTATTTTCGTATTATATTGATTTGCCCGGACTCTTCTTTCCGCTTGCAACCCATTGGTTCATAAACCCTGATTGCGCCTTTTTAAACATTGTTACATAGTGTTTTCTTCACGTTCATCGGTAGATTCGGCCCGCCGAGATTTGAGAATTCTCGAAGAGAAGGGATTGCTGAAACGGACGCACGGCGGCGCGATCCTTTTGCCGAAAGTGGGAATAAAACCCCCGGATGACTGGACCGTGCGCGATATCAAAGAGATCAACCCCTGCTACGATGCGATTGCGAAAAGAGCCTGCAAGCTCATTCAAGAAAACGATACGATTTTTATTACCAGTGCTTCGGTAGGCTTTCTTATGCTAAAATATCTTCCTTCCCGCATGCCCTATACCGTTGTCACCAACTCCATCATCATTGCCGACGAGTTGAAATCCAAGGAAAACATCGATGTCTTTATGGTTGGCGGAAAGCTGAGAAGCCGCGGAAACTGCCGGGATGCTTTAGCCGTCGAATTCGTCAAAAAACTGAATTTCGACATCAACTTCATCACGGGAGCCGGTTTCTCGGCCAAGGTTGGACTCAGCAACGGCACGCCCGAAACCGCAGCCTTTCAGCAAGCTTTAATTGAAAACAGCCGTAAAAACGTAGCACTCGTCCCGAACCCGAAAATCGGGTTCATGGTCTCTTAAAGGTAGCGGATGCCGCCAGGTTTGATGTTTTGATCACGGATTGGAAAGCTCTGGAAGAGGAACTGAGAAGGATCCAGGATCTTGGAGTTGATGTTATCGTTGCGGAACAGGAAGTCAATTAACTTCAGGTCAGCTCAGATAGTGTAAAAAATAACGATCCCCTTGGATATTTCCGTCCCAGGGGATCGGTGTATATGGAAATATGCCATTACTCCTCTACTTCGACAAGTAATAAATTTTGTTCAAACGCGCCATTTTTGCTTCGTTTATCGAGACGCAACTGCTCCAGTTGTTCCCGAGCGATTCCCTTGAGTCCGGCAACAGCGTAGACGACTTCAAGAAGATCCGCAAGCTCGCGTACGTCCTCCTCTATCAAAAACTCATCAAGCTCTTCCTGCAGCTTGATTTTCAGTGCACGCAGAAACTGTTCATCGCTAAGCTGAAGCGTTTTATATTTTTTTCCAGTACGGTCTATGACTTGAGGGACCTTATCACGTATAGCTTTGTTGTACATGATCATGGATTTCTAAACCTTTCTCCAGTCAACTACTTCTTTGTGTCAAACGAGGTATGTATGATATTGATTATTCCACAGTTATACATCCGACGATGAACGTTTCATAACGATAAAATCCAGGTCCCGGTCTTGGACCCAGCTTTTGAAGGTCGCTCCCCTAACAAACCCGGCGCGTTCGTATACTTTGATCGCCCGTTCATTAAAAGTGGTAACAACCAGCCTGAAATGTGAGGTTTGATAGCGGTCGCCGATAAATTGAAGACTGGCGGCCAAAAAACGAAGGCCATGTCCTTGACCTGCCCATCTTGGATTTAAACCCAAACCTATATCAAGGCGGTCATCGCTGCTATAGAGTCCGATGCCGTAACCTCCGGGAACCCGGGCCGAATTTCCCGTGCAGATAAACCCTGCTAACTGATTGTCGTCGTTCAAAGCATAATAGTAATCGCCATTCAGCAGCTCCGCAACACTCTCCGGATCTCCATCCAAACTATACATGGAGTAAGGCTCTTCATAGGTCCAATCGGCAATGGAAGCGGCAGCTTCCGGGGTCATTTTATAAAACTGAAATAAACCCATACATAAGCCTCCCTTCATTCAGTGATCAGATCATCTACCGATTTTTCAGACAAGATGATCCCTTCAACCAAAGCTTTCTTGTATTTGATTTTAGCAAAGCTGCTGGCCGCTTCGTCATACGATAAGCCGGCGACATGAAGCATACCGTGGCTGCCTGAGTTCTTTTCCGTATAAATCAACGAAACCTCATAATCCTTGAATCCCTTGCCGTAGACATATTCATAATCGTATTCGCTTGTATGGTCGCTAATGGAGTACACAAACAATTGCCTTGGTTTTGCCTCCTGCTGCGATGCTGCAAGCCACTTCGCAACTTCTTCCGCATGACTGGGTTCCATCGTATTCAAACGAGTAGAAAAGATAGGCGCCATGCTATTAGCGGGACTCTGTTGTAGCCCCGACTGATCCTTGTTATAACAGCCGGTCATTAAAACGAATCCCAGCAAGCACCCCCATATTCGAGGCATCCGCATAAGTCTCTCCCCCTATATGGTTACTTCAAAACAACGAACACCTTTTCGCAAATCCGGGCTATTAAGAAAGCCCCGGCCAAAGATAACTCAGATCTTTGACCGGAGCGGTTTAAAGGGCTAAGTTTCTTCCATGATTATACAACGGGACTATCGAGTAGCGGTAGACCTTAATCCACCCTATTCAATGGGGAAATAAATGTCCATAACCGTGGTGCCATCAGTCGTAATCGCCTCTTCTAGCCAATACCGTTCCGTATCGCACGAGGTCTTATAGCCTTTGGCGTGCACCCAGCTCACAAGCTTCTTCCATCCTGCCGGAATCCGCTCGAACGGATCGATAAACGGCTCCGTAATTCTTAGAGCAGCATACTTGCAGCCTTCCACATGTTTAATCGTTACATCTTGAGGCACAGGCTGGTTTCCATCAACGGTGATCCAATACTCGTATCCCCGTAAGCCTTGCTTTTGCTGTTCCTCCGAGACGGGAATATCAAACCCGAATCTCCTTGAATGCAGCCCGATTCCCTTCTCGTCCGCCCAGTTCGTCATGTAAGTGATAACCTCGTCTTCCGGATTGTTACTTATTCTGCTTGCGCTTGCTACGGTCATCGTGCTCAAATCCGTAATCGTAACTTCGCCTAAATAATCCATGGCATATCCTCCTTGTAATGGATTTAAAAAATGGGACAATATCGGTTTTGGGGGAATCTCATATCTGCCGTTTCGGCAGCGACTGGGAATCTGCCCGAATTCCTGCAAAAAGGCCCGGCTGAACGAACGTTCAGAGCTGTAACCATATTCCATGGCGATATCTATGATTCTTTTTCCGTTCAAGATGTCCAGCATAGCATGGCATAAACGCCTTCTTCGTATATATTCCATGACCGGAAGACCAACAAACACCCCAAACAACCGGTGAAAATGATACTTCGAAAATCCGGCGACACGAGCACATTCGTCAATGGAAATCGGTCTATCCAGATTTTCTTCAATATAATCGATCGTTTTTTGCAGATACTCGATATGCCCCATTACCACTGCTCCTCGTTGCAACGATTATCTACATTATAGAAAGCCCTCGCTCAGGGTACAGGACATTTATTGCTAAAGTGCGCAGTTAACAATTTTTCAAAATCCACCCAAGTATTCTTTCCTACCGTTTAGTCCCAACGGCGGTCCATCTACCTTCAACTCGACTATCCTATTTCTTCTGAAGCTTGCTCTTAATGCGAATCGACTTATTGAGATGCAGAAAATTATGTCTCGTCGCTGGCATCAGAATAAGTCCGGCCAGAGTTTTGCCGCCCCAATATTCAAGCAGCCAGCCGGCTTCCTCCTTAACCGCGCCCCGGTCAGAGAGTTTTTTGATTCTCGCAGGATCTACCTTCTGCTTAAACTGACCCGTCTCTAAGGATTTTACGATTTCACGCGTTTGCCGCCCAACAGCCAAGCGATATGAAAGCAGAGCGGGCAGATCAATACGGGAACTGAGCTCGGCCACCTCTTCCTCGGACATGCCGTTTCCCGTATTCGGACAATCAATGCTAAGCTTGTCCGCCCAACCTCCGGAAAGAAATATCTGTTCGCCGCCTGCAATGAGCACATTCATGGTCATGTCTTCGATACGGGCAATATGCCAAAGATGCCAGGCAATCGAATTTTTGGTATCCGGGGTTACAACAGGGTACTTGCGAAACATCTCCTCCGTCAAATCATGGACCAGTTCATCCTCCAACGTCTTCACCTCAGCAGATTCCATTTCCGAAGAGTACAGCAAGGCATGCTGGCTCAAAAAGAGCCCTCTCGCATTCTCATGTTCCGCCTGCTTTAGGATGATGTCCGTTAATCTTTTGTGATTATGGTTCCAAAGCTTCCTTTGCTCTAAATCCATCGTCATCCCTGCTTTCAAAAATAATATCTTCCGCTGCGCCTTCCATCCATCCAACCCATCTCTATATGTTCCTATTTTCACAAAACGACCCAGCCATAGATAGCTCCTTTTATCTTAGGCTGGGTCATGGGTTGATCGAATATCTTTTCCGGTTTTTAATTTTGAGCTTTGTTCGCAACAAAAATAGTAGCAAATTTACTCTCGGTATCCTGCACGGACTCCAGTTGAAAACCCGCAGCTCGAAACAAGCTTATATATTCATCCGTGCTTACGGGATACACCTTAACTTTGCGATCGTTGCACACAAGCCATTCATCGTCCCGACTTGCCGATATAAAACGAATGTTCCGCCGTTCTTCCAACCAGGGACCGACAGCCTGCGTTTAAAATCGTTTTGGCGATCCTCCCGGTACCAATCCCAATGTCCAACAACGTCTTATCTCGGGGAGAAATCGCATCGAAAAAAAGAGGGCCGTCCCAGCCGTTCATATATTTCTGCAATAACGGCAGGTCATGAACAGGATCATTTCCTTCGTCAATAAGCATTTCATAATGCTCAAGAGCCGTTACAATCTTCATAACAACGCCCTCTCATCTATCACCTAAGATAACGAATGTATGTTCCCGTGTCAAGGAAACATTTTCTAATTCCATGCATCTGCAAAAGCTCAAAAAGGTACAATCCCTTCCAAATCGCTTAAACTCGTTATCTCAAAATCAGGCTTCAATTCATGCTCCCAGGCTCTCTTATCCCGGTTCAGCCAGCAGGTCGTTATCCCTTCGCGTTTTGCCCCCAAAATATCAGCGGCCGAATCTCCGATATGAATCACTTTTTCCGGGGCCGTCTTATAAAATGCCAACAATTCTTTAAACATAGTGTTATTCTCGTCATTTTTATAAGATTGGTAATATTCCGAGGTGAAAATTCGGATTCCGTAATCATCATAAAACGGCGGCACCATTGCGTCATCCGCGTCGCTGACAATGCAGACTTTGTACTTTTGCGTAACCCTGTCCAAAAATTCCGCCGTATCCTCATAAAATTCGGACCGCGTATGCTCATCAAATAAAATTTGATTGGCCGCGCCGGGCTCGTATGACAAATTCATGGATTCAAATACACTTGCGAAGCTTCTGGCATAAACCTCTTTCATGAGGTAGAACCGTCCGGGTTCCTTAAGCTTTACCCAATGTTCAAAAAAATGATCCAGCAATAATCGGGCGCACTCCTGGGCGAATCCGGCCGTATAGCTGTCCTTCAAAATCGGCCTCCAGATATGCTCGATTCTCGAGTCCGTATTTACTAAGGTTTGAAACATGTCCAGACTCACGATGTCAAATGGTTTCATTCCGTCATCATCCTTGCTGTTTAATGGACTCCCGTATTTTCAATATGCAGTAAAATTCCTCATGAGGATGTTCATCGCTTAATAAAGCGGCGCGATACTGCTTGTTTCCCTTGTACATACTGAACCACTGCAACTCTCTGCCCGGAGACGCCAATATCCATTTGACCCTGATTTTTTTAAACCACAAGGAGATCTTGTCGAAAACCGGGCCGAATAGAAATTCAAAAATCTCGTCCATGCCGCTCTCCTCAATTTCAGATCACAAAGCCTTGTTCTCCCGCCAAATGAAACGCTATTCCTTGGGGTTCGTCGAATCGGCCTCATTTAACAGCAGCTCAAGTTTGATTTGCTGCGCGATTTGCGCATCTTCCGGATTCCGCGGATCCAAAGCGTAGGAATCGGTAATGATGATTAACCCCTGCTCATAAAAAACGTTCTTTTTCAGAACATCCGTAACCACTCGCAGCGGCACAAAAACGCGGCCGTTTTTCGCTTCAATCGCCGTGTTCTTTAAATACACAAAACCATTAATCGAGACCGTGGATGATTTTTCGCTAAACACAATTTTTTGATTGCTGTGCTGGGCGACTACTTCATGCTTTTGCGAATCATAATGAATCTGCGTGTCAAACGCGGTGGATATAAAGCGCAGCGGAACCATTGTTTTTCCATTTTTAACATATGGAACGACACTGGCCGACGCTGGATCAATTGTTGTTTTGGTTTCTTTATCAAGAACATGGGGGTTGCCGACAGAAAGCACAACGGCCTGTTTAAGAACGTTGTTCAGCTTGGAATCAGGCGATGCCGGCGGCTCGGCCTGATTTTGACATGAACCGCCCTCGTACAGTTTCATGTAATCCACGATAATATCGATGGCATCCTGCCGGATATCCTTCTGGAGTTTTTTATCGGAAAGAACCTGCTCGATATTATTCCAGCTGCATTCCATATTTTGTTGGGACAAGGTAAGCGCGTAAATGAGCGCGATTGTCATGCTGCCTGGAATTTCTTTTTTCGCTTGGGCCAACCAGTCCAAATCCGGAGTAAAATAGTGGTCCAAAGCTTTCATATATCCAAGGACAAAAAATTCGTCCGCTCTCAAGGCTTCCATATCCAAGGAATCCAGCGTTTTTCCGTACACGGAAGCCGCATATTTGGAAGCAAGGTCCTTCTCTTCCCATGTTTGGCCCGAAGCATATAAAGCGTTAATCACCGCCGCCTTCTCATCCAATGGGGAATCCTTCGAGGACAAGAAGCCGGTCACTTTTTCGCTGAGGCCGTTATCTTTGGCTTCAGTGACCGCGTCTACGTTAAGATATGCCCGATAAAAGTCTGTAGAGGTAAGCGGTGAATCCGCTTGCACGATGGATTGTTGAAATCCCAAGAAAAGCAAAACAAAAACTAGAGCCGCCGGAATCCATTTATTAAGACGATATTGAACCCATTTGTTCATCAACATTTCCTCCTAAACATAAAAACGGCCCAGCCCTTAAATACAGCTCTATTGGGGGACTAGGTCGTTAAGGTATGAGCTTCTTCCATGATTATACAATAGGACGAGCAACGGATGTAAGCCCGCAGTTTGGAAAGTTAGTTAACAATATCAAAGCTCTTGCTTACCTGGAATCAAAAGGCCACACCACCGCTGTGCTCGCAGGTGGTGGAAGTCTGCACGATACCTTCCTGCAAGCAGGACTTGTCGATGAACTGGTTCTGAACTACACGCCAATTCTGGAAGGCAAAGGCACTCAGTTGCTGCTGAACCCGGATCATGCCGAATACAAGGAAATCAAGCTGCTTGACTTCAACTCCATCGGCGACGGCATAATGCAAAGTTATGTTTCCCATAATCTTTGCGTCTCTATAAGCTTTTCTTCTTCAAATTCCATCTTGTATACGTCGGGTTTTGAAGTTTTCATCAGAAAATCATAATCGTAACGGCTGTCAAAATACCTCATCATCAAGGTCATTACCATTCCATGAGTGCCTAAGGCAATTTTTTGCCCTTTATATTTCATCAAAACTTCCTTTAAAACAGCAACAGCGCGACTCAAACATTCCCTGCCGGATTCTCCTCCGGGCAAAGCATAGTCCGGATCGGAGAACATTTTCTCTACAATCGGATACAATTCCTTATCGGTCATGATCGTATCTTCACCCGAAAATACGAGCTCCCGTAAATCTTCATAGACAAGTATCTCTTTTCCGGATAATCCTGCCAGTTCTTCGATGGTTAAAGCGGCTCTCCGATACGGGCTGGAGATGAAGACGTCAATACTTTTATTTTTAAGCAATTCGGTAACTTTGCTGGCATCCGCCATTCCCTTTTCCGTAAGCCCACGGGTTCTTTCGTTTTCGTTTAGCTTCGGCGATTCGCCATGCCTTATCATGTATATGTAGGTTTTCACGATGCCTCCTGAATTACATAAATAGATTCGCAAGATAATCTTTCGAAATCTCGATAAAAACATAAACGAGAATCAAAACGTTGAGAATTAATCCGATCAAGCTCGCCAAGCCTTCATTTTGATCTCTGCGAAATAGCAGCCGATTCGCCTGAAAACCTAACGAAATGCCTTCGCCGATCATATTGATCGGTATGACTATCATGGAGTACAGGGCTACTCCAAGTGCAATCTGCCAGGCTTGTCCAATAGCTATGCACAAAATCAAAATAAAAAAATGGATTATTGGCCACCAGATAAAGATTGCGCTTAATATTGATTTCCCTTCAACCAAAAATCCAAGAATTAAGCCGATACTTATCAACAAAACAAGAAATGAGACAGACGATTCCAGAGGAACCGCCGAATGGCTGAATAACTCCCCGTCAAAACTTTGAATCACATCACGACCGTAAAAAAAACAGACTCCGGCAAGAACAAAAACTATGAAAATGAGAAGGATTTTTCCTGTTAATTGGCTCATGTCTCACCTTTTCTCTTTTGCAGACTCTGCCTAATTATACCATCCCTGTTTCTCCCTATGATTTCATATTTTTTACTATTTCATTTCTTATCAGCTCTACGATACGGCTTAATTCCGTATTTCCCTGAACTACGAAGTCGGCATGCTCCTTTACCCGAGCGCCATTCAGCAAATACATTTCCCTTACCCCGCCATATAAATAGTCCGATAAAAAATGATCCAGCAAGTTCACAAGAACCTCCGGATCATGCTTTAAGTGTTTAATTAAATCATGTATTCTGCGGCCAAGAGAAACCTCCGGGCTGACATCCAAATAAATCACCATATCTATATATTCCACTACTTCATCCCTTGCTTTTCCAAACGGTTCTTCTAGCAAAATCAGATTTCCCGGTCTAATCTCGAGGGACTCTTCCTGTGCCGTTATACCGTATTCCCGGGCCCATCCGTTCCTCTTGGCTAGGAACAACGATTCTCCTCGGGTCAGGCGAGATAAATGCTCCCGAAGCAGTGGTGTTCTCACCACATTCGAATCGCCTCCGCCTTGAATCCACGACAGGATGTCCTCCGGGAAGTTGCTCTTCGACGCATAATCATCAAAAAACAAGGTCGCACATGAGGGCAAAATTTTGGCCAATTCCATAATGATCGTGCTTTTCCCCGATCCGGAGTGACCGCTAATCGCAACTACAAATGGTTTCTTCATACAACACCTTTTCCCCATAAATAATCAAGGAGCGGATCTAAAATCATTAGATCTGCTCCTTGTTAGACAATATCATATCATGGAATTCCCCGATTTCAAGCACCCATTTCCATCAGCCTTCAACCAACTGATAGAATCTGAGATCGCCTGCTTCGGTCTCAGCGATTAAGATATCTCCTCTTTCTTTGACGCTAAACAATTTTGTCCCCGGTTTTAATATGTTGGCCGACCCATTTTCAAACTTCTTGGGATCTCCCGTTTGCTCTAGGATTTCCGTTACAAATTGATCTTTTGTAAGCTCTAATTCATCGACCCAATCAACGCCCGAATTATAAATTACGTCCGAATACATAAAGATGTTGGCATCCGGATTAAGGGCCAGCACTTCTTCGGCAGTCGGATTATGAGTGACGTCTACCTTCTGTTCCGACGTCCCTTTTGCTTCGCATCCAACCAACAAAAGAAGCGCGCAGCCCAGAAAAATCAAAAATGTCTTTTTCATTTTCCCCCTCCTCAAAATTTTTTCAGAGATCAAACAAGCCCCTGCGAATCAGGTTTGCGGTAACCGGCCGCTTGCCTATCTCCCGCGACCATACCGACAGTTGCCCGATATGGTGAATCTCATGGGCGATCACATGTCTCATGACTTCCCCGAATTTGAAGCACTCCCGCTCGCCTGAATCGTCATCTTGATCGGATAAAATACAGGTCTCCTTGCTTCCGTCCCAGGAGTTGATAAAGGGAGCGATTTCCGTGCGGCAGCGCGTTGAGTAAGCTCTCAACTTTTGCGCGTTGGCACAATCCTCAAACTCAAGTTTTTGAGGCTCCGTTTCTTGCAACCCGCTGATCCAGCAATACTCGACATCCACGATATGATAGAGCGTTTGCAGAATATTTCCCTGACCGCCTGTGCGTTTCTTCAGCAACTCTTCCTCACGCACCTCTTCGCACCAAACGAACCAATCATCCCGCACTTGCCAGTTATACTCGAAGAGTTTCAACATGCTTCCGGAATCCCCTTCCTATTGCTTAGTTAGCAAATAAATGACAATTGCGGCTATCAGAAACGGCAGCCCAAATAAAAATAACGCGTTTGAATACCTGCTTCTAAATTTCTTGTCCTCTACCGTTTCAATACTCTCATTGGCTCTGGAGCGATCTCCGCTAATAAATGCTCCCGAAAGAATTCCCGCCAATATCAGCGCAACGGCTCCGATTCCTGCAGTTATATTTTGCGCCAAACCCCAATCGCCAATAAGTCCTATGAATATGGCAACGATGATACTCAGCATGGCCCCAACCAGCAATTTTATGATAGGAATCACTCCTTTGAACGGAAGCTCCCTGCTTCCTCCATGATTATACATTTCCCAACTGAAACGCGATAGCCTCGCATTGTGAATCCCCAGCACCCAGACCATTGGGTAATCGACTGGAAGTTCAGAGAAAAATAACATTTTTAACCATAATTTCCGATATTCCATATATATCCGCGTGAAAGGAGGCCGAATCGGGTAAAGATGATTGAGATCCTTAATTTTCCAAATTGAGATTAAAAAGGAGGCAGGTGTACGCGGAGCGTTTCATAAGAGCATGAGTTTTTATCTACTTTTAAAATACAAGGAGGGTATTGATGTTGAAAACGATAAAAGTCAAACGTTTTTCCGCTTGGTTGCTCGGGTTTGTTCTGGTCATCTCATCATTTTCTCTTCCTTCCAGCACGGTATCGGCGGCGGGAAATCTGGCCTTAAACAAGCCGATTACGGCCGGAAGCTTTACGCAAGTCTATACTGCTCAAAATGCCAATGACGGTAATCAGGCGACATATTGGGAAGGAACTCCAAACGCGTATCCCAACTGGATCCGTGTCGATCTGGGCAGCGTGAATACCGTTGATCAAGTAAAACTTAAGCTGCCGGATTTTTGGGGAGATCGAACTCAAACCCTGTCGGTTCAGAAAAGCGACGATGACGCAAATTACAGTACGGTGGTTAATTCCGCCGTTTATACCTTCCATTCGGGCACTAACACGGCGGATATCACCTTCCCGGCTACTTCGGCAAGATATATCAAAATCAATTTCACGGTCAATTCCGGGGCAACCGGCGGACAGGTCTCCGAAATGGAAGTATACGGGCCCGAGACGCCTCCTCCCGGGGATCCGAATCCAACGCCAACGCGTTCCGCTTTTGACCAAATTGCCGCCTCCGGGTACGACAGTCAATTCGGCATTCAGTTAGAGTCCTCCAGCGAGGGCGGGCAAAATATCGCCTTTATCGATAACGGGGATTATATCGCCTTTAACGATGTGGATTTTGGAAACGGTGCCAACAGCTTTAAGGCGCGGGTAGCAAGCAATGCAAACGGAGGTGCGATTGAAATCCGTTTGGACAGTTTAACCGGCCCCTTGGTCGGAACCTCCGCGGTATCCAATACGGGCGGCTGGCAAAATTGGGTCACCAATTCGGCGACGATCGGCTCGGTGACCGGGACGCACGATTTGTATTTGAAATTCACCGGGGCCAGCGGCAATTTGTTTAATATTCTCTGGTTTGCGTTTGGCGCCTCCCCTTCCGACCCGCAAGATCCTCCTACTCCTCCAAGCGGCGGAGACGTCGTCGGGAAACTTTTTGCCGGATACCAAGGGTGGTTTAATGCCGCCGGCGACGATTCTCCCAATAATGGATGGATTCACTGGTCGAAGAATAGCAGCGCTCCAACCCCCAACTCCAATGTGAATTTTGAACTTTACCCGGATCTTCGCGAATATTCCAAGCTGTATTCCACCAATCTGGGAAATCTGGGCAACGGCCAGCCGGCTAAGCTCTTCTCGTCCTATGATCAGGAAACGGTAAACAAGCACTTCGAATGGATGAAAACTTACAATATCAGCGGCGCAGCCCTGCAACGGTTCGGCGCCAGCGCAAGCGACGCACCGGATGGCTGGAGAATGAACCGGGACAGCGTAGCGGTCAAGGTCAAAAATGCGGCCGAGACTTATGACCGCAAGTTTTACGTGATGTATGACATCACGGGCATGAACCCCAGCAATTGGGTACAAGCCGTTGAGCATGACTGGAACACCAACGTTCTTAACAATATGCGCCTGACCTCCTCCCCGGCTTATGCGAAGCAAGACGGCAAGCCTGTGGTCTGCATTTGGGGCATCGGGTTTACCGATCGGCCGGGAACCGTCGAAGAAGCAGCTTCTCTGATCAGCTGGTTCAAGAATCAAGGTTATTATGTCATCGGCGGAGTGCCTACCCACTGGCGTGATGGCAACGAAGATTCCAAGCCGGGTTTCCTTGACGTTTACAAATCGCTGGATATGATTTCGCCCTGGTTTGTCGGTCGTTTCAGCGGGCTTGACGGGGCTGACCATTACAAGCAGTGGCAGTACGGACCTGACTTTACCTTTACTCAACAGAACGGCATCGATTACCAGCCGGTTATTTTTCCGGGTTTTGCCTGGTCCAATATGAACAAGGATAAAGGAGCGCAGCCAAATCAAATCCCGCGGCTGCACGGCGATTTCATGTGGCGGCAAGCCTACGATATGAAAAGCCTCGGGATTTCTACAGGCTATGTAGCGATGTTCGACGAATACGACGAGGGGACCGCAATCGCTAAGGCTGCCGAAAACAGCTCCATGATCCCGAACAATCAGTATTTCCTGACGTTGGACGCCGATGGGGTCTCGCTGTCGTCGGATTTCTATCTCAGACTGGCCGGGGACATCAACCGCCTCTTTAACAACGAGATACCGTTGACGGAGAATCACCCGACAAGCCATCGATAATCCGGGTAGTCCCGATAAAGTCGTTTCGTAACCGAAATACGCAAACAGCGCCCATATTTATCAGGGGCGCTGTTTGCGTATTTCTTCGGCAAGTCAAATTAATGAACGCAGTTCTTGCCTCATTTCTTTACTCAGAATATTCGTTCCGATCAAGTCGTTGATCAATGAGGCATTCGTTTTCTCCCGATTCGCTTTCATATAATTCAAAAGCAAATTCGCCTTTGTGCCCCTATTCATGAGATGATATGCCACATACCAAACTTCAGGGCTGGATATATTTATCCCACCCCATGTATCAAAATGATGAACCGGTAGATTTATTACCCCATCTTCAGTATGGCAAGCAAAGTAGCCTATGAAATCGATATTAAGCGACGGAATTTTTATCCGATACTGGCTAGCAAACGGGTAATCTCCGCTTTTTTGTTCAAACCAATCATCATTCCCGATAGCGACAATAAGCTCTTCTTTGGGACATTCTACTGTAATATCCCAATCATTTATGGAATCGACCAAATTCAAATAGAACAATAACCCGCTGCCGCCAAGAGCATATGTAATGTTGTGCTTCTTCAAGCGCTCAATCACCGGCCAAAGCGTATCGTATTTCATCAAAATCCTCCTTGTAAGGCAGTTTCAGAGAATTGAATTACAGCTTCTTTTTGAACCCCTTCTGATCCGTGGTGTACCCGATAGCTTGATAAAATTGATGCGATCCTTCGCGCGCGCTTTCGGATACCAGAATCACATACTTGCACTGATGCTCTTTTCCAAACTCCTCAATGGAATCCATGAGGGCTTTGCCTACTCCATGCCCTTGATAATCCGGGGCAACGACTACATTCTCAACTAACATAAAAGTTCCGCAATCTCCGACAAGGTCATAGCAAATAATTCCCATCGCGGTTCCGATCACTTTATCGCCATTATCCGCAACCGCAACATAATAATTTTTATCCTCGGTGATTACCTTTAACTGTTCTTGCATTTTGCCTACGCTCGAAGCTCTGGAAATAAAATCGTAAAACAAGTCGGAAAGGTGTTCTATGTCTCCGGGTTCAGCTTTTCTAATGTGATAAGACATATCAACTATCTCCTCAATGCCGTCACCCTTTTTTAACTCTCTAAGCAATAAGGCTTTAAAGCTGCTGCTCGCATGCCGCTCTTTCCAAGGCGTATGTCCGCATTTATCAATTAATTCATATCTGAAATCCTTAATGATTGGAGATAGAGGTTCAATCACCCCCGTGTAGGGATGAGAGTCATAAGTGCCATGTATGGCGACAACCGGGCAGGTTATTCTTCTTCCGTGTTCAAGCAGCTCGCCGTTTTTTCTTAGCAAACTGGCCTCTTCCCATATGCTTTGATAATGTTCGAAGTTCAGATGAACATCATCGGATTCATCCGGCACGGCGTCATAATTGTCCAACCCTGACATAAATTTTCCGAATTCGCTTAAAATTTGCGTTCTTTCGCCTTCGCCCGAGCTTAACTGTTCCGTAAGTTCATCCAGCTTTATTTTGTCCATGTCGGTCATCCTGCCGATTCTGGCTTGGTTCATCTTCTGGACATATTTGTCTTCAAACGGCCCGCTCCCTACGAGAATCAGCTTACGGACCAACTCCGGATAAACCGAAGAAAAGATCAAAGACAGCCAAGCCCCCCACGAGTAACCAACCAAGTTAACGGGCGCAGCCCCGGTCTCTTCAATCACTTCTTTCAGCTCGACCAGCAATTCCTTGATGGAACCCTTTGTCTGATAAGGTTCCACAATGCCTATGGTGCCGCAAAGCATCTTCGATAGCGGAGCCATTTCACCTGCCGCCGCGGGGCCGCCATGGATCAAAAAGCTGCTATAGGGCGGCTCGCCGTAGATTTTATAATGGTTCATGGTATTGGCCCCCGTGAAAAATTCTTAGTATAAATTCCCGTTCGGGGACCTTTAATTCCTCATAGGATCGCAAAAATGCCGTATTATCGTAGGGAACCTCATGCTGTTCGGTATGTATTTTGCCGTTCGAAATAGTTACGATCCCATACCTTGCCAATGGTTTATCGTAACAACCTAACGATCCTGGGTTAAAATAGGTCCTTTCGAGGGATTCAAACTGATGAACAACATGGTGGTGGCCGAAGCAGACCAGCTTGTAATGGGTCTCCGCGTACGTTTGATCCAATTTTTCCGTTGTCGGAGAAAGATCAACTTGGCGAAACCCGTTCTTTGGGTCAAGATGATAGTGAGTAAACAAAACTTTGCTTCCTTCAATGAACTCTTCCAGCTGCATCGGCCATTTTCTCATCCGTTCAATATACTTGGGGTCCATTCGCTGCGCTAACCACTCATGATGTACACGT
Source organism: Paenibacillus terrisolis (assembly GCF_056171975.1). Taxonomy (NCBI): domain Bacteria; kingdom Bacillati; phylum Bacillota; class Bacilli; order Caryophanales; family Paenibacillaceae; genus Paenibacillus; species Paenibacillus terrisolis. The sequence continues at coordinate 285,164 of NZ_JBKFGG010000005.1, read as the reverse complement.
TCCTCTTCATTCCCTTTCGGGGGCTCTTGATGGTGAAATGCAGCTAAAATCGCTATTTCATGATTGCCAAGCACAAATGATACATCGTCTCTTTCCGTCAGCATCCCAAGTACCTGATTGGAGTCCGGGCCTATCCCCACAACGTCCCCCAAACAGTAGATTCGCTCCGCATGCGAACGGCCGATATCATTCAGTACCGCTTTTAATCCTGGGCTATTTCCATGAACATCCGTAATTACAGCGATGGAAGTCATTAACTCCCCCCTTATTCCCCTTATTAATCTTCTTCAATAAGCTTCCATATCTTTTTCGATAAAACCAGCCATATCCCATAGTCCGGAATCTTTTCCTTGATATCATCGATTTTGTCCATATCTTTGTATTTGCCAACAAGGGTTATGGGAATTTTCAGCTCGTGCTCACTTTTATCCATCTTGGTAAAGTCCACAAACAAACCATCCTTAGTCAAATCAAGAAGAACGCTTGAGATATCGCTCGGAATATCGATCACGGATTTCCTCGTAAACTTTCGCAGTTTGGATACAATGACGTTTGACAGAAGAGTCTCATAGTCTTCCAAATGGCTAACGTAAAGCTTGTTAAACCATCCGTCGTCATGGGCATAATAAGCGAATCTGTCCTTCGGCACTTCATTTAAAGGCTTGGCAAAATGACCAAAGAACAATAGCTCCGCAAGTTGGAATTTAGTCAAATCATTAAGGTCTTCCTCATGGATATCTACCCAGCAAAAATCCCCATACCCGCAGACATCATCTTCGATTAGCTCGTCTATTTCTTGGGACGTAACGTAATCAAACCGGGAGTGGGAATTCCACTGCGCGTTACCGAAATCATGTTTCAGCAAAACTAGATTTTCAGGCCTATGGTCGACACATGACATAAACTCGTTAAATTCAATTCCGTAAGAATAAAAGCATTTATCTTCGATGTCGCTTCCGTTCACATAGAACAGATCTCTAGTTTTTCGTTTATTCTTCATCGTGTTTGCCCTCTCGTATACGGCTTCTGTTTGTTATCTGTTCCATTAACTCCCTCGTCAATGCCATATTGTAAGAACCTCCCTCTTGATAGCTAAAAATCACTCGATAGTTCTTATAAATCCTGTTTTTACCCCTTTTTCAAACCCGCAGCTCTCGTAAAACCGATGTACCTCTTCTTTTTTCGAACCGGTCATTAACATGACTTTATAACAGTTCATCTCTTCAGCGTATTCTGTCGCCTTATTCAAGGCCATTTGGCCAAACCCGTTCTTCCTATGTTTCGGATGCGTTACAACTTCTCAATTAATCCGTAGGGCCTTGCGCCTCTTGTTAGATTTCTTATTACCGATAATACGCAAGTGGATACAAGTTTGCCTCCATGCTCAACAACCACGATCTTCGTCAAAGGATCATCGATGATCTCATCCCACAAATCTTTGATTTCCTCTTCATCCATGACGGGGTCGTCTTGGTGAAGATGCCTATAGAGCATTAAAAGTTCCGCCAATTCTTCATGGCGCACGGTCCGAACGGTAGCCGTTGACATCATTGCACCTGCCTATGAATTCTATGTCTGTTTTCGTCCGTCTATTAAATCAGAACCTTCCCATCACGATCGTATTGTAATAATTCCCGTCCGATAGATATTTATCTTTTTTGAGTATCCCTTCAATCTCAAATCCATGATTGGAATACAGGTGAATCGCTTTTTGATTCGTCTCCAGAACCTTTAGCGTCATTTTTTTAATGCCTTGAGCATCGGCCCATTCGATAGATTCTCTTAGCAAATTTTTGCCAATGCCATGCCCCCAAAATTCTTGCAAAACACATACTCCGAATTCTACGATATGAGAGGTCCGGCTCAAATGGCTCCCTTCGCACCTGGAGAAACCAACGATCCGGTCTTGGGTGACGGCGACTAAAAATAAATTCCTGGGATGCTCCGTATCCGCCCGAATCAAATGTTCGAAACCTTGCCGATCGATGAAAGCTTCCCCGCTCTCCCTGTCCATGTTTTCCGTTTCTCCGTCGATCCGCAGGCGTAATTTCGAGAGTTCGTTGGCATCGGCCAGGACTGCCGAACGTATCGTGTACTTAAGATCCTGCACGAGAAAATCTTTGGAATGAATGATCACGTATGCTGCACCTCATTTTTCAAGCAACTGAACGTTACGGAAGTCAGAACCTGGACTTTTTCGCGAAATGCACGGCTAACATATTAAATTCCATATGCAATAAAATAGAGAACAAAATCGAATGGGTCAAATCCGTTATGGCGCCAAAAATAATTCCGCCCAAAAATGCAAACAACAAAAACCGGGCGCTCTGAAGGGATAATTTATAATACTGCAAGTGACAAATCGCAAAAAGCAATGCGGAGACTAGCACAGGTAATGTAATCGGCATATATATTACTTGCATAAAAGCTGTCAAATTTAAATATTGATTCAAGTAGGGAAGTATCAATCCTCGAAAGAGGATTTCTTCAATGACCGGAAAAAGAAATATAAAATTCATCGTGTAAAACCGGCCGACAGGATTATACCCCGAATATCGTGATATCAAATAATTTACGAACAAGACCACCAGAAAAGCCGGCATTGCGCTTTTTAGATGATTTGGCAAACTGAATATGTAGTTATCCTCGAAAAGAGGAAGTAAAAGCACAACAAGAAAAGCCCATATGTAGGTACTGTATTTTGCCAGCCTCGCCGATAATATCTTTCCGGTAATGACCTCAACGATCTTATATGCGAAAGTTAGCAGCAGCGATAGCCCCAACGCGAAGCACATGACATCCCTCCAATTTTTCCCGGTAAAGTCTCTTCCATATTATACCTCTAACCGCCGGGGGTGTCGAAGACTATACACATTCCTAGCGCACTTGATATTGACGGTTAAATTGCAAAAAATTACAATTGTATGTAAGCGCATTCTTGGCAAAAAGCAAACTCAAACTACTTTTGCTCGGTTTCACTAAAAGGAGGAAGCAAGTATGAAGGACGTTGGTCTGTTTGTGGAAGACATGAACAAGATGGTCTCGTTTTACAGGGATGTACTGAACTTTGAAGTGAATTGGGACGGAGGAATGTTTGCAAGCTTCAAAAAAGGCAATGACGGATTATTTATGTATGATCGCAAGGATTTTGCAGAGGCCATTGGAGAAACATATTATCCGCCAAACGGAATGAATCTCACGATGGAAATGTACCTGGGATTTACTACGCCTGAAGTTGATCAAGAATATGAAAGACTCAGAAACCTTAACGTCAGGATCGTAACCGAGATAGCGAACCAACCATGGGGGATGAGAAACTTTTTTATAGCGGACCCCGAAGGGAATCTGATTGAAATCGGAGACTTAGCTAATATAGTTTAAAATGTTCTTCGACAATCGCTAAGTTCTCTTCCAATGTATTCCTTCCATCGACAACAATGGTTCTTAACCCTCTGCTTTGTGCGTCCTTATTGATGAATCGCGCAAATTCAATATCCCGATTCATCCAATTCTCAAACGACTGCTTGGGATCCCTACAATTTTCTAAAATCGACCGAACCCAATCCCTTTTAGCATACTGCTCAATTTGAAATTTTGCCGTAGGTATCATCCATATCCCCCGATTCAGGGAGTCAAGGAACGGAGACACGTTCTCAGGCAATAAAGCCGCTCCCTCAATCAGAATTGGCCTATTTGAAGAAATAGACGCTGTATCTTCCAGAATAAATCCGAACTCTTCCCGATAAAATCGGATCGTTTCTTCAACCTGCCGATCTACGGGCCGCGAAAAAAGATCATTTATCGATAAATCCTTCACTTTGGCCATAATGGGTTGAAGCTCAGGCAGACATCTCTGTATGTGCTGGTGATAAGCTTCATCACATTTGTAATAAATAAAATCATGCTTCTCCGTTAATCGCTCTGCTATGGTGCTTTTACCGGAACACGGAGAACCTCCTATCCAGTAAATGTTTCTTGAATGGTTTTGATTCATGCTTAAATCCCTCTCAGATACTTGCCGAATTATATATCGACATAGTCTTGAACTCTTGCTTCAAGGATCTCGATTAAATCCTCATCCATAAATCGATAGTCATCGGGTATGTTTAAACAAACGATTCGTTTACCGCTTATTTCAGTTCTAAATTTGTCCTGCAGCCTTCTAACATGCTTCTTTTCCATGACGAAGATCAAATCCGCCCAGCCTATGTGACCTTCCGTTACTCTGACCCTGGCATTTTCTTCTGTCCCGGCCGATCTTGCTTCATGTCCGTTTCGACCGCTAAAAATCTTTTCTGCCGTTAAACTCCTCCATTTGTTCCTGCTGCATATAAAAAGTAGTTGTATCTCTCGCACCACCTTGTACCTGAATTTCATTGATTCCTTACAGGATCATATGAATCTTTTAAGTGTTATATATTCCCCACTCATGGATATCACCTTCACTCCTTCTTGCGAACAACTCTACATCAACGTTTGAAAAAATTTATTTTTTACTTCTTTTTTGTTGATTTCAGCCCATTCGGCAATTTGATTTAATCCGCTTGTTTCCTCGCTCTTATTGAAATAAAAACATAAATCCATAGGCACCAGTCGCTTGCCTTTCACTTTAATCCCAATTCTTTTATAACTCATATAAACGCATTCAATACGAGCTGCTTCATACTTTTTACCGCTCGAGGATATTACGTAATCCGTTCCTAAAGTAATACTGAATTCAGTGAAAAACATTCGCTTGATTATCGCCATAATATAAACCAATACACCGAACATTATAAAATAGGCAACGTACTTAAATGGACCGTCACGGTCAACTAATACATTTATAAAAAGACTTCCCTCAATGATGATCATGGCAAGCAAATGAAGTTTTGTTCTGGGATAAACGGTTCTAAAGGTATCATCCATTTTGTTATTCCCTTCTCGCTGATTTCTGATAGCTTGGGTCATTCGTTTCGCCCGTTATTAGACAATAGCTACTATAAGGCTTGTAATAAGCAGAAGCAATGAGACGGGCGCCCATATTCTTTTTTCCCAAACACTTTTTGTCATTATATTTAAAATTGTAGCAATCATGGAAAAGGCAACCGCAAACCAAATCGCCCGATTCGAAAACGCATCCCAACCCGGAAGTATAAAGCCGGATTTACTCAGTACAATGACCGCTATGAATATCAGAACAACGATCTGGATCAGGCAGGCTGCCCGCATGGGTGGCGGATACTTCCCGGGAAATTTCCCGCCCATTGAATATTTCCCCCACGGCAGGCCTGCAGCTAAGGCTGCTTGAAAAAGAATGACAATAGAAACCAAGATTGAAAATACAATGGATGATATGGTTGCAATCATATTTTCGTTCCCCGCTTTCACCATTCAACTAGGTCATCCCGAATTCACGTTCAAAGTTTATTCCTTCATTCCAAGCCGGATAAAAAATATTGATGCTGCGTATTCAGCAGTCCGGAATTTCCAGAATTTCCTTATGCGTTATCGGGTTACGGATACTTATCAATTCCCCGCCGCATCTGAAATATTTGCGGCCATCCGCATATATATGCTCATCCCCCTCCAGCTTATCCTCGCATTTTACACAGTTATAACATCCGGTGTATTTGTAGTTATACTCTTCAATGACGGCTCTGACACTTTCATGAAAAATAAAGGAGTAGTCTGTTGAAGCATAAAATTTGAGCTTTAATACCGGCTTTCCTTTTTCAATCGAGAACTTCATAATATGTTTTTTCGTCTTGTAATTACTAAACACATAAGTTTTGCTTTCCGTGACATAAGATCCCCTCCTCATCACTAGAATTCTTAGTATCTCAATTTCCAAATAAGCCGATAAAAAGCAAATTAAAATTACAAAAACGCCCCGGCCATAGATAGCTCTCATCCTTGGGCCGGGGCGTCTGCTGTCTGAGCTTCTTCCATGATTATACATCCGACAACCGAGGGGCGTAAGCCCCGATTGGTAGATGGAATGTTCAGATGGGCATGAGCCCCCATTTCTTATCCGTGGCCCAAAAATAATTTAAGTATATAATGTTAGCTGAAGCTTCTTACATCTTCAGGTCCCCTTCCTCACCCCGCCGATTTTCAAGTCGACTCTGTCCATGTTGGAGTAAATGCCGCAGCTTCTCCAAATATACGCTCCTTGCTCCACGCTTCATCGCCTCGTTCGCTGCATTCAGCCCATGCCGTCCGCTGCAGGCGAATCTCCTTGGCGCGATCGCCCAAACCGTATTCCCCATAGCAAACGGTCGCCTCATTCGCCGGATCGCCCCAGTTGTCCCAACCCTGCGGATGAATATGAGCTCCCGTCCGGCAGCCCACGAACACAGTCTTGGCGAATTCCCGCCACGGACGGCCCAGATACACCGAGCCTGTTTTTACTCCAGGCGCCGCGGATAAATAGCAATCCCGGAACACATAACCGTACTCTTGCCCTTGCGGCGTGGAGGCCGCTGTAATATACCCGGGCTTCCCCCCCTCCCGGGGCAAGCTTCGAATCTCGCAGCGGTCAAAGTATGCCGTCGCCCCGCCAAAAATAAAATCGACGTTGCCCTCAATCCGGCAATGCCGATACATTTGACGATACCCACCATGATATTCCTTCAGAGGAATTCCGCCAAACGCTCCCCCCGATTTCATCGCCGGCGGCAGAGGACCGGTGAATAGCGTATCCTGATACCCCTTGAAAGTGCAGTGCCGGAACAAGGACAGATCGCTATGCGCATAAACGGCGAGCGCCTGCCCAAAGCGCTCGCCGGTTCCGGCCGTATTTTCGACGATCAGATGGTCCAAAAGCAAGCGGCTGCCGCCCAAAAATAAAGTCGGCGTGGCAAACGTCCCGATCTCCTTCCCATACTCATCCAACTCTCTGGCATATCGGTTCATCCGAATCGCCACCTCCCCGAGGCCGATGATAGCCAGATTGGACCGGTAGATTCGCACCGTTTCCTCATAGACGCCGGGCAAAATGTATATCGCCCCCGGCACGTTGTTGGACTTCCGCTCTGCGATGTCGACTGCCGCTTGAATCGTCGCTGTATCGCAGCCGGGTTCCCTGCCCACCCAGAGTTGCATCGCATATCCCTCTCCTCCGGCAAAACTCGGCGTACCGCTTCACTGATATAAGTTGAACTAATGAATGAGCGTATTCAGATAATGTTGAGATCCGCACAAAGGCGACCACTACCGTTTCTTCCAGAACTTTTCACGCTCTTGCCAGATTACTTTCTTTTGTTCAACTTATATACCGCCGCATAAACGTCGTCCAGGCGGCTCGCATTTCCGCCGTTTCCATATGGCCGCCTCCGGTAACGACGGTCTGCCAATGCTCCGGCCGTCCGGCTGCCGCATAAGCCTCACGCAGACCTTGATCCAGCAGCTGTACGCCTTCAATCGGACACAGCCGGTCGTTTTGGCCCGTTAAGCTCAACCGGGGACGCGGTACAATCAATTTTTGGATATCCAAAGTGGTGAAGTGCTTCAACAAACCGGGAACATAGAAATAAAAGCCGTGATGGTCCAGTCCTCTTTTGGCAATCAGTGTCCCGGCATCAACCTGACCGCAGATGTCGACCGTTACCTTGATCCGTTCATCGAGCGCGGCCAGCCACCAGGCCATCAGGCCACCCATCGACATGCCGATCGTGGCGATCCGCGAAGCGTCGATATCCTGTCGGCCGGAGATGTAATCCAGCAGCCGCAGGTTGTCGTAGAGCATCATGCCCCACATTACCCGGCCGTTCCACAGCATTTCTTTGACCAGCTCGCTTTCGGTCTTCCCGCCGCGTTCGTTAAAGGCCCACATATCGATGCAGCACGCTGCACAGCCCATACCGGTTAACACTTTTGCAAACGAAGGCTCCTGCAGATAAGAGCCGCTGGCGATCAACTCCTTGCGTCCGTTCCCATAATTTCCGCCATGGGAGTGGTTAAAGACCACGAGCGGAAACGGCCCGGTTCCTTCCCGCGGTTTAGCCAGATAAGCCGGAACCGCTTCTATCCCGTTCAGTTCCAGCAGCAGCGTCTCCAGCAAATACCCGTCCCGTTCCTCGATATGCTGGACCCTGGACAAGACCGGCCCCTCCTCACGAGGCAGATCACCCAGCAATCCCCGCAATTTTTCACGTGCATCGTCCGGGCTCGAATCCATGCGGTTCCTTCCCCCTTCCAGGCTCTTCCCCAGTCAGTCCTGTTTGTCCCGGCCGCGATACCGGAAATATTCAAAGTCCGCGAAGCTGCCGCCAAATCGATTCATGTCGTGCGCGGCGATCCCGATATAGTTGCCGGTAAAACCGCCCGACAGGAAGCCAATATTTCGGGTTCCGCCCAGTACGCGCCACTCTTCTTTATCTTCCGTGCGGTAATAGAACTGTCCGTTTACTCCAGCTACGTCAACCGCCAGTTGGATCGCTTTCGCCTGGCCGATATCGATCAGGACCGGTTCCAGTTCGAATTTATCCCTTTCGCAGCGCATGAGCCTCAGCACCTTGCCCAAGCCTTCTTCATGACTGACGCAAGCACACCAATAATTATCCTCGTTTAAATAAAGCATCAGCCCGGCCATTTGCAAAAAAGAAACCGGCTCGTATTCCACCTTCGTCTCCGCCCGGAACGACATGTCCGTTTGGCGGATCGCGACGATATGGTGGCGGAACAAGCTTTGCGCGGATTCACCCGCCTGAATCCGCAAGCAGCCCTTTCTTGCGGATAGTGAACACCAGCTTTCGTCCGGCATGATCCGCAGCGTGTTCCAGTTTTTCTTCAGTTCCGGCCCCGAGAAATCATCTTCAAAATCGGTCGCCGCTACTTTCGGCTCGGCCGTCCCTCGGGGCAGCGGCACCCGCTGCCGCGGAGCGTTTCCGCCCGCGGACAGGCGGAGCCAGCCTTGATCGTCCCAATAAACCTGCTGCAGTGCGGTTTCTCTTCCTAAGATGGCATATTGCCCCTCGACAGGGCGCGTACACAAATGCGCCATATACCATTCGCCGCCGGGCGTCTCAACCAGGCTGCCGTGGCCGGCGCACTGCAGCGCCAGTCCCGGATCATTTCGCGATGTCAGCATCGGGTTGAACGGATCGACTTCATAAGATCCTAACAGCTCCCTGGAACGCGCCACGGTAACGGCATGCCCCGTGCCGGTTCCTCCTTCGGCCGTAATGAGATAATAGTAACCGGCTCGCTGATAAAGATGGGGGGCTTCCGTTTTTTTCAGCGGCGTGCCATCGAACAATTTCACCGGCTCGCCGACGAGCTTTCCCAAACGGGGGGCATATTCCTGAATGACGATTCCGCTCGACTTGTTGCCTTCACTTATGCGGTAATCCCATAAGCAATTGAGCAGCCACTTGCGGCCGTCACCATCATGGAATAAGGAGGGATCGAATCCGCTGCTGTTCAGGTATATCGGCTCCGACCAAGGACCATAAATCGATGGAGCGGTCATCAAATAATTGTGGCAATCCTTAAAAGGGCGCTTCGTACTTTTCACATCGGTATATAAGAGATACAACAATCCGTCATGATAGCTGAGCTGAGGAGCCCAAATGCTGCAGTTTTTAGGATTTCCTTTTAGGTCTATCTGACGGGTTAGCAAATCCGTGCAATGCGCCCAATCGGCGAGATTGGGCGATTCGTATATTCGGATCCCGGGAAGCCACTCGAACGTAGATACCGCAATGTAATAAACGTCTTCGACTCTTACAATACAAGGATCGGGGTTAAAACCGGGCAGGATCGGGTTTTGGACAAAACCCGTCTTATTTCTATCCGCAATCATAATTCCCCGCCTCCTCGCCTGAATTAGTCCTGCATATCCGGATTCGCTGGCGCAACCGTCACTTGTTCCAACAGCTTTTCCTCACCCTTCGTGTTTCTGGACTCGCAATGCTCCACAACAACCTGCTCTCCATTCTCCACATAAAAAGCCGGTCCTTCATGATTTTCGATCGTGACATGGTGAAACCGGATCTGTCTTACGTTTCCGAGGTAAAAGCCCCGATTGTTCATTTCGCCAATACCCGCCATCATGGCCGGGACTCCGGGGACGGCATGTTCCGCCATGGAAATATCGATATGATCAAATGTAATTTCGGAAATGTACCGCTCGGCAAGGCCGTATAAAAACCCGGCGGCGGCATGAACCCGGCGCGCGGTAATGTTCGCGAAGTGGATGCGCCGAAAGCAAGGGGTTTCCTCCGTCACGGGATAAGGATTTTTATCCCATACGTATTTGTCTTTGCCGCGCGGTCCGCAGAAATAGTACAGATTCATGATGAACGGACAAATGACGTCGTCCATGACGATATTGCCGATGCGGATATCTTCCACGATTCCCCCGCGTCCGCGCCGGGATTTCAGGCGGATGCCGCGGTCGGTATGCTGGAATACACAGCCGGTGATCGTGACGTTGCGGATGCTCCCGCTCATCTCGCTGCCCAGCACCACGCCGCCATGACCGTGCACCATCGTGCAATTGGTGATCGTAATATTTTCGCAGGGAATCCGCTCCGCCGTGTCCTCCGTGCCCGCCTTAATCGCAATGCAGTCGTCCCCCACATCGATATGGCAATTGCTGATCCGTACATTTTGGCACGATTCCGGATTGATACCGTCCGTGTTCGGCGAATCGGCGGGATTATGGATGGACAAATTGTCGATCGTGACATCGGAGCAGCAAATGGGATTGACGGTCCAGCTCGGGGAGTTGATCAGCTTCAGATCCCTTAGCCTCACGCGGCGGCAGCCATCCAGGCTGATCAGCTTCGGCCGGGGAAACTCCAGTTCCTCCGGCGCGTTCCGCTTCTTGTCCCACCACGTCCGGCCGTTCCCATCCAGCGTGCCGCCGCCCGTAATCGCTACATTTTCCAGATCTCGGCCGAAAATGCACGAAGCATGCACCTGCCGGAGAACGCCTTCCCATCTGGAGCTAACGGCCGGATAGTGCCCCGGATCCGTGCTAAATGACAACACGGCCCCAGGGCTTACATTCAGCTCGACGTGACTTTTCATCCATATTGAACCGGTCAAATATTGTCCCGCCGGAACGAATACCGTCCCGCCGCCTGCCGCGCTCGCCGCATCGATGGCAGATTGAAACGCTGCGGTCGCCAGCGCCATCCCGTCCCCGGCCGCCCCGTAATCGGCAACGTTAAACACTTGCATATCCCTCTTCCTCCGTTCCAAAATCCGTCCTATGGTTTTTGCAGCCATTCCACTTCGGCACAAGCCTGCAGGAATGCCCCGACTCCCTTCGGATCGTTCGCAACAATCGGCTCGCTGAGATAATACGCATAGGTCCCGTCCCGGCGAGCGGCGCCTCCCAAACCGGCTACCATACAGTTTTTGTTCAAATTGACCCAGCCCGCCTTCGTTTCCAGCACAAATTCCGCAATCAGTCCCCGGAAAGCCTTATCCAACGTCTCCTGCCAATCGTCCGCATCCAATACCCCAATTCGAATCCCCTTTGCGATCGCAAATACGATCATGCTGGAGGCCGAAGCCTCCAAATAATTGCCTTTGCGGCCGCCCAGATTCACGACCTGGTACCAGACGCCGCTCGTTTCATCCTGATAGTTTCTCAAAGCCGCCAGCACGCCGTTCAGGATCCGGACGAGCTCGACATAATCGCCGTGGTCGCTCGGAAGCAGCTCCAGCACATCCGCCAGGGCCATGACATACCAGCCCATGGAACGGCCCCAAAAGTTCGGGGACAATCCGGTGACAGGGTCGCACCAGGGTTGAACCTTTTTCTCATCCCAGGCATGATACAGCAGCCCGGTATCGGCGTCTTTCGTATGCTTTTCACACAGAATAAACTGCTTTGTCGCATCGTCCAGTCCGTTTCCCTCTTCAAAGGTCAGCAAATATTCCAGATAGAACGGCGCTCCCATATAAAGGCCATCCAGCCAAATTTGAAAGGGGTAAATTTGTTTGTGCCAAAACGCTCCTTCCGATGTGCGCGGATGACTGGCTAGCTGCTCTCTCAGCAGCCTGGCCGCTTGCCGGTATTTCTCCAAACCGGTTTCCTGATACAGCAAAAACAGCAGCTTGCCGTTATTGATGTGGTCAATATTGAATTCATCCTGACGGTATCCCCGGATACTCCCGTCTTCCCGGATAAAATAATCCATATTGTCCCGAATATACTGAAAATACTTCCGATTCCCCGTCCTTTTCCACAGCAGGGCAAACCCCCTCAATACGACCCCGTAATCGTATGACCATTTCCCGTGATACGCATCGTCATCGTATAGTTTCGGCGTCCGCTCCATGACGGATTTTGCCGTCTTTTCAGCCCATTCCATCCGTTAATTTACACCCTCTCGGCAAAAAGATGGCGGCCCTTCCCGCAGGTTTAGGGAAGGACCCCTTGATTCTTAATTTTTTCTCAATATCTAACTCTAGTGCGAGTTCAACAACCCCTTCTATTACTGCGGATTAAGAATTTGCCTCTCGATAGGCAGCTTCGTATTCGCTGATCATTTTACTGCCTCCGGCTTGCTTCCATTTCTCCACCTCCGCCTTAAATCCGTTCAAATCGGTGTTGCCAAGCATGTATTTATAAGTAGCGTCCGTAATTATTTTTTGCAGCTCCGACCCCATGGTCGTGAAGGTTTCCGAATCCAGCGATAAGGCCGGATTGTAGACCGCGTATTTCTCATTTTCCTTGATCTGTCTAGCCGCTTCGGCTTTCAGCGGATCCGCGTCATGAATTTGATAACCCGGCTCCCTCGGACGGGAAGAGGCATACGGCTGAACCTCCTGCGTCCACTTATCCTGATCGGTAATCGTCACGGCCTTATCCGCATCGGCGGTGTAATGAACGCCTTCGATGCCATAAGTCATCAAGGCAAAAACATCTTCGTCCATCAGATCGTTCACGAATTTCAATACACGTTTCAATTCCGTTTCATCTTTAACTTCCGATTTAGGAAAGGCCAACAGCCCGCCGATCCCGCCGCCTGCCGCCCAGATCGCCCGATCGCTTTCATTGCCGGTCGTCGTAATATCGTTCACAAGCGCGAGCTCCATCATATCCTGAATCCCTTTGGCCCCGATAAGCAGGTTTTTGCCGTCAAATAAAGCGCCGACATAAATTCCCGCTTTGCCTTGCATGAAGGCCTCCTGCTGATCCTTCTTGGCCGTAACGGCAAAATCCTGGTTAATGTAGTGGTTATCATACAATGCTTTCATATAGTCCATCGTCTTGACGTATTCATCGGTGTCAAACTCCGGCGTAAATTTGCCATCCTCGCTCACTTTCCAGTTGTTGGGGGTGCCAAAATAAGAACCTAACGTTTTGAATGCCCCGTAGATCAAATCGTTGCGGTCTACAAATCCGTAAGTATCTTTTGTCCCATTGCCGTCCGGATCCTGCTCGGTGAACGCTTTGGCCGCAGCCATTAATTCATCGGTCGTCTTCGGGACCTTCAGGCCCAGCTTATCCAGCCAGTCTTTGCGAATGACCACGCCGTTGCGCGCAATGTCTTTCAGAAGAGGAACCCCGTACAGCTTGCCGCTGATCGAACCGGCTTGCCGCTGTTCCTCGGGAATCGCCGCCAAATTCGGGAATTCATCCAGGTAAGGCTCGACTTCCCAAAACATCCCCGATTTCAGTGCGTTACGTACCGATGCGTTATCAAGAAAAGTCAAAGAGACGATATCCGCCAGCGAGTCGGACGCAAGCGCCGTATTAATCCGCTCTTCTTTGGACGCATCGGGTATCCATGACATTTTGATTTTCGTATTTGTTTTTTCTTCAATGAGCGATTGGACATCGCCCGATGGCGGGGAAGCCGTATGCAAAATATTCAGCCATGAGAGGTTGAACGGTTCATCTGCCGCCGCATTCTCGCCTGCGCCTGACTGAGTGTTTCCGCCTTTCGCTTGGTTACTGTCGGAATTCGGTCCGCAAGCGGACAACAAAAGGAAACAGACTAACAAAAGTACGGACAGTTGTTTCATTTTCACGTTCATCTTTTCTACCCCTTTTCGATTTATATTGGACTTAAGCTTAGTACACGCCTTCTTCACCGAATTTCCTTGCCAACTTGTTGGATATAACCACCAGAGTCAATCCGACGACACCTTTGAACAAGCCGACGGTTGTCGTAAAGCTCAGCTGCCCGTTCTTCAGACCGGCCGTATAAATATAAGTATCGAAAATTTCGGCAACCTCACGGTTCAAGGAATTCAGAAGCAAGTACATATGCTCGAAACCCAGATCCAAAGTGCTGCCGATCTTAAGAATCAACAGCGTAATGATAACGGGACGAATCGCCGGCAAAGTAATATGCCATGTTTTTCTCCAGCGTCCGGCGCCATCCATTTCGGCAGCTTCATATAACTGCGTGTCCACGACCGTGATGGCCGCCAGATATATAATCGTCGACCATCCAAGCTCCTTCCAGATGATTTGGACGATATAGATCGTCCGCAGCCACTCCGGCGAGGTCAAAAAGCTGATCTTGCTAAACCCCAGCGAAGCGAGGAACTCATTGATCACGCCGCCGTCCACATTCAGGAGCACATACGAGATCGACACGATAATAACCCAGGACATGAAATGCGGAAGGTATATCGTCGTTTGCACGAGGTTTTTAAACCATTTGCCCTGCACTTCGTTCAACATCAGCGCCAGAATGATCGGCAGCGGAAAGAAAAACACAATGTTCATGCCAAACAGAATCAGCGTATTTTTTAGCAGCATGAAAAAAGTAGGCTCCGTAAACAAGCGTTCGAAATGTTTTAAACCGACCCAAGGGCTCCCCGTAATCCCCAGGAATGGCTGATAATCCTGAAATGCGATGACCAGTCCTCCCATCGGCAAGTACTTAAATATAATGAAGTAGATGAGGCCGGGGAAAATCATGAGGTACAAAAGCTTGTTGCGCCTTATGCTTTTGAGAACCGGAGAAGCCTTACGTTTATATTTGGGTTTCAATCCCGTAACCACTGGTGCGGTACTTGATGCTTTCACTAGACAACCTCCTCGTCCTTTCCTTTTTACGTGTTAAGCGTACTGGATGGGGGAACATTCCGTATATAATCATCAAATGACAACGGTTACAAAATCTGCTGGAATCAGGCTTTCTCCGCTTATCGCCTCATTTGATGATTATGGGTTAAGCTGAGGAGTATTTGATTTTTGATCCTATTTCCACCTCTCGAAAAAGACCTAGATTGAGGATTATATACGTAATCTTTTTTGGTTGTTAAGGTGAAATTGTCAGACGAATCAAGAGGAGGAAACTTGAATGGCCATACGTAAGAAACATTCCATCGGCGACCGTATCTTTACCATTGTCAACGGCGTTTTACTGACGCTCATCGCTTTGATTTGTCTCTTGCCTTTTTTCAACGTCATCTTCAGTTCATTTGCTTCAACGCAGGAAATCGTAGAGAAGCGATTTATCCTGTTTCCAACCACGTTTTCGCTGGACGCTTACAAGTACATTCTTTCAACGCCGACCATCTTTAGAGGCTTGGGCGTTTCAATCGGCGTAACTTTAATCGGAACTTTCATCAGCATGTCCCTGACCGCTATGATGGCGTACGGGTTATCCCGCAAATATCTTTACGGAAGAAATCCCGTCAATTTTATTGTCGTATTCTCCATGCTTTTTAGCGGCGGGATGATTCCTACCTTTTTGGTCGTAAAAAGCGTACATCTGATTGACTCCTATTGGGCAATGATTATTCCGAGCGCCGTCAATGCGTTTAACCTGATCATTATGCGCAACTTCTTCCAGTCCTTGCCCGATAGTCTGGAAGAATCGGCGAAAATCGACGGCAGCAGCGATTTCGGAGTTTTCTTCAAAATCATGCTGCCGTTGTCGCTGCCGTCGATTGCGACCATATCGCTGTTCTACGGGGTAGCGTATTGGAACACTTACATGAACGCTATTTTGTACCTGAACGATTCCTTCAAATGGCCGATCCAGGTGTTGCTGCGGCAAATCGTCATCGTGTCCAGCGGCATGCAGGGAAATACCAGCGTCGTGGACATCGTTCCGCCGGCACAGTCGATCAAGATGGCCGTTATCGTCATGGCCACTTTGCCGATGCTGCTGGCCTATCCTTTCGTGCAGCGCCACTTCGTCAAAGGAGCCATGCTCGGCTCGGTCAAAGGGTAAGAAACGCAGAAAAAACAAACCTATAGAAGTTGAACTAATGATAGAGCGTATAAAGGCAGCCGTGTGAAATGTTCTTCCGATCGCTGTTGTTCCCGGATTTCTTTGATTTATTAGATGACTCCTTTCTTTGAATTCTTTGAATTCTGTGACTCCTGATCAGTGATCAGTGCAGGAATCATCTTCTCTTATTCTTTACGAATTAGTTTTTTGCGAGAAACCTGCAGAAGTACATCTTTTATCTCCGCAAATCCCCTTACCAGGCCAAATACCTGCAAAAGTGCAGGTATTTGGAGTTCATCAGCAAGGCATCGGCCTTTGGACCGAAAGAAACTGCACATTTGCAGGTTTTCACTCATTTCGGATCTTAACGACGAAAAAGCCTGTACTTTCGCAGGAATTTCTTCTGGGGAGCCACGGAGGCAGGACGGCGGCTCACGGTTACAAGGCGATTCAACGCATGCCCCTGAGTTTCTTGTGTGTCTAGTAATCATCCCCGAATTTCTCTAAGGCCTTATGGGACAGGGCCTTGATTCTTCCAGATCATTTTACTCTCTTGCTGGATTACTTTCTTTTGTTCAACGGATATGGATTTTCATGCACTCCTCAAGGCGCTCGGAAAAATACTTTACGTGTTTGCTGATGAACCTCTAAGGAGTGCATTTTTTTTCCTTTCGTGAGCAGTAAATAAAAAGGCCGACACCGGCAAAGTGCCAATATCAACCTGTTTATGTTCCTCAAAGCGCTTGCCTTGCCTTTCGGTACTCTCCCGGGGTAACATGTTCCTTTTTACGGAACGACCGGATGAAGTTTTGCGGTTTATGGTATTGGAGCCGCTCCGCAATCTCCCGTACGGTCATGTCCGTCTCCACCAGCCACTTTCTGGCCATGTCCAGCCTGTAGCTCATCAAATAGTCGCTGAAGGTTGTTCCGTATTCTTTTTTAAAGATGTTGCTCAAATAGTCCGGGTTGTAATGCAGCCGATCGGCGATTTGCTCCAAGGTGATTTCCTGATCGTACTCGGACCTCACGATAATTGCAATTTCTTCGGACAGACTGCGGAACTGCCTATTCGTCTTATCTTTCATGCATTTTACCATGGGAAAAATGATATCTTTTACTAACATTCGTTCAATTTCTTCCGGATTCCTCGTATCCAGCAGCACATGATATAGCGCGTAATTATCCTGCTTCAGCAGGACCTCGATACCGAGAAGCTGTTCGAGTTGAATCAGGTTATTTACGAATCTGACCAAGGCCACTTCGAAATTCATGGAGTATTTATTTTTCTTCATCATCTCCGCGAGCAGTAAATACAAAGCCCGATTGACCTGCTCCTCGTCGCCAAGGCGAATGGCATCGAAAAGCTGGGACTCCAAATCCACCGGATAATGAAGCAGAACCGGACCGGATATAACCCGCGAAATATCTTCGTAGAAAATGATCGATTCTTTGCCTAAATTAAGGCGGTGATGCAGCGCCTGTTTACCCATCTCACAGGCTTCCTTGCTTTCCAGCAAGCTGCCGTACGTTTTGCTGATGCCGATGCTGATGGACACTTTCAAATAATCTCTGCCTCTTTTCATTAGGGCGGTAGCCAATTGAAGCAATTGTTTTTGAATCTCCTGCTCGGTTTTGCCCGCGAACATTAAAATCGTGGCTTGGGTCTTTTCGTTCAGGATGATGGGAAGCATCCGCTCTTCGGGCGGAATCTGATCTTCCACCAGTTTGTTGATTGCGAGCAGCAAAACGTCCTTATCGGAGGCTTCGTGTTCGCCAAGATTGTCCAATTGAATCAACATCGCCGCATAAAGATAGTTATCCATCTGCCGATAACCCAGCCGAGAGAGTTTTAAGGCCAGTTCGTCCGGAGAAACCCGGTTGCGGAACAGATTCATGATCAACTGCATTTCAAGCTGCGGCTTTTCCGCTTCCATCAGGTTCTCCAGACTTTCTTTCTCGGTCAATATCGTATCGATGGAATGAATAATCGTTTCGATTTCATTTTTGGACGCCCGGTCATCAAGCGACAGGCTCCGTTTGATTTGCCGGATCGGCCTTGTAAAGTAAACGGCAAGAATATAGGCCACTATGATAATAAAAAGCGTCAGCACCGCTCCCATGATGATGATGCCGAAACGGGTCAGCTTCAGGGCACCCGCTATTTCCTTCTGATCCAGCACCGTCAGATAAACCCAGTTGTTATACGTCGATTTTGCGTAGATTATTTTTAGAGGAGCTGCGCGGGTTTCCACCTTTTGCAAAGACAGCATTCCCGTCTGTTCGGGGTCTTCGGATATTCGGGATATGACTTTCTTCAATTGCCCCTCGGTAAGGGCGGACTGTACCGGACTGCTCTCATACATAAGCTGGCCCTGCTTATTCAATATGAAAACCTTACTCCCATCCCCGATTTGAATCGTTTGATTCAGTGTCTCCTGCGAAATGTCCGACAAAGCGATCGCTTGTTTGTTTTTGGAGAACATGGGCAGAGTGTTGACAAAACGAATTCCGGCATCCGTTTTGATCCAGAACAGACTTTGGTTTTTGTTTTTAACATACGTTTCAATCAATGCTTCCTTTTCTTCTTCGCTTAGCTTCGTCAACCGTCCGTTCGAAATCTGCCAGTCCTGCTCCAGACTGATCAGTGCGTATTCCGTCCGCTCCATGCCCATGGTGGCAATATAATTCAGCTGTGTGTTCACGTTGCGGTACGCGATGAAATCCTGCTCCGTAATGGGATGATTGACGACCTCGCTAAAAGACGTTGTTGTGCTGTATGTATCAAACGCATATTCGATCGTCCGGATTTGCTGATCCAAATTGTTTTTGGTCTGTGCAATGAAGTTTTTCTTGCCGCCCGCGATCCGCTCGTTTACGGAGTTTTCCGTACTGGAGTAAATGTAACTGGCAAAGCTGACCACAAGACCGATGCCGAACACAAGAATAGAAATGAATATTTTATAAAACAACCTTCCTTTTCGCATCTACGCTACTCCTTTTTCCTAAATAATCCCTTCAATTATAGCGCTTTCATAAATAGTGATTTGAACGTGTGCATTATATAATAAGCATTGACTTATTCAAAAAAACGAGATTAGAATGTAATCGTTAAATGTATTTCGATTCCCGATGAAGAAGAGGCTTACGGTCACGATCAAAGACATCGCAAAAAAATCGCAGGCGTTTTTTTCATACGACAGTTTCCAGGACGCTGAAGAGGAGTCCGCACTTCAAGAAGAAATCTGCGACAAAATCGAAACGATCGCCGACGATTTGAATGATGCCCAATTTCAGCGTCAAATGTCTAGTTATGTAAAAATCGTATACGAATTGGCTATTTTTCTCAAGTGCTAGACAGGAATTTTCCCAGCCTCTTCCTTTTTAAATTGACTTTAATAGACGTTTTCTATTTAGGGTTGTTAACGTGTGCATTTATTTGTTTAAAAAGGAGTGAAATAGGCTCATGGCACAGTCGCTTTCCAGAAGTAGGCCTCCCGATTTTGACCTCCTATCGCGAGCGAATAATTCAATTCGGGGGTTTACGTTATGAGCATTACTTTGTATATCGTAGGTGATTCCACGGCTGCCCAAAAAGCGGCGGACCAAAAACCGATGACGGGCTGGGGCGAATACTTTCAGGGATTCTTCAAACCGGAAGTGTTCGTCGATAACCGGGCGGTCAACGGCAGAAGCACCAAATCGTTCATTGACGAAGGACGGCTAGAGGAAATTCTGCAGACTTTCCGGGCCGGTGATTATCTGTTTATTCAATTCGGACATAACGATGGTAAAGCCGAGGACCCGCAGCGATATGCGGATTCCTTCGGAGCTTACACAAGGAATTTGGCGGCGTTCATTCACGCTGCCAAAGAGCGCGGCGGCTTCCCCGTGCTGCTCACCCCGGTAAGCCGCCGCCGGTTTGTCGACGGGAAGGAACCCGACCCGCTGGCTGTCGGCGAGTATCCCCGGGCGATGCGGCAAACCGCAGTAACAACGCAAACACCGTTGCTGGACATATTCGCGGCATCCCAGTCGCTGTACCGCTCTCTTGGGCCCTACGACACCAAACGGCTGTTCCTGCACCTGGCAGCAGGAGAGCACCCGAATTATCCGTGCGGATCAGAAGACAATACCCACTTCTCAGAAGACGGAGCGCGGGTAATCGCCGAGGTGATTCGGGCGGAGATGGAAACCTGCGCGAAATTGTCCGATTTGAGACGTCATCTCAAATCCTAGAACAGGAGGTCTGCAGCATGGCCAAGCCACTGCATCTCGGCATCCGGGCTCACGACTTCGGACAAATCCCGCTGCCTGAGCTTCTGGAGAAGCTGCAGCAGTATGACTTCTCCTATATTCAATTTGCGATCAACAAATCTTTCCCGCAAAGCGTCCCCTCTTTATCGGCCCTAAGCCCGTCCACAGCGGCTTATTATGGAGACGCCTTCCGAAAAGCGGGGATCCAAATCGCCGTGTTGGGCTGTTATGTCAACATCGTCGATTCCGACCCGGTCAAACGGGCGCAAGCTCTCGCGGATTTTTCCGCCCAGCT
The DNA here is from genome assembly GCF_056171975.1 of Paenibacillus terrisolis. Lineage (NCBI taxonomy): Bacteria > Bacillati > Bacillota > Bacilli > Caryophanales > Paenibacillaceae > Paenibacillus > Paenibacillus terrisolis. Next base: position 264,470 of record NZ_JBKFGG010000005.1, on the reverse strand, counting down.
CCGCTTGGCCCGAGATTTCGGGGCCGGCCTGGTCGGAACCGAAACGGGCAGTGTCGGACAAGGCTACACGGAGGAAAATTTTACGGAAGCGTCCTTTCAAAAGGTCGGCGATTCAGTTCGAAAAATGGTCTCCGAGGCTGAGCGCTTCGGCGCGACGATCGGCCTTGAGGCGGGGCTGAACCATCCGCTCTATACGGCGCCTCTTGCCCGTATGCTGCTAGAATTAATCCCTTCGAATCATATTCAAATGATCATGGACGCGGCTAATTTGGCGACCCCTTGGAATTATACGTTTCATGACAATGTCGTACGGGAAGCGCTTGAGCTGCTTGACGATAAAATCGCAGTCATCCATCTGAAAGATTTTACTGTCCGGAACGGTCAAATAGAAGTTGTCCCGGTCGGTCAGGGCCTTCTTCGCTTCGAAACGATCCTCCATTACCTAAAATACAAACGTCCGCACATTCAGGCCATCATCGAAGCCACCCCAGAGCCTTTCCTGCGGGACAGCATCGCTTATCTTCGTGATCTCTACGATAAAGTATAAAAGAGAACTTATCGCTCCGTTTTCGTGTTCACGACGGCTCGCCGCCTTAAGCCTCCACAGGAACCGGCCGCGATGAGATAAGGTGGTATGCGGATGTGTTCCCACCGACCGTGTAAACTCTGTATTATGTGAAGTTCTGTCTTTTCGTTTAATAGAAAATACTCAAAAATTGTTATAAAAAAAGCCTGCAATCCTTATTGCAGACTTCGTAAATCTAATTCATTCAAGTCAATATTATTTTTTTCGATCCACCGTCCCGGTTCATATTAAGTGCCCACTTCCTCTTCTCCCCGGTTTTGCATAAATGATTTTCAAAAGGTTCTTTTTCACTTCCGGACCCTTAGCACCACCGTTAACGTCCTCCATCCTTCCAGCGTAAACTTCGGGTCGCTGATCAAGCCGTTCAGATCCGCCGACCCAAACTCGTCCACGAACCATTCCGGTGCCTCGACTCGCGCCTCCAGTTCTTCCACACGTTTCTGCAATGTTTCGACTGCTTCCAGTGCTTTCACCTCATCCATCACCTCCTGCACGCTATTCACAAATTTCTTCCATCCATTCCATGTGCCGCCGTCATACATCAGCCGTGGGCAGATCTTCCCGCTCCAATCCCAGTGTCTCCGCAAGCGGTCTGTCCCCCAAGCTCGCTCCTTGAGAAGCTTGGCCGCGAGACTGGCAGCATTTTGCAAAGTCAACGTGTAATTTCCGCTCTCGCAAATTTCTATTGCGATGGATGTGCGGTTTCCCGGACCGCTGTATCCATCCCCGGCATGCCAGGCATTTTCGTTCAACGGCAAGCACTCAGTCACCTCAGTATCGTCGACCACGAGGTGAAAAGAAGCTTGGCGGGAATTCTGCGGATTGGTCAGCCAATCCCGCTCATTTCTCGCGGATGAGGCGGAATTTCCTGTATTGTGGATAGTGATTGATTCCGCATCTAGCCTTAACCCCGAACGACGTTGATTGGGTGTTGAACGAGGAATATGATCGACCGTGTATTTCACTGCTTGTCCACCTCGCTTTTACCTTTCAGAATCTCAATCGCTTGTTGAATCACCGGCGGAACAGGCGCTCCTAAACGGCCCATATTCTCAATGATGGACAGCAGCTCATTGGCAAGATAAAAAAAGATCGCGGCATCCCGAAACAAATGGGCATCTCCCAATGCCGTGTCTATAAGGTGGGCAACCGCAACGACCACAAATACGGCGATTTTCTTCGCAATACCCCAGGTCCCGATTTGGCTGCTCAGCTTTCCTTCTTTTCCCGAAGCCGCAATGCCCGATAAGTAATCGATTACGACAAACACTAATAAAATGTTCAGCAAAGCACTCCACCCCCCAAACAAATATGAGGCAGCAGAGCCGCCAATAGCCAAAACCGACTTGAGCAAAAAGTCCAACTTTTTCTCCCCCTTTACCATAGCATACTTCAAGAGTTCATTCATCGTTAGAAAGCCGCCCCTGGCAAAGCCGCTTGCGATGAATGCTGAACAAGTTTCCCGGTTCACCTGCCTGACCGTCTCTTGTTCTTCCTCTACATTAATTGGCATTAAACCAAGGGAATTTACAACCAAACAAGATAAATAGCTGATGCCAAACACCTGCAAAAGTGCAGGTATTTGGCGTTCATCAGTAAGGCATCGACCTTTGGACCGAAAGAAACTGCACATTTGCAGGCTTTCACTCGGTTAGGACCTTTTCGACGGAAAAGCCTGTTTTTCGCAGGAATTTCTTCTGGAGGCCACGGAGGCAGGACAGCGGCTCAAACCATCCCCCCGGCCAACCCTTCCATTTGCTGCTGAAGAGCTTTCATCTGCTTGCGCATCGCAGCTGCATCTTTCTGCTGCATCTGAACTACGGTTGTCAGCACCCCGATTATATCCATCAGCGTGACGGACTTATGGTCGGTGGTGGCAAAAGCATCCGGCACTTCCTCAGCTATGAATCCGATGTTGCTTCGCTTGTCCGCATCTTCAATGTAATTGAAGCTCACCGGATTCAATTTGTTCAGCAGTTCCACTGCCTTTTTGCCTGGAAGCTTCATGATATTTTCTTTGAAGATTCGGGATGAGGTTTGTGAAAAATTGGTTGCACGAAGGTTGCCCTGAATATCCAGCCTGAAGCCTTCTTCCGCGGTTTTGCCAATCCCTACATTCTGATTTTGATCCACGATCAGCACGTTCGTCAGAGCCGTCAGGGCAGCATGCGTATGGTCGCTGTATGCCAGCGGCTTCAACATACTGCCGACGCCTGCCAGCAACTGCGTGTTCGCACTGTCCCATGTAATCCGCGCGGTTGTTCCATCCGCCAGTTTGAGATCCAATCCTTCATTGGCAACCAAGTTGCCCTGAACTTCGGCATCTTGCACCGTCAGACTTCCGCTAAGTGCTGCATCAACGGCAGCCAGCGTCCCGCTCAATTCTGCATCAACAGCAGTCAATGTCCCGCTCAGTTCCACATTGACAGCGGCCAGTGTCCCGCTCAATTCCGCATCAACGGCGGTCAGCCCTCCGCTGAACACCGCATCTGCTCCTGTCAGCATGCCGTCAATCACAGCCGATCCTGCATGCACCTGACCCGTCGCCGTTACATCGCTCAAATGAACAGCATCGGAAACATGTAGATCATTTACAGACAATTGTCCAGACACTATCGCATCGCCAACGACATCCAACTGTGCCAAAGGCGTAGCGTTGCCAACTCCTAATCGACCCGCTTCGTCAACCGTCAGCGTATCTGCCAGCTTATCCAGCTCAGCATGTGTATGGTCGCTGTACGCCAAGGCCTTCAATATGCTGCCGGCGCCTGCCAGCAACTGCGTGTTCGTACTGTCCCATGCAATCCGCGCGGTTGTTCCATCCGCCAATTTGAGATCCATGCCTTCATTGGCAACCAGGTTGCCCTGAACTTCGGCATCTTGTACGGTCAAGCTTCCGCTAAGCGCTGCATCAGCCGCAGTCAGAGTCCCGCTCAATTCTGCATCAACAGCAGTCAATGTCCCGCTCAGTTCCGCATCGACAGCGGCCAGCGTCCCGCCCAAATCCGCGTCAACAGCGGTCAACCCTCCGCTGAACACCGCGTCTGCTCCTGTCAGCATGCCGTCGATCACTGCTGATCCTGCATGCACCTGACCCGTCGCCGTTACCTCCGTTAAGCTCAACTCTCCGGCGATATCCAGATCATTCACAGTCAACTGCCCCGTCACAATCGCATCGCCGGCTACATCCAGCTTCGCTGCAGGGGCATCTGTACCGATCCCCACATTTCCATCAACATCGGCCATGACGGCTTCTATGATCGCTTCAAATTCCTCATGCGTATGATCCTCGAGCGAAACGCCCTTCAAATCATCCGACAGACCCGCAACCCATTTATCATGAGTCTCATCCCACAGCAGTTGAGCTGCGTGGGCCGTTCCGCCGCGGTAAACCTCCAGGCCTCCGTTTTGCTCAAGCGGTTCGTCCCGCGGAGCATAGTTATTGACTCGTACAATTTTGTCTTTCACATCCAACTCTGTCGTATTAATCGTTACCGTCTCGCCCTCAACCAGCAGATTCCCGGATACTTTCAGGTTATTGGATATTACGGCGCTCTCGGCAGTCATTTCACCATGAACGATCGCTTTCCCCTGGACATCCAGTGCGGCGGCCGGCGAAGCCGTACCGATTCCCACATATCCATTCTCAGTAACACTAAACGCTGTGGCTTGCGAATTTTTTTTGACCTCGAATTTTGCCTGCGGTTCTTCCGTGCCGATCCCGACATAACCGCTGTTGCCGACACCCAGTCCCAGAATCGTACCGCCGGCGTTATACAATTTGTTCTGCAGAGCGTTTCCGGCACCAAGCTTAACGGTATGGGTTCCGTCATTTAAATACCAGGCTTTCTGCATCTTATCCCACGCAATATTCGCGGTTGCCGCTTCATCATCCAAGGCGTATAACCCGGTCGCCGTCAAATGACCGGTCACGGTCAAATCGCCATTTACTGCAGCCTGCTCGGCTGTCAGATCAGACACCGAAGCTTCGCCCAGCGCCGATTTCCCTTGTACGGTCAGGTCCCCTGTCATCAACACGGTACCGTCCATATCCGCACCGGTTCTGAAATAAGCTTTTCCCTGGACATCCAGCGCTTCGGAAGGATTATTGAGCCCCACTCCCACTCTGCCGCTTCGGGTAACCGTGAGTGCATAGTTGTTCTCGGTCCCAAGCTTCCAGCAGTTGGCGTCCCATTTGATTTCCGCTTTGGTTTCCAAGCCCTGCGGAACTTCAATTCCTTTGCCGACAGACAATGTACCTGCAAGCTTGGCAGAATCTGCTGCGAGCGCTCCCCGGATATCCGCTTCCGCTGCCTGCAACTTACCGGCCGCGCTCATGTTGCCCGTTTGATCGATGAAAAGTGCCGTCCGATCCCCGGCTGTACCGATTTTCCATTGTCCGTTTGCTTCATCCCAGGTGATTTGTGCCGCAGGCTGGTCCTGGCCCCGATAAATTTCCATTCCTCCGCCTTCGGCAGAAGCCGCGTCGGCGCCATATTGATTGAGCGTCATCTTCGGACTCTTGATCTTCAGTTCATCCGTTTCCAGATTTGCTGTCGTACCCCGAATGTCCAAGCTGCCGGTTACGGTTAACTTACTGCCGACGGTCAGATCATGATGAACGTCAACATCTCCTTCCGCACTGGCGCTTAACGCCAGCACATCATTTTGCGGGTTGTACAGCTGACTATGCACGTGGAGATCGTCTGCGTTCGTTTGCTGGGTCAACTGATCCCATGAGCTGCCGCTGGCGATTTCCTCCAGTGAAGAGCCGATCCCAAGCTTCCACATTCGTTCTGTCTCACTCCAGATCAATCGGGCACTCGGTTGGGAATCTCCGCGAAAGACTTCAATGCCGCTCTCCTCAACCGGATTTTCGTCACCGTCAAACTTGTTGATTTCCAATATGTTATTTTTCACGACCAGTTCCTGCTGGGTCACGGTTGTCGTCTTGCCCTTGACAACCAAGTCGCCGTCCACCGTCAGCGATCCATCAACGGCCATGCCTCCCGTTACATCAGCACCGTTGTTGACGGTCAATGTTCCCTTGATCTCGGCATCATTCTCGATCTCGATGTTCCCTTCGTCGTTCACCTCAATCATGGCATTGCCGCCGCTATCCCGCAGCGCGTTATGCATATGCAGTCCATTGGCATCGGAAGCGGTGCCTCCGGTTAACGCATCCCAGTTCTCGCCGTAAGCAATATCGGATAAATCCTCTCCCAGCCCCAGCCTCCACTTAGCCGTGTCCTCGTCCCAGACCATCCGGGCATTCGGAAGCGACTCGCCGCGATATACCTCGATGCTGCTCTGTTTGATTTGCGAACTGCTGCCGGTTGATTTGTTCATCTCGATCTTGTTGGTTTTAACGATTAAATCTTCCTTGTTCACATACGTGGTCTTCCCTTTGACGGTAAGATCGCCTTCAATCGTTGCCGATCCGCCCACATTCAGATCCGCATCCAGCTTCGAGGAGCCTGTCACCTGCAGCGATCCCTTCACGGATACATCAGCGGCAGCGGACAGATTCGCCCGATCATCGGCCGACAATGCGGTACCTCCTGAAGAAGTGCTAAGCTGACTGTGGCGGTGCGAATCGTTGGCAATGGATCCGTCCGTCAGCATATCCCACTTCGTCCCGTAAGGAATATCCGACAGGCTGCCGTCGACACCGATCCTCCATTTTTTCGAAGCTTCATTCCACTCGATTTTGGCGGGACTATTCTGGCTGCCGCGATATACTTCCAAGCCGCCTTTCGTACTGGAGGGCTGATCGGCATCCGACTTGTTCACGGTCAAAAAGCTGTCCGCCAGCTCTTGCTCGACCTTCTTCACGACCACTTCTTCTTCTTTTACAATCAATCTGTTTACGGTCAGCGTCTCTCCCACATTCAGTTCATGCGGAATTTCCACATTCCCGTCAGCGGCGATTTCCAGAGCCAGCTTGCTTTTGTCCGCATTATGAAACTGCCTATGCGTATGCAGGTCATCGGCATTGGCGTCGCCCCCGGTCAGCTGTTCCCACTGCTCTCCGTCAGGAATGTCCATCATTTCGCCGTCAACCGTACCGATCTGCCATTTCTTGACCGACTCATTCCAAGCCAGCTTGGCATTCGGCGCATTGCCTTCCCTTATGACTTCCAGGCCATGATTCGAAATCAGTTCGCCTCGCACAGTAAGCGATTGGGAGATTTCCACATTACCGTCCGTTCCGACTTCGAGCCTGCTCTCGCCGTCCGTTCCACTAAGCCTGCTGTGCTTATGCAATCCGTCCACGTTATCCCCTAAACGCATCTGCTCCCATTCTTTCCCGTAGGCGATGGGGTACATTTCCGCTGTCGTTTCATCGCTTGTATTCTCTGCGCGGACACCAATTTTCCAGCCCGATTTTTGCGTATCCTCGTCTTCTTCCCAGACGATCTGCGCCTTGCTTCCATCGGAGCGGTATATTTCCAAACCGCTATTGCCCGCGGCATTCGCATTGCGGTTTAAAGCAATCATGTTTCCAGTGACAGCGACTTGATCAAACGTTGCCGTCCCGCCGCTTACCTCCAGACCACTCTTCGCCGACAAGATTCCGTCAACCGTCGTTTTGCCGTTGATCTCCACATCCCCGGAAGCATTGACCTTCAGCGTCTGCTTGTTGCTGGTCGTAACCGTCAATGCCCCATTGACATCGGCATTGCCGTATGTGCTGATCGCTCCGCTGCGGATCGACCCGGTAAATTCCGTAGCCGGAGCATGGATATATAATTTGTTCTCTTGGCTGTCATCTTCCTCCGGTCCGCTCAAATACGGCACTTCCAGCTCATCCTTGGAACCGATTTTCAAGGTTTTTAATGTTAAGGTTTCCCCGCCAACCGCACGTGTTACGATCTCATTGCCGTCTTCATCCTGATCCGAAATCTCAGCGATCGCTACGCTTCCCGCACTTTGGCTGAAGACGACCCTGGCGAGAATGATCTCCTTGCGGGTGTCCTCCGGCAAACTGGACGATACTGTAATTTTCGGCTGCTCCCAGACATGAATCTTGTTGTCTTCACCGCCTTTGACCAGATCGGTATCCGCTTCAATTTCGTTGTAGCTCACCGTGATGTATGCACTGTCACGGGTGCTGAATCCTGTAAGGTCCAGCATCCTTCCCGGATGATTGTCGCTGACCAGCACTTCCTGGCTGATCTCTTCGCCGTCTTCCACTGTGCGGTTCATGGCCAAGCCCGGGGTGATTTCAACCTTCGTTTGATCCAGTTGAATCACTTCGAGGCCGTATACAATTCCCCATTCATGGAAGTAGCGGTTATGCAGACGGCGCAAACGCTTGTGATAGTCCTGATCCAGCGTCATGTCCTCCTGCTTCAGCAGAAGCCCGTCAAAATAATTCATTCGCTTCATTTCTTTTGGCACAATCTCACTCCCCATCGGATCGTCATTTTTGCCGCCTGATTTCTGCCTGCTTATTCAGCCGCCAATGGTGTTTCTCCAGCCGCAAGCAGTTCTTCCAGCACCTGAATCGCGCCGCTGATGCGGAGCACGGTATAGCTTAATTGACTTCGCTTCTCATCCATTTCCGCCATCATTTGCTGTCCGGATTCCAGCTCCGCCTTCAACTGCTGAATACGCGCTTCCAATTGCTCTTTCATGTGAATTCCTCCAAATTTTTTTTAATAGGACTGCATGTTCAATAAGGCAAGATTTATGCGCTCTCCAAAGCTGCAATCTGCTTCTGCATTCTTGCCATGGCTTTTTGTTGATCCTTGACCACACTGGTCAATACGGCAATAATATCCATCGGACTGACCGCTTGCTGATCGGGATCCGCCAATTGCCCGGGTACTTCTTCCGCGATGAAGCCTAAGGTGCGCTCCCGATTTGCCCCCTTGTAATGGAAGGAAACCGGATTTAGGGACTCAAGCAGCTGCTTCGCTTCTTTTGTGGAAATATCCGCGATATTCTCTTTAAGTTCCCTCGAAGACAAGTAATACAGCGCGGTTCCGTATACGCCTCCGCTTGCGTTCAGATGAATCCGGTCGCCCCGGTCGTTGGAGACGCCGATATCCAGAATGCAGTTCTCTCCGCCTGATGGATAGTACTTGATCCATGCAACGTCTCCCGAGCCGCCGCCCGGATCCGAAGGGAAGATAATACCGTTGGTTCCGCTGCCCGCGCTTGGAATGATCGCCCTGGTGACATACAGGCTGCTGTGCACCGCCGCGGAAGACCAGTCGTTGCCGTAGTTCAGAACCAGCTGACTGCCGCTATCGACCAGTGCCCGGCCAAGGCTTCCTCTTCTTCCGGAATATCCGATGCACAGATCGGCGCAGCGAATCGAAGCCGTGAAGTAATTCGCCACATCCAAACGGTCGAACTGTCCATCAAACTTCAGCACATCGGTTTTAATCGATCCCTTAATCTGCAGGTCTCCGGTGATCTGCATACTTCCGTTGACCTGCAGATAGCCGTTGACATCCAACCGGTCCCAAACGGAGACTTTTCTGCCTTGGCCGCCGGAGGAATTACCCACAATCATCAGGGTTTTATAGTTAGCTGTATCATTGCTGATCTCCGCCTGCTGCGAACCGGCAAAACCTTGCCAGCTCGAGGTAAAGCGAAGCGGATTCTGATCGCTCATAATTCGCATGCCGCCGTGAACTTCCAGCTTGTCGGCAGGCGTCAGCGTCCCGATCCCGACGTTGCCGGACGGATTCAATGAGATATGATCGTTAAAATCATTACTGGTGCCGATTTCCAGGTTGCACTGCTCATCTGTTCGTGGATAATACTTGATCCATGCCCGGTCGCTTGATCCGCCGCCCGGGTCGGCCGGGAAGATGATCCCGTTATTCGAGCCGCTGCCCGCGCTTGGAATAATCTCCTCTGTGGCCTGCAGCTTGCCTTTGACATACAGGAAGCCGTTCACGTCGAGCCGGTCCCAGATCGCCACCTTGCGTCCCTGCCCTGACGAACGGTTGCCGACGATCATCAGCGCTTTATAATTCGTCGTGTCGTTGCTGATCTCCGCGCCATTGTTCTTATCGTCCGGGAACCCCGACCAAGCCGATGTGAAACGAATCGGATTTTTCCCTGCACCGCTGAGAATGCGCATACTTCCGTCTACGTCGAGATTATCCGCCAGCGTCTTCTTCGGCCCGATTCCGACATCTCCGCTGTTGTTCCAGGACAGTACAATCCGCTCTGCTCTCGCTCCGCTGCTGTCCACTGTTCTGGCTCCAAGCGCGCCTCCCGATTTACCGAACAGCACCGGTCCGTCCACCACGGCATCGGAGAACGGCTTTCCCTGGCCGAACCAGCCAAGCCCGTGGGTACTGTCAATCGTGCTGCGATCCGTCGCCTTCAGCCACAGGGTTGTATCATCTTTCATCGCCAAATCGCTGTCCGCCACCAGTTTGCCGCCGTCGTTAAAACCGAAGCTGAGCCCGCCGGTTGACGATAAGAAGCTGTGCTTGTGCATCCCGTCCGCAAATTGATTTTTGATCAATTTATCCCAGTCGTCGCCGTAAGCCATTTTCTTCAGATCGGTGCCCATGCCTACTTTCCAGCACTGATCATTCTCTGCCCAGACAATTCTGGCATCCTGGTTCTGCGGCCCGCGGTAAACTTCCAGACCGCCGTCTTGGGGTCCCGGAAATTCATAATCGGGATCATCCCAGTTGGGACTGTTCACCTCGACAAAGCTGTTCATGATCTTCATTTCGCTTTGGGACTTGTCTCCGCTGCTCAGAACCAGCTCTCCCTCGATGCTCAAGTCTCCCTTGATCTTGACATCATTGGAAAACTCGGTCTCATCCGCCTTCACCTTCAGGACTTTTCCATCGGGATCCGTGCTCAACGTTGGCATCCCGTCCAGGTTGTCTTCCTCAACGGACATATCCCAAATGTCGTCGTCCTCCGCCTTGGAACGAACCACGAGCTCTTCTGTCACCATTTTCCTGCCGGCAGCCCCGGCATATACGCGCAGCGGCTTGTCCACCTTTTGATTGGTCGCCGGATCATTGACCTGTTCCGCCTCGAAAATACAGTCCTTATCCACCACGATGGATCCCCCGACCGCTTTCGGCACAATCTTGGCCAGCAATATCTTGGATGTGTCCGTCGGTTTATCCTTACTGAGAAGAATGCGCCCGCGCTCCCAGATATGAATCTCTCCACCCTGGCCGCGCTCATTATTGCGATCGTCAACCGTCTCCTCATAACTGACCATGATATAAGACGTTTCATTCGCCGCATATTCGGACAGATCTATCGGATTATCCGGGTGTCCGTCATAAATCAAAATTTCTTGGCTGACGCTCTCCTGTTTGCCCGTGGCAACATCGGTAACCACGACCTGATTCAACGCCAGCCCTTCCGTCACTTTTACCTTGGGCTTTCCATCCGGGTCTTCATACGGAACTACCTTCAGTCCGCAGACGATCCCCCATGTATGCAAGTACCGGTTATGAAGTCTCTGCAGCCGCAGATAAAAATCCTGATCCAAGGTATAGTCCTCTGCATTCAGAAAAAGCCCGTCAAAATATCGCATTCGCTTCAATTCTTTTCCCATCTATCGCATCCTCCGGATTCATAATGTCTACTTTTCCGCCATCCCTCCGAGCAAGGTTTCCTTTCCCACTCGCCCGTAAACGCCCACTCGCATTTGCGGAACTTCCACGTTCAGCTTGGCATTGGTATAATAGGGCTTTTCCTTCCGAATCACCTCCTCTAAGATTTCTGTTTTTTTCTGCAGCATCGTACGGCTGTGAGCCGGGATCAAAGCATGGACCGAGAAGTAATACGGGTTCGCAGTCCCAACCATCGTATTTATGCCGGCACGCATGACGGTACCCAAACGAATCGGCTCTTCATAATCCTCTATCGCGATCGTCGACTCTTCACCGGCGAACACTTGCAGATATTCCTTCAACCCGCCCAAGGTTCCCCGCTTCTTATATAGCTGAATGATGCGGCCGATGAGTTCGCGATAAGTCGAACTGCGCGCCTCGCTCAAAGGAAGCTGCTGCAAATCTGCCTGCTTGTCTTTCTCCAACGTATCCTGCTCACCGTAATACTCAACGCCGTCCTCCAGTTCCAAACCGACCCACCCGGCCAGCCATGGAAGAAAGGCCGCAGGGGTATACGCCGGATCAAGATACAGGGTGAAGTTGTCCAATAAGGCTTCAATGCCAACGGCTTCTCCTTGAGGGGCATCGGTTTTTCCGGAAAGTACCGCCTCGAACGCTTTCAGAAAGCGTCCCAGGAAATAGTCCTCATCCGATTGCCCCGCTTGCTGCTGAAACACCCTTGGAAGATAGTACGAATAGCTGCTGAAATCAGGCTCCTCTTGACTGTTCACGGTTCCACCTCGACCTTCAGCTCGTAGAGCTTAAATAATTGATGCGGTTTCAGATCAGGCGAAACCAGATCAATGGTTTTCACATGATCCACCCCATCGATCGCTTCAATCAGTCGATAAATATCGGACGCATAGCATTTTCTCCCCGGAGGCCAACCCTGTCCGCCGTCGCCCCCCGAAACCGGATCGAGATACCGTTCAATCAAGTTTTGCACGGTACTGCCGACGGCTTTGTTCTTCGCGGCGACCTGCACCTCCATTCTTACCTCAAGGTATTCCGGCTCCACGACATGAACGCGGGTCGTCAGCAGCTTGCGCTGGTTCAGATATTGCTTGACCTCACTGTTGATGCCCGCAATCTCATTCAACAGATCCGGGTTGGACGATTTCAAAATCAGGATGATGGAAACATGTCCGGGCTTGTCTTCCCCGGCAGCGAATTCCAGATCCCGGTTCACCAACCCGATCGTTCGATAGGTCAGATCGGGATATCGGCCCGCAAGCCCGGAGATGGAAGTCAGGCCTTGAACGGCCAGCCATTCAAAATCAGCCGCCGTGACCGCCCGATTTCTTACCGTCAGTTGCATGGCGGCACGGCGAATTCCCGATTCCAGCGTCTCATCGGCTTCCGGTTCCACGCCCAGCAGCTTGAGAAATTTCAACTGATGCTCATCCGTAATCTGATCCATCCGGTAAAGCACCATTTCACAAAACCATGCCAACAACTCCAGGATCGTAATGCCGGGATCGGACGGATTAAAGTTCGTCCAATCCGGATCATAGATCGGGATCAAATTTTTGGCGTCTTCCACCAAATCTTGAAATCCCAAATCATCCAGATTTGGTACAGGCAGAGACATCGGCTTCACTCCTTTCGGTTACCTGCTATTCTTCCGGAGGAAAACAATAAGGACAACGGCCGGCCGATTCCGGCGCCTCGTCTTGTTCCCTCATATATTTGCGTTGTTCTTTCGGGATTTCATCCAGCAAGCATGCGGAAACCGTTCCGCTGAGATCATGAATCCGATTCTGTTCTTTATCCAGCAAGTACGGGAAGATCAATTCTTTTCTTTTATTGATCAAGTGAACTCCCCCGCAAATCATTTCATTTTCTTCAAGAAAAATATTTTCGGTGCAAACCTTCAGAATCTTCAGCGGAACCGGATTCACATATTCATCCGGACGGCTGACATGGACAATATCCCGAGGTTCAAATACGGCGATTTTGGCATAAAAGGTTTTCGAGCCCTTCACGAATTCATTCATGATGAAGGTACGAATCGTCATATCCGCGGTGATATCGTATTCCAGATCGCTGCCTTCTGGATAATCCTCGTCAAGCGGAATTCCGCTCTCCGTCTCGCATTCCAAGATATCCCCGTCGATGGACAACACCAGCAGTTCGACCGGCTGGCGGTTTCGGTAGCGAAGCCGAACGATTTCGTTCTCCTTGAACCCTTTTACCGAAAGTGTCTTTATTCCCATTTCCGCCGGAGCGGATTCCGCAAGCGCAAACCGGGTCAAGTTGTCGTCCGTTCTTACCGGGCTGAACTTGGGATAATCGACGACCGGCTGATATGGACCATATTCAAGCGGCTCTAAATTGAGCGTGTAGCATTGGAGTGAAGGCCTCAGCACAATTTCGGAAACATAATCCACTCCCGGCGTATTCTGAATATTCGAATACACTTCAGAGATATACAAGTTCTTGCCAAGCTCCCAGCCGGTTTCTTCGTCCCCGCCCATGAGCGGATGAAAAAAGCGATTCAGCTTATCCAAAATTTGACCTTCGACAATCTTGCCCTGTTCCGCCGAATTGTAAGACACAGTGGCTTCCACGCCGACTTCAATGTAATCCGGTCCGATCACCTCAATCCCCGGAAGATCCGTATGAAGGACGGCTGACGTCCGCTCCAGCAAATAGGTCTCGATCTCCCCCAGCAGCTCCTGGCTTGGCGTCGGCTTGGCATCCTGCGTATCCGGGACGACAATGATGGTTCCCTTCCCGGGGACATATTCCAAATTCCGGTTCATGGCACTCAAACATTTGACTTTTGCAATTTGCGGCATGGCTTCACGCACCAGCCATTCCATATCCTCGGACGTGACTCCGCGTTCCCAGCTTTTTAAGGTGTGCGGACCGCGAAGCTGAGCCTGCTCAGGTTCTTCCTGGTCGAACCCTCCGTCCGCCGCAACCGGATTGACCGCGGAATCAAGCCATGGAAACCGGCTCCACACCTTCGTAATCGTCCCGGCCGCCACATTGCCGGCGGTTCCTCCTCCCTGCTTATAGTCGCAGCGGATATTGTCGACGCCGAGAGGAGGAACCATCCCGTTCCGGCCGTCTCCGAACTGGATCCCGCCGTTCTTCCGATCCAGCACATAATGCCTGCTGTCCACCCCCGAAAGGGAGAAGCTGTCGACCTCTTCCCAAGCCATCCAGGCTCCATCACCCAGCGTTTCCCGTACCATTAAGGTCTGTCCGGACAACACCGGCGTTTTGGACAATTGAAACGTCTGTCCCGCTTCTCCACTGCTGGAGCCGAGGATTTCTCCTGTCATGGTGTTGGCGTTTCGCGCCCAAACCGCATTGCCGTAAATCATATCGATGGAAGGATAAGTTTGAAAGGAGCCTTGCTCCAATCTGGCACGAACCCAATAGGCTTCCGTGCCGAAGAGCGGCCGTCTCCGAATGTCCGCAGGCACGGCAAATTGGACGATCTCCCGTCTCGTAAAATGTTTCGTCCCGTCATTGGCGCTTAATGTCATCCATTTTCTCCCGTTCCAATATTCCCAAGCCACGATCGGCGCTTCTCCTAATTGATCGCCCGTGAACGGAAAAAACAGAGAGAATGGAAGACTCGCGATATCCTGGTTAAAAGCAAGATAGAGCGTCGGTTCTTCTTCTATAGAGGGGTAAAACGGCTTGAAATAGAGCCCCTCTTGCTTGCATTCCACGGTCTTATCATGAAAACCGAAATTGTTCTCCGTCAGCACCCATTCAGGCACGGATTCAACGGTGTTGGCATAATCGACTTTCAGCGATTCGATCGACGGAGGAGCAAAGGAAGGCGGATGATACGTGAGCTGCGAAATTTTGACGGTCTCATGATTCTCCCCAAGCTCAACGTCCACATCCTCATAATCATAGAAGCCTTCCTTCCCATAGTTGCCTCCAATGATCCGAACCCGTATCCAATAGTTCTCATTTCCGCTGACCGTGCAGGGCATCATATCGGGGCATTGGAATCTTACCGTACCGCCCACCGTGAACGTCTTCGGAGAGGGGGTAAACCCATTGTCGGGAGTACCGTCCGTATCGGGCTTATCTTCCGAGGCTGCCGCGAGCTCTGCAGTATCATCCTCAACTTCGAAAACTTTCCACTCCCGCCCGTTCCAGTACTCCCATGCCAGTTTGACCGCTGTCGTATCCGGGGCGGGGGAAATATCGATGTCGGACAGTTGAATCTCGATTGAGACTTCCGCGCCCGGTTTGGAAAAGGCCTCTCGGTTTGCCATATAATAGGCATCGTTGATCTTCGGTTTATCTCCGAAAGGATAATAATCTTTACTCATATCCACCTGCGTTCCGTTATACAGCGCCGCATCCAGAAGCATTTGCGAATTGCTGCTCGCAAGTTCAAACCGGATATCTTCAAGGTCCGGCATCTGCTCTTCAGCCGTTACCGGCTCGGTCAGCTCCGCGTAAATCCACCGGCTCGTCCATTGACCTTTCGTTTCATCGCTGTCATATCCGCTAATCGTTTGTTCGGGTATAGCGGAAAGATTCTCAAACCGATAGGAGGCCTTCCAGGGGATCCCTGCCGGCTGAATCGTGTCGGCTGCCGTCAACGGTATACGGGCGCCTTCTTTATCGATAAAGAACCATTTCATGTCCAAGTGATACGAAGTGGAAGAAGCCGGACTCCCCGTTCCTTCCCAATCTTTATTAAAGACCACCTTCAGACGGTTGCCCGGTTCCAACGCTCCAAGCATGGCATTGTGGCCAAGATAGAGACGATGCACCACGGTATCCTCTCCGCGAAACAGCTCCGCTTGTCTCCCGGTCTGTTCCTTTGCAAACATGAAGTCCAAATTCGTCCACCGATCGGCTGTGGGATCCAGACTAATGGCGCGATAAAGGCTGGCCGGGGTCACGGTCAAATCGCTTTCCGTTTCAAACACAACCTCCTTGCGGTTCTCGGGCTGAGCCGAGAGCTTGGTTCCGGCCGGTATGGTACCGCTCTGGTTCCAATCCTTCTTCATTTTGAAAAGAATCGGAGCCTTGGCCGCCCTCGGCGGTGTCTGACTAATGCCAATCAAATTCAAAAAAGCAACAAAGCTTTTTTGAGCCGCTTGATTCAGTCTTTGAATCACCTTTGCCATCATGTCGGAGAACATCCCCGTCATCGCAGCGACTTGTTTATCCTCCTTTAATTCCAGCAATTCGGGCCTCGATTGCGCCTGCTCTTTTGGGCCTTTTAATTCCCAAGGATCCGGCCATTCTCTCTTGCAATTTTCGTAAATAAGCTGCTGCAGCTCGGCCTCAATTTGCTCTTTTGTCCGATAATCAATTTTCGGTACGTTATTCGGCATCATTTCCCCACACCTTCAAGAAAGAATGGATACACCAGATTGTACTTGCTGTTGGTAGATTTAATTACGTAATCAATGGATACCTCCATGACGGGCTGGTCCGCGCTTGGGGTTACGGTAATATCCTGTACTTCGATGCGCGGCTCCCAGTTCAGCAGAGCCTCCTCGATAAAGCTGCGAATCAAGGTTGCTGTACTCGTGTTGTTGGGTGCGAAAACCAGCTCGCTCAATCTGCAGCCGAAGTCCGGACGCATGACGCGTTCGCCTTTGGCCGTGGACAAGATCAGCTGGATCGATTCCCGAATGGAAGCTGCACCTTCCGCCGTATTCACACTGCCCCTTGAAACCGAAACGGGGTATTTCCATCCGCGTCCCAGGAAATCTATCAATTCCATTCCTTTCACCCTCCTATCATGACCGTCCCGGCTGCCACCACCTTGCCTACGGGCAGATCGGACGGATCATTGCATGTCATGGCGGTATCGCCATTTCTCGCGGCCATCTTGCCGTTGATCTTTACCGTGGCACTCCCCATCATCACCTTGCCTTTATTCGTGGGAGGCTTTTGGAACGGTCCCCCTTGCGGAACGTGGGCCGGGGTGTTGGTCGCCGTCGAATCAACGGTTGCTGCCGGCATCCCCATGATTTTGACATCGCTGCTCAGCGCCCCGTCGAGAATGCCCGTAAACGGATGAGGCAGAGGCGTCGGCACGACCGAGGGACCGGCCGG
The DNA here is from genome assembly GCF_056171975.1 of Paenibacillus terrisolis. NCBI lineage: Bacteria > Bacillati > Bacillota > Bacilli > Caryophanales > Paenibacillaceae > Paenibacillus > Paenibacillus terrisolis. The sequence continues at coordinate 247,208 of NZ_JBKFGG010000005.1, read as the reverse complement.
TATGAGCACGATATGGGTATCCGTAGCCAAAATTTGATCGCCTTGTTTTGCTGCCGGTTGTCCCATCTGAATCTTCCTTTCTTGTCCTAGTTGATATTGACGGTCGCTCCCTTAAGCGTCATACTCGCCGAGGCTTTCGCTTCCAAGCCTGCCGATGCCTCGATTTTGGTATCCGCCGACGATTTGATCTCTATATTTTGCGCACTCATCTTCAGCGTGCCTTTGGGCGCGGAGATTTCAATATCTTTTTCAGAGATGACCGAGATCAGATTATCCTTGGTAGAGATCACGATTTTATTTTTTCCGGACTGATCGACCACCTGAATGCTCTCGCCGCCGCTCGTATCATCCACCGTAATCACATGGCCCTTGGACGAGGTGACCGTGATTTTCTCTTCGCCGGCTTTATCATTGAACTCCATGCTGTGCCCGCTTCGCGATTTGATCAATCGAATATTGTTCTCGCCATCGCTGTTCGTTTCCGGAGGTGCGTCTTGTCCATTCCACAAAGCACCGATAATATAAGGCTTGTTTACATCCCCATTTTCAAACGACACCAACACCTCATCATTGACTTCGGGTAAGAAGAACGCTCCTCTTTCGGCTCCGGCCATAAAAGAAACCAGCCTCGCCCAGTTCGATTCTTCCATGCCAATCAGCGGGATTTTCACCTTGACCAGTCCGGGACCCGGTTGGTCCCCGTCGTTTGCCGAATCGTTGTTGACCACGATCCCGATCATCATTCCGTAAATCTTCCCGCCGCCGTTTGCGCCATCCGTTCCATAACCCATTTCCATTCCCGGCATCATAGGCTTGTCCTCTTCACTTTGAATATGGTGGTATATCCTTTGCTGTCTACTTTGTGGATCGACGCTTGGATATAATAGATGCCGCTGAACCTCTCATCCATACCCAGCAGCTTTACTGTTCTCCCCGCACGGAGCTGCGGGTTTCCCCAGCACATTCCCTCACCGGTGACAAATTCCCGCAAACGGCTGTTATAGGCGGCAACGGCCATCGTTTTCGCCTCATTCGCATCGATCAGATGTTCAGCAGCAATCGCAATCGGCGATTCCTCGATTCCCGAAGCTGTCCATTCATAGCCGGTCTTCTGGCCGCCCATTTTCGTCGTTTCATCGCCGGCTGCGGCGTCTCCCTGCAGTTCCGCCTTCTCCTTCACATCCCAGCCGCGAATCGTCACCTGGCTTCCGTGCGTCAACGAACGCATCTCGAGGTTCAAACTCTCAAAGTCCTTCTTGAAGGTGAGATCCGGCAGATCGGGCGATTTCACGGCACGGGATTTTACGTAGTACAGCTTCTTGTCCTCGGTATAGATTTCATAATCCTGCAGCGCCGCTCGTTCGAGCAAGAAATCATAATCGCTCTGATTGTTTTGAAACAGGGAGGGATACACCGTGCCGGTGTCGTCTACCTCCGCCGACAGCCCGTGATCGCCGGCGATCTCCGAAGCGATATCGCTGTCTTTTTTCTTGGTAAAAAGCTTGTTTCTTGTCCCCATGCGCAGCCGGTGCAAAAGGTCATAGCCCCGAATTTCCATCACCGAGTGCTCACCCAGATTGAGTTCCAGACTGGTAATCTCGCCGCTGACCATCAGCTCCGCCTTATCCAGACCAAGATACACCTTCACTTTGTCGCCGGGCTTAAATACTTTGAGATCCAGCCCTCTCCATTTGCCATCGTTGAAATTGACTATATTTACCTGGATGTTAAACATCGCCGGCCAATTGATCTCATCCTCGACCGAAACCGCTTCGATCGCCAGCGACCATTCATCGGAGAGCGGACTGCCGTTCAGCTCCACTTTATAATTCGCTACACTGACACTCATCCAAATTCCACCTTAATCCGGGATGACCAATGTCCTCCCGATGTCATTTTTTCCGGGAAAACCGACGGGATTGACTACCCCGTTCAGCTCGGCAATCCTGCGCCACTGCCCCGGATCCTTCAAGGCCTCGTTGGCAATCAAATCCAGGCGGTCTCCGCTTTTCACCACCCAGAGCTTGCGGCAGGCTTCCAAACCTTGATTGTTATCGACGACCTTATCCGATTCCTCGGTAATAAAAGTGACATCCATCAATGACCGCACCGGCGTCCCGTTTTCCATGAACATCGTGAACTTCTGTTCGATTTTGGTTAACAGCCCCCGATAGGTAAAGCCGCCCCAGACAAACAAGCAGACCGGGGGCCGCTTCGTGCTTTTTCCGCTGACTTTTGGATCGAGCAATCCAGTCAGCTTGCCCGTTTCCTTCCTTACATCCCTGCGTTTTTCATAGGTGTCATAGAATAAAGAGACTTTAAACTCCGGTGTTTCCGAAATTTGAAATTGCTTGTTGGCTTTTTCGCCGGTATATTTCCCTTCAAATGAGACGGTATACTCATTTGGATTGAACATGACCTCAATCGGGCCGCCGTCCCCATCCAAGGGGATAATCTGCGCTTTTTCCGCCATTACCTTAAGCCCCTCCGATCCTTTTGAATCGACATTCTTTTTTCAATCGCCTTATATACGCGCTCCGCCAGCACATTCACCTCATCTGCTCCGAGCTCCAGCTTGGGCGGAGGCTGGGTGCGGAAGACTTCGCTGCGGGTTGAGAACACCTCCGGCGCAGGCTGGTTATGTCGGTGTTTGTCCTCCGGTTGCACTTCTGTCTTTTGACTTTCGGATCGCCGATGAATGAATAAACGAGGGTTCGATTCCCTTACTTCCAGTTCCTCAATCCGAAGAGGATTCGCTTGGTCTATTCGGGTAAGCCCAAGGTGAACATCGTCCGCGACTGTCCCACCCATGGAGCGCATCCATTCCGTTCGCAAGGGAGCCATCGAAGCGTGACTGTGCGAGCGAATAAGCGGATGCACTGCCGGCAGTTTACTGGTTCTTGGCAACAAGTCCAACCGATTCAACAGCGTCATGCGGGTCCCCGTTTCTACGGATTGAACGGTCCCCAGAACATCCATTCCGCCGCGCATTTCTGTGTACAGCTCAACCGTCACGATCCGCCCGGGCAGCTTCTTTATGCTGTGTCCAGCCAACAGCCGAATGTTTGGCCGTCCCTCATGGATCTGAGGGCGTGAATGACGTGATTCAGCCGTCTGTTCAGTCTCGGTGGAAGGCTTCATTCCACTGGCAAATTCTTTGCTTGCCAGCAGCAGACTCGGTTTATCAATCCGCTTTGCTCCTGATTTGAAAGTACGAGGCATAGATGGTTCGGCCGCATTGCTTGGTCCGGCTTCAGCAATCGATTCCGCTGTAACAGGCCGGATATGGGCAGAACGAGAGAATATCCGAAGCAAATCAATCTGACGGTCGATCTGATTTAACGGCGCCCGGATTGGTGTTGACCCTTGTCTTTGAACCGCCCGGTTCTGCCACCGCGGGTGCATGAACGGTGTATCAACCGATGATTCATCGTATTGCGTCCCCCCAGCCAGCCTAGTCTCTGTCCGAGCTCTCGGCAAAGCCGCTTCGCTGTGGTAAAAAGAAGCATGATCCGGATGGATACCTGCTTCAACAGCTCTTGCTTCGGACAACGGACGAACGATGGGAACAGGAAGCTGGCTGTCCTTTCCTTTTCCGGTGAGGTGATGCACAGGTATCAATGACTGTTCTTGCGTTCCGCTTACCTTACGCACATGTGTTTCAACTGCCGTTCCGGGCGGCAGGATAACCATCCCCCGGTTTTGTCGCGGATCCGGTCGGACACCTGCCATTCGCGGCGCGTGTGCAATTAGATACGCTGGCTGTTTCTTCATAGATGGAGCGGATGATTGGATCGACTTGATGTTCATGATCGGCTGATTTGGGGTCCGCACAACCGAAGACTTGACCGCTGCCGGTACGTCTATATGATGAGTCTGGTGGATGATTTGCAAAGGATGAATATGGGTTTGCGTAACGGAGGCCTTCTCTGGCTTCGTTCCCGCTTCCTGCTGAAGAAGAAGCCGATGAATGAATCGAAACCACCGGCCAGGCCCTATCGTCCGGGTATATTTTCCGCTGACCTGTTCTGCAAACCTAAGGTGGTTGACTGCGATCACTGATTTCCTGTCAGATGGAACATGCCCCCTCAGCTTCATGCTCCTCTTCATTTATCTGTACCTGTACAAGCCATTATGCGTCAGGACCAAGCTTTCCACGGCCACGCCGCTGCTTGATGCGTTTAGCGACGGCCCTTCCCATTTGATCGGGCAGGCGTCAAGGAAGTTCCACCACACCTGGGGACTGCCGGTATCGTCCAGCAGGCAGATTGACCCGCTGCGCCTTTGCACCACCCCGTTGATGACCCGTTGATACCAGTTCCATAGATAATCATCCGTAGTGACCCCATGCTTCAAAGTCAGATCCGAATACTTTGTCGTGGATAGAAATGTGAATTCACGGTGATTCTCACCGCCAAAGGTCTTTTTCTCCACCTGGGTTTCCATACTCAGACCGGAGACTTCGGAAAAACCGGCCACAGAAATCCCTTCGATCTCCACCATAAAGTTGAAGGACTGATAGGGGTCTTTTCTTTTGCCCGGCACCCAGTTCCGTCTAGCTTCAATATTCAGCATCGCGCTGCTCACGGTTCACCATCTCCTAGACCTCAAAGAAGTCTTTCTTGTTATCCTCGCCATTGAGTTTTTGGTTTATTTTGCTGACTTCCTTGCACCAGCGTTCTCTTTCGAAATGCTCCAGATGGAGCACCGTCTCGTAATCCCAGTGCAAATAGTAAGTAAGAAAGGCTACCTCCTCATATAGGCGGTCAAGGGGGTAGCCTACGATTCCCCCGCTGTTTCCATGTCCACCTCGAAGGCTTGTTCACACTTGGGGCATTGCACGGCCATCGTATTGGATCCGCCTTGATTGATGCGGTTATACATTTCCTGCAGATAGGAAAAATCCGCCGTATACAGCTCTTCAATCACTCTGGGCGTAATCATCGGAAGACCGCCCAAACCGACCACCACTCTGGACAGCAGAATCACCGTCAAATAAGCGGGGTTCTGCTGCACGCGGGAATCGCGAAGAGGCATGATCTCATCGGCAGCCGTCGCCAAACGCATAGTCCCTTCCTTATGGAGTGTGCCGCTTTCATCAACATAACCTTTGGGCAATGTAAATTTAAATTCGGTTTGCAATACATCCATTCCGTTACCCTCGCTTCTTTCTCAAAATTGATCCCGCAGAAGGATATGCAAATACCATCAAATAGGAGTTGATCATCTTACCCTTTTCCATTTGTTGACGGGACATGGATCAACTCCATTTGATGATAGAAGTCAAAACCTTGGTTATATACATAATCCGGTCAGGAATCTGATTATTTCACGCGGCGAACGCTTTCGTGCACCAGCTCCAGCGTCTCAATGCTGACTTCGTTGCCTTTCGCATTCAATCCGCTGACATCGTATTTGATCGGCCAAGCTTCAACGATATCCCACTGCGCTTTCTCGTTGCCTTCTTCGTCAATCAGAATGATCGACAAGCTCTTGCGGTTGTTGATCGCTCCTTTATCCTCGACCGCCTTGCGCCAATTGTACAAATCCATGACATCGGTCAAGCCCTTTTTCAAGCTGACATTGCCGAACTTGGTCAAGCCCGAAAGCTTGCGTGCATGTGGCGCGTCAATGCCTTCCCGATACTCTACCGCTTCGGTTGATGTATCGGGGATGGTGGCTTCTGCAAATGCGGCGGTTTGAATGCCGTCAATCACCACTCTGAATCGATAATTGCGATATGGATCCACTCTTTTGCCGGTTGGCATAGGATGATTCTCCTCTCATTCTATTATTTGGACAACGTCTTCTGGCTGACACGGATAATCACGAATTCAGCCGGCTTAACCGGGGCGACGCCGACTTCAATCACCAGTTGACCGGCATCGCGTACAGCCGGAGGATTGTTCTCTTCATCCACCTTGACGAAGAACGCTTCCTCCTGCGTCGATCCGTACAGCGCGCCGTCTCTCCAGACTCGGGACAAGAAAGCGCTCAGATTCCGTTTGACTTTGCCCCACAGGCTTGGATCATTCGGTTCGAACACGACCCATTGGCTGCCTTCATCCAGGGATTCTTCAATATACATCAGTAGGCGGCGAACGTTGACATAGTTCCATTCCGCATCCGCGGACAAGGTTCTGGCTCCCCATATGCAGATGCCTTCAGGCAGCGATCGAATGAGGTTGACGCCAAGCGGGTTCAACAGCCCCTGCTCCGCTTTGGTAATCTTGCGCTCAATGCCGACGACCGAATCCAGGTAACCGTCGCTCGTGCCGGCAGGCGCTTTATGCACGCCGCGCACGGAATCAACATAAGCATACGTTCCGGCAACCGCGCCGGACGGCGGTACCAGCTTCTGCTTGCCGGTCAATGGGTCAGTGATGTATACCCAAGGATAGTACAAGGCGCCATAAGAGTTGTTGAACGAATTGCCGAGGAAGCGATCGCCTACACCTTCCTTGAAGTCTTTCGCTTCCTGAGGCGTCAGGCCATGCGGAGGATCCACCAGGAACATGCAATCCTTGCGCAGCCTGCAGTAATTCAGCATTTCCAGGATCGTGCCCCGGCTAAAGTCCATATCCGCGATATCGGGACAAGCAACGATGTTGATATCATCCACCGTGTCGAAAGCATGAATCCCCAATCGATTGTCGGCGTCACCCAGGAATTCAACCGGCATCATGCCGTTGACTCCCCCGGTTAGCGAAAGGAAGTCCTCGCTGAATTCCGGCACCTTTTCCATGTTTTCCAGTATGGTTAGATCGACCAACGGCGTTACCTTTACGAATGCGGACACTTGATTGATTCTTTCTTCGAAATTCGTAATCAGCATGTTGTCGAAGGTTTCGACAATCTTGCCCTCCTCGTCTTCACCTTCGTATTCAGCCGGGAACGACTCGGTGTACTGAACCCCAATTTGAAAGCCCATATCCTGGTTGTTCGAAGATTGGGCGACTTTGATGGCGATCCGGTTGCCCCAGACGCCTTCGGAGCGGGCCTCAACTTCAAACAGATCCGCACCTTCGGTGTCTTTAATGACCAGTTTGGCCGGCAGGACATCTTTAGGAGCTGCCCTCACGACGTAACACGATGTGCCGCCTTCCGCGAAGAAATTGTAAACCGCGTAAGCCAGATAAGCATTCGGCAGAAAATTCCCGAATCCCGCGACAAACTGGCTCCAGTTCGTCACCAGCACCGCTTGGCCAATGACTCCTTTCTCTGCGATGCCCACGAAGGCACCTACAGAAGTTCCTACACCGGCAATCGGTTTGACGCCGCTGGAGACCTCTTCCACATAAACCCCTGGCGATAAATAGTTTGCCATCTCAAATCCTCCTTGTATGGATTGGTTTCCTTGTCCTGCTTATCCGCGAATCGAAGATTTTCGCGGCCAACCAAGACGAGCAATAAGTGACTATTTGTTTCGCTTCGTCCATGAATCACTCCCTTCACATGAGTACAAGCTGCCGGGATGCTATATCTTGTGTACGTCCAGATCCCGAACCTGAACTCTCGGAATCGTGATCGTCTTGTCTGCCGGAAGCCGGACCGGCGATACCAGATAAGACAAGCTCGCCTTGGCCGGCTTGCCGGGAAACACCTCCCATAGCTGTTTGATATCGTGTATGGTCAAATTGTTATAGGAAATGCGAATCTCTTCATTCCCGCATGCCGCAAGATTGCCGCCCAAGTCGCTGCCGCTCAGCAGAGGATGCTCATGAAACAGTTGGAAGATTCGGCCCAGCAGCAATTGTTCGGTTTCTCTGTCATTGGCATAGGGAGTCAGCAGGTAATATAAATCGAGATAAGCCGGCGGATAATGGAATTCATTCGTGTCTAAGACAGCCTCCCGTTCACTGTTTCGCATGCTCGGACTATGGTTTAAATAATAGAGGCACATCGAAAGCTTCATGGATGAAGCGTCAATATCACTCGGAGATCCCAGACTGATGAAGCTGTCATCGTTCAATTCCGGCACATTTGTTTTCAACAAGGTTTTCAGACTGGTGCTGACATCCCGGATCACGGTTCCCGTATCTACCGGCATGGCGTTTTCACCTCCATTAATTGGTGATAGGGATCAAAATCGGACTTTACAAACGTCTTGCCCTGCTTGACATATTCACGCTTCGCTGCCAACATCATCTGTTTCATGCCGACCGGACAGTCTTCGTGCGCCGCGTAAAACGCTGCATTCAAGGCGATGTTCTTGATGCTGCCTCCTGCAAATGGCAGCTTCTGCGCCATGAAATCGAAATCCATATCGGGAGCGATCGGTACCTTCTCCGGAAACATGCCCTGCCAAATCCGCTTTCGTTGTTCCTGTTCAGGAAACGGGAACTCTACTTTAAAATGCAGCCTGCGAAGAAATGCTTCATCCAGATTCTGCGTCAGATTGGTCGCAAGGATGACAATCCCTTCGTACTCCTCCATCTTTTGCAGCAGGTAACTGACCTCCTGATTGGCATACCGGTCATGGGCATCCTTCACTTCAGACCGTTTTCCGAACAAGGCATCCGCTTCATCAAAGAATAAAATGGCGTTGGAGGAGCCTGCGTCATTGAAAATCCTGGACAAATTTTTCTCCGTTTCCCCGATATATTTACTGACGATTTGCGAGACATCTATCTTATACAGCTCGAGCCCCAATTCACGGGCAATCACCTCGGCGCTCATCGTCTTCCCTGTTCCCGGCGGACCGGAAAATAACACATTCAGACCTTTTCCCAAGGACAGCCGTTTGGCAAAGCCCCACTCCCCATAAACCTTGGAACGATATTTCACCTGATTGCAGATTTCCTTCAGTTGGTTCATGGGATCGGCCGGCAGCACCAGCATATCCCAGCTGTACGCCGGTTCGATTCTGGTTGCCATGGAAGACATGCTGCGATTGGATTGGAAATAACAGGCCTGCTGCAGCTCCGGGCGTCCAATCCTCGCTTCGCCGTCCCCGTTCCATAGCGCCATCGTCCGGCTGTGACGAAGGGCCGCGCGGATCTGCTGCGGCGTGAATCGAAAGCGGTCCGCCGTTTCGGCAAGATCGACCTGCTTCGTCAGATTGAAATCCCGGCTGAACATTTCCCAATAGGCAAGGCGATCAGTGGAATCCGGAAGCGGAAAATCAACCTGAACGTACTCGATACCCGGATGCTGAAGCTTGACATGCCAATCGGTCTCCCCAAGCACAAACACGAAAGGATGAAAATTATGGAGCATGTCGAAAAACCAACGCTGCTGGAGCTTGTATTTCTCCGACTCGCGGACCAAGCTGTCAGCGTACTCAAAACAAAGAGCCGTATCCCACAGCATCGCGTGCTGTCCCAGCCGTCGGAGCATTTCCCGCACATCCGCGCCTGTTTCAAACAGCTTGTCCAGGTCGACCGTCAACACCCTCATGCCTAAACTCTTGCAGGCAAATTCCACCGTACCGAGTTTGCCGGTCCCCTCCGGGCCGCTGCAGTAGAGCAGTTGAGCCGCCGCTGCTTGGTCCTGCCGACGAAGTCTTCGCGAGAGGTATCGTCCCATCCGCTCCGCGATATCCGGATGTACCGCTGCCGGATCGTATTCCTCTTCCTTCCGAAGGTCAGCCACTCTGATCAAGCATTCATCCAATGTCTCCTGACTGAGCAGAAAGCTTACGGTCCAATCGTTCAGTTTCAGCCGTTTGGCGTACAATGGAAGGGTGCAGTCCGCGAAGTCCCCCCGCGTTTCCAGCACCATCTGCACAAATGGGCGTTCCGGCGCGAATATCTGTCTTGCGGCCACGCGCTCTTGTGAGCTGGGCGCAAAGAGTCGCAGCAGCAGATCGACAGAAGGACCGGAAACCGTAAAATGACTGTCGAGCAGCCCATAGACCTTCTCGTATCTTCGGTCCAGCTCCATAGCCAAGCAGGCAACCACGCAATGCTGTTCGAAAGGTTCGAGCTTCAGCTTGCGGACGAGTTCGGGCAGTTGCACAAGCACACCCTTCTTCCGAGACGCAGCGAGACGCTGTTCGATATGCCGGTCCAGTCCAATCCGTTCGGAAGCCAAATTTTTCGAATCCGCCGTGATCGTGTGCCATTCCTCAGCGCTGTACCAGGAATCGCTTCCCAGTACATTTGACACGGAGGCGTATATCTCCGTTTCTGCGCCGTACTCCTTAGCAGCCAACTGCATGAGCCTCAGATTCAGCCGCTGCATCTCTTCCAGCAAATGCTCCGGGTTCGATCCATAAGCTATCGCTTCCGCGCCCTCCTCTTGAGGCTGCGGAAGCTTGCCTGCGTCCATCTCAGTGAATAGGGTTTTCCATCTCATCTTCATCGCTTCGTATCCTCGTTCTTCATTTTTCCCTTCATTTGAATAGGAAGATTGAGAGGAGAATGTACAACTGGTTTTGGAAAAAAGTTTTGGGAAAATAGAGTTAATAGAGTGATCTGAGGCAGGAGCTTGTCAGCCAAGCATCATGGGGCCGAAAATGAGGCAGGTTAAAAAAACAAAGGCAGTTACCTCTATTGAGATAACCGCCTCGAAATTAAAAAATAATGTAATTACTGGTTTGAAACTATCTCTTTCATCTCAGTTGCCTTTATAGCAGATATACCCTTTTTCATTGCCAAGATAATTGCATTTTATAATATGGATAGGTAATGAGGATGGTAGAACTCCATTTTTTATAATGCAATATGTTGTGTTCCTACATTTACAATTTTATCATTCTCAATTCTCACCGCTAATCCACCATCTATATCCCATGTGCATTCAAGAATAATACCAATTTCTCGTACATCCTTTATTTTTAATACTACAATTTCTAGTGGTGTAACCAGTTTTTCAAGTTCTTGCATCTCATTAATTAAAGGTGCGCATTCGTCAGCTTCGTCTTCCAACATATTTCGATATTCATCGCACACTGATAAATAATAGTTATATATAGCATTTTCAATTTCGGAAATTTTAACTTTATCAAATTTTATAAAATTCGTATACGCTTCTTTTTGTGTTTCTAAAATTGGCTTATCTTCACTACCAGAAACAACTAAAGTTACTTCATTTTTCTTTCCCCATAATTCAAATATTTCTTTTCGTCTCCAACCGTACTTAAACCCCATTTCTCCAAATACGTTATCATTCATCTTTATAATCCTTTCTTTTTCATAATATTGTACTCACCAACACCGCCCAAATGCTTAAAAATAGGTGTATTAATAATTGTTGGAACCAATTGTACAGTTTTCATATCATTTAATTCATGCCAAGTATACTCATTTTCCTTCCTCCAAGTTTCAACATCTTCTTTTGTCCACTCTTTTCCACCTTTTCTTTCTTCATTCCACTGTTTTGCCAAACTCTCATCAGCTTGAGAATAATTTGATGACCTACTATTTGTAACTTCACGAATTTTTACTTCGCCGACTACAAAAAGTGAAAAGTCTGGCATGCCACTTTTGTATATTATTCCTTTAACGCCTTTTTTCTCTAGAAGAGCTTTTACTCTTTTATCAGATGAAATAAACATTGAATTTCCTCTTTCACCTGTCCATGTTCCGTTATCACTCTGCTCACTTGGTGTGCGCTTAACTCTTTCCTCCAAAGTGCTATACTTTGGTTTTACTTCGTATCCTTTGGTATATTCAGACTCAGCGCCTTCCTTATCAACGTCACTTACTTCCGCACCAGTTTTTCCCGCCCCCTCAGCCCTATTTAGCTGCTCTCCGATGATCTTTACTTTGCTTTTAGCCTCAAGCAAGCTCTTCTCATCTGCTGTTCCATTTGGCGCTTCAATTTTTTTGTTGATGCTGTTTAAAGTGTCAATGGAATTAGAAATAGGGGCCAGATCAGCGGATTTTAGTGCATCTTCTTTGCGCACCTCGTCCAATCTGGATCTAAAGTTTTGGATATGGTTCTGCAAAGTATCTTTTTCGCTCGCCATCATCACAACTTTACGGGAGCCGCGCTTCTCGATCCACAGCTCGTGGCTCTCTCTGCCGATGGTGAACTTGACGACGGCTCCGGTGATCGCGTCTTTGACTTTGGATGCGGCCCCTTTGGCCTTGTTCCAGCCTGCAATGGCCAGGTCCTTGCCGGATTGCATCAGACGTTTGCCGGCAGCAAGCAGGTGGGTATGGATGCCGCCTTTGACGGTGGAGAGGAAGTCTCCGCCTTCTTCCTTCTTGCCTTTATCTGTACCTGCAGCCTCCTTGCCTGCGGCAGCTCCGGCAAGACCCGTCAGCAGCTTGGCTCCGTCGCCGAAGATGGCGCCGGTTGTCTGCTCGGCTTCCTGCACCATGTTCGTAGCGCCGCTTGTCACTTCGTCAATCAGGCCCCCGACTTGTTTGACCGGACCTTCGAGCGGCTTCATAAGTCCCTGAACGGGGGCGGAACCGGCGATCTTATCGATCAGCTTGTCCGCAAACGGGATATACTTGCGCACCAGTTCGATGATGGATTGGCCAGACGCCTCAATTCCCTTAAATACCGCTTTGAGCAGAGCTGAAGGCGGGTTGCTGATGATGAAGTTCAGCACCATGTCGACCGCTTTGTTGGCAATCATCTTCATCAATTGGGCCGGTTCGCCGAGGATTGCGAGCTTGGATTTGATGCTTCCGGCTACATCGGTAATCTTACCTTTGATGCCGCTAAAAAAGCTGCCTGCGGCTTCTTTCAGATTGCCGGCGCCTGCGCTTAACGCTTGGGCCGGATTCTTCACAATCTCCAGAGCCTGTACCGCGCCAGCGTAAATTACGCTGAATGGATTAAACCAGGACTTGGTGGAAATATTCATCTTCGGCAGGATCCTGTTGATCGCGCCGCCAACCTTGCCGACTACACTTTGCAGGGATTGGAACAGGCCGGTGAGGATGCCGAGCACTTTCATCAAGCCGGACTGCTTCTCGCCTTTGCCTTCAGGCTGTTCTTTCTCTTGGCCTTCCGCTTGTGCGTCTACAGGCAGCGGATCAAGCTCGCCGAACAGTCCTTTGACGAGGAAGCCGCCTATCCCTGCCGGACTGAGCCATTTCTTGATGTCGGATAGCTTAAAGTTCTTCAGCTGTTTCACAAAATTGAAGATGGCGGCCGCCTTTCGGAACAGCTCTGGCAAAGTGGTGACAAGCCATTTGACGATCTGCAGCAGCACACTGCCGCCGCCGGTGGCAAAGGCTAGCGCAATTTCGGCGGCAATCTGCGCGGCTTCCCAGATCCGTCCAAATACGGCTTTGAATCCGCCGCTGAAGAACGAGGCGATGCCGTTCATTACTTTGTTGTACAAGGTTTGCACGCCGGAAATCAGCTTGTCCAGCGTCTTCGCCATAGCATTCAGTGCGGTGGTAACGCCTTTCTTCAGGAGTTTGGCCGCGCTGTTGACGATCTGCACGGCTTTATTCACCGCACGGTCGATCAGTCCGGTGATCCGTTTGGCAATGCCCGGGAACTTCGCAAACACTTTGTTCACGAGGCCTTTCAGCACGTTGCCTAAGCCTTTGATGGCAGACACAATCAGCTTGCGGCCTGCTTCGATCAAGCCGACCACGGCGGCTTTCGCCTTGTCGAAGATCGTCTTCACGGCTTTACGCAGTTGGGTGAAGATGGCTCCCACCGCTTTTTTGATGCCTTCGGCCAGTTGATTGACCTTTTCCTTGCCCCAGTCCCATGCTTTTTGGAAGATGTTGCGATCTTTTTGCTTGTCGGACTTTGCATTCTCTTCCTGTTCCTTCTTACCGGCATCCGATTTGGCGGTGTTGACTTCTTTGGATGCATCGGCTTCCGCTTGCGAAAGTGTACTCCGGGCTCCGCGTTCCTTGTCTTGCTTGATTTGGTCGATCTCTTGGCGCTTCGAAGCCGCTGCTTCGCCAGCTTCCTTGTCATATTGGCTCGACGCATCGTTGACCTCGCTGCGCCACTGCGTCCGCAGTCCGTCCACTTCCGCTTTCGCCGCCGCCTGCTGGCCGCGTTGCTGCTCGGCCGTCTCGGCTTTCAGGCCGGCGACTTCCTTGTCGGTGTCGGTCTTTGCCTGCGCGACCCCCGCATCAAACACCGTTTTGCCTTGCGCGTACTCGCCTTTCCGGCTTTCCATGAAGCCGGAGAGCAGGGGCGCCAGCTGCGGGTTCATCCGTTCGGCGACATCCGGCCGAACGACCGGCGGGTGCGGCAGCCGCGCCGAAGGCGGAGCCGCCGCCTGGAGCTGCGTCCCCGCGCGCAGCACGGCAGGATCGTGGGCGGGCACGATGCGCCCTTCGCCAAAGTCCCGCTGCGTCTCAGCGAGCTCCGCCTTTTTGGCCGCCGCCACCTGATGGGCGCCTTCTTGATGGAAGCCGGCGACCTGCGACGGATCGGCTTCGCCGTCGAGGCTGACCTTCGGCGGATCGGACGCATATGACCGCGCCTCAGCCATCACTTGGTCGGGATCGACGTCCTCTCCCGAACCGAGTTGCAGGCTGCCCGGCATGGCCGCCTGACCACCACCGCCGCTCTGCTCGCTCTGGAACCGGGTCAACTCCGGTTGTCTCCCGGTGTTCACGCTTGCCGCAGCCAGACCCGGCTGCGGTGCTTGCCCCGGCTCAACGCCCGTCGGCGTCGGGATTTCGGGCAGCGTTTGCTCGGTCCGCTTCTTCTCTTTCTCAAACGCGGTCCCGGATACGTCGACCGCCTGATTAAACGCACCCATCATCTGTGCAGGCGGCACTTGACTCAACTGAGTGAGGATATCTCCCGGCTTCTCTGCATGGAACGTAATAGGCGCGGGGGCGGCTTCTACCGGCGCAGCTTGCTCATCTGCTGAAGGCGGAGCTTCCTTTCCCGCTTTAGGCGAAGCCTGTTTCTCTGCTTTAGACGAAGCCTGCTTTTCCGCCTTAGCCGGGGCTTCCTTCTCTGCCTTAGGCGAAACTTCCTTTTCCACCTTAGCCGGAGCTTCCTTTCCCCCCTTAGGCGAAGCAGGCTCACCCGCAGTCGATCCCTTCACCGCAGCACTACTGCCGCTTTGTTCTGCCTTCGTCTTGTTGACCGCCTGAGCTGCCGCATTCTCTGTCGCTTTAATATTTCCAGATCCTGTTTTGATTTCCTGCTTCGAGGTAGGATCAAGGACTGACTTATTGCCTGTTTTCATTTCCTTCCCCGATTCGGCGGCATCGTCCTTTTCCTCGTTCGTCGGTACGGGCTTTTGCACGATAGGGGAAGCAGACTCGGGTTTCTTCTGGGTTATCGATTGGGTTTGCCGAGTCGTCTCCACAGTTTGTTGTGCATCAACCTTCGCTGACTGCTGGGTCAATTGTTTGCGCCTGCTCGTTTCAACAAATTGGTTCGCTTCACGATATCCGATTTCCCGCGTAAGCTGAGCAAACTCTCCACGGGTCATCCGCTCCGGCGCTTGCTCGATGCGGTCCTTCAGCTGTTTCAGCTCCTCTGGATTCCGCATCGTCTGCTTTGGCGTTGGCCGACGATTAGAGATTGCCATTTCGGATGCTGTATTTCGAGCCGAGGCCCCGGTCGACGGCTCGGCTGGCTTCGGCGTTACGATCTTGGTTTGCATCGTTCCTCCACTCCTTTGAAATTTCCCTTACGATATAAATAATTCCAAAGGTTTTTTTACAACCGAATGATCAAAAAAAGGTTTCCCTTTTCACGGATAAGTTGAACGGATGATTGAACGCATAATGACCACCGTGTGAAATGTTCTTTCAATCGATGTTGTTCTCGGATTTCATTGATCTATTAAATTCAGATGAAAGTAACCGCTCACAAAGGCGACACTACCGTTTTCGCCAGAACAGTTCACTCTCTTGCCAAGCCAAAAACTTATACTTTCTAACTGCACAAAAAAAAGAACCACCCGAAGGTGGTTCAATCCATCATTTCTCCGGAACCCATCATGCTTATTCAGGCTCGTTGCCGGCGATTTTAGTATTGGACAAATAAACAGTCAAATGATTCGTGTTCGTGTAATCTCTTGCCGATTCATTAAAGGAATAATCGTTGTCTTGATAATAATTTGAAAAATCGGTTTTCCAAAAACGGCTCTGAATTTGCACTTTTTCGCCCGGCTTTAGGGTTCCGGCATTTCTGGTGAAGCCGATTTCCACATAATAATCGCTTGCCGAAGTCACGGAATTAACAAAGATTCCCGATACCTCGGAGGTGATGTTGCGGTTGGTACCGGAACCACCCGTTACGCTTGCAAAATCCGCGGCAAACGCCTGCCGTTTATCCCCATCAACCGTGTAATAGTATCTGATCTTCATATCTGCCAATGAGATGGTGCTGCTTCCCGTGTTCTCCACTAAAATGCGAGGAGAAATCGTATTGGTATAAGAGCTTCTGTTGCTGTTATAGGCCTGAATCTTCACGTTTTGGACAACCGTTACATTTTGCACCGCTTTTGCTGTATTGCCGTTTGCATCCACAGCCGTCCAAGTGACTGCCGTGCGGCCCACAGGGAATCCTCCTGCCGGAGCATTATTAGTAACCGTCACATGAAATAAATCCGATGCCACAGCTTCACCCAGATTGACTTGTGTGGCTGTTCCTGTCGCTACTACAGTCAAGTCTGCCGGTGCAACCAGGCTTGGAGGTGTCGTATCAGCGACCGTCACCTGCTGCACGCCGGTGGTCATGTTGCCGTGTTCATCCGTGGCCGTCCAGGTTACCTTTGTCGTTCCCACCGGATAGGTTGCCGGCGCATCGCTCTTCACCGTCACACCAAAGATATCCGTGGCGCTCGCCTCACCGATTTCCACTGGACTTAACACCGCGCTCGCTTCCACCGTTACATCCGCCGGCAGCGTCAGTTTTGGCGCCGTTGTATCCTTTACCGTCACCTGCTGCACACCGGTCGTCACGTTGCCGTGTTCATCCGTGGCCGTCCAGGTCACCTTTGTCGTTCCCACCGGATAGGTTGCCGGCGCATCGCTCTTCACCGTCACACCAAAGACATCCGTGGCTGTCGCCTCACCGATTTCCACCGAACTTAACACCGCGCTCGCTTCCGCCGTTATATCCGCCGGCAGCGTCAGCTCCGGTGCCGTCGTATCCACGACCGTCACCTGCTGCACGCCGGTAGTCACGTTGCCGTGTTCATCTGTTGCCGTCCAGGTCACCTTTGTCGTTCCCACCGGATAGGTTGCCGGCGCATCGCTCTTCACCGTCACACCAAAGATATCCGTTGCTGTCGCCTCACCGATTTCCACCGGACTTAACACCGCGCTCGCTTCCGCCGTTATATCCGCCGGCAGCGTCATCTCCGGTGCCGTCGTATCCTTAACCGTGATTCTTTGTATGCTTGAGGTTTCGTTCCCGTTTGCGTCAACCGCGGTCCACGTTACCTCCGTCGTTCCAACCGGGTAAGCTTCCGGTGCGTTGCTCTCCACCGTTACGCCAAAGATATCCGTTGCTGTCGCTTCCCCGATTTCCACTGGACTGAGCACATCCGTCGCTTCCAGGGTCATGTCTGCCGGAACGGTCATCCTCGGCTTGGTGGTATCCTTAATCGTGACTGTCACAATTCCGATGCTGGTATTGCCGCTGGAATCCCGAATAGTCCATGTTACCTTGGTTGTTCCGAGCGGAAAATCAGCCGTGATATGGCCGTCATAGTCAGCTGGGTTTACCTCTCCATAACCTGGAGCATCACAAGTGATCGTGACTGGAAACAGCTCCGAAACCGACGGGATTTCCAAAACAACTGATGTTTCCACTGCATTGGCTTCTTTCATCACCGTCATCGGTTCAGTAAAGGAGAGAACCGGCTTGGTTGTATCCACCACGGTAACTTGCTGAACACCCGTAGTCACATTTCCGTGCTCATCCGTCGCCGTCCATGTCACCGGTGTTGTTCCCAAAGAATAGGTTGCAGGCGCATCGTTTTCCAATGCTACATCGAAAATATCAGTTGCTCTGGCCTCTCCGATCTTCACGACACTCTGCACCGCATTCGCTTCCACCGTCACGTCCGCTGGCAGTGTCAATTCCGGTGCCGTTGTATCCTTTACCGTTACCTGCTGCACACCGGTAGTTACGTTGCCGTGCTCATCCGTGGCCGTCCAAGTTACCTCTGTCGTGCCCACCGGATAAGCTCTCGGTGCATCGCTCTCCACCGTCACATCCGCCGGCAGCGTCAATTCCGGTGCCGTCGTATCCTTCACCGTAACCTTTTGTACGCCAGTGGCCACATTGCCATGTTCGTCCGTGGCCGTCCAAGTTACCTCTGTCGTGCCCACCGGATAAGCTCTCGGTGCATCGCTCTCCACCGTCACTCCAAAGATATCCGCCCCACTCGCCTCGCCGATCGCTACTGGACTGAGCACCGCGCTCGCTTCCACCGTCACATCCGCCGGCAGCGTCAATTCCGGTGCCGTCGTATCCTTCACCGTAACCTTTTGTACGCCAGTGGCCACATTGCCATGTTCGTCCGTGGCCGTCCAAGTTACCTCTGTCGTGCCCACCGGATAAGCTCTCGGTGCATCGCTCTCCACCGTCACTCCAAAGATATCCGCCCCACTCGCCTCGCCGATCGCTACCGGACTGAGCACCGCACTCGCTTCCACCGTCACATCCGCTGGCAGCGTCAATTCCGGTGCTGTTGTATCCTCTACCGTCACCAGCTGCACGCCAGTGGTCACATTGCCGTGCTCATCCGTGGCCGTCCAAGTTACCTCCGTTGTTCCCACCGGATACGCTGCCGGTGCATCGCTTTCCACCGTCACACCAAAGATATCCGTGGCTGTCGCCTCGCCGATTTCCACTGGACTGAGCACCGCACTCGCTTCAACCGTCACATCCGCCGGCAACGTCAGCTCCGGCGCCGTTGTATCCTCTACCGTCACCTGCTGCACGCCAGTGGACACATTGCCATGCTCATCCGTGACCGTCCATGTCACCTTAGTCGTGCCTACCGGATACGTTGCCGGTGCATCACTCTCCACCGTCACTCCAAAAATATCCGCCCCACTTGCCGTACCGATGTCCACCGGACTGAGCACCGCACTCGCTTCAACCGTCACATCCGCTGGCAGCGTCAGCTCCGGCGCTGTTGTATCCTCTACCGTCACCAACTGCACACCGGTGGTTACATTATGATGTTCATCCGCTGCTGTCCAGGTCACCTTTGTGACTCCGACAGGATAAGAGGTTGGTGCATCATTAGTCACCGTCACATCAAAGATATCTGAAGCATGTGCCAGCCCGATATCCACTTTGCTCAGCACATCGCTCGCTTCAACCGTCACATTCTCCGGAAGCGTCAACTTTGGTGCCGTCGTATCTACGACCGTCACCCGCTGTACGCCGGTAGTTACATTACCGTGCTCATCCGTGGCCGTCCAGGTCACTGGTGTCGTTCCTACCGGATACGTCGCCGGCGCATCACTCTCCACCGTCACTCCAAAAATATCCGTTGCGCTGGCCTCGCCAATCTCCACGGCACTCTGCACCGCGTTCGCTTCCACCGTCACATCCGCCGGCAGCGTTAATTCCGGCGCGGTCGTATCCTCCACGATCACCTTCTGTACGCCAGTGGTAACATTGCCGTGCTCATCCGTGGCCGTCCAGGTCACCTCTGTCGTTCCCACCGGATACGCTCTTGGCGCATCGCTTTCCACCGTCACTCCAAAAATATCTGTCGCGCTGGCCTCGCCAATCTCCACGACACTCTGCACCGCATTCGCTTCCACCGTCACGTCCGCCGGCAGCGTCAATTCCGGCGCCGTTGTATCCTTCACCGTCACCTTCTGCACTCCAGTAGTTACGTTGCCATGCTCATCTGTCGCCGTCCAGGTCACCTCTGTCGTTCCCACCGGATACGCTGCCGGCGCATCGCTTTCCACCGTCACTCCAAAAATATCCGTCGCACTCGCCGACCCGATCTCAACCGGACTTAGCACATCCGTCGCTTCCACCGCCACATCCGCCGGCAGCGTCAGTTTCGGCGCCGTCGTATCCCGCACCATAACTTTTTGCTGGGTATGGGATACATTGCCGTTTTGATCCTTGAATGTCCAGGTAACAACCGTCTCACCGACAGGATACGATGTCGGCGCATCACTTTGAATTAACGTAATCGGAAAAATATCGCTGACTTCCGGCTGCTCCAAAGAAACCAAAGTCAGCTTTCCGGTCGCTTCGATCGTCATATCTTCCGGGGCAATAAATGCAGGCGGCGTAGTGTCAACCACCGTAATCCTTTGTGTTTTTGTGCTGATATTCCCGTGTTCATCGACCGCTTTCCAAGTTACATAAGTGTTGCCCAAAGCATAATCGGCCGGCCCATTATTGGTTATGGTTACATTGAAAATATCGCCCGCAGACGCCTGACCGATATTTACCGCTGTCCGTATACCGGATGCCTCAACTCGGATATCTGCCGGAGCAGTCAAAACCGGCGGAGTATGATCTGTAACCGCCACATTCTGAACCGCTGTAGTTACATTCCCATTCGCATCCTCCGCTGTCCAGACTACATGGGTTGTTCCGACCGGAAAGGCCTCCGGAGCGTTACTCGCCACGGTCACTTCAAACAGATCGGATGCTTCAGGCTCGCCCAGCTCTACCGGACTCAGCACATCGCTGGCTTCTGCCGTCACATCTGCCGGAGCAACCAAGACGGGAGCTGTTGTATCCTCTACTCTAACCTTCTGCTCGCCGATCACAACATTGCCGCTGGGATCTTCAGCCATCCAGGTCACGATCGTCTCGCCTAGCGGATAATCGGCCGGCGCATCATTGGTTACTGTCACGTCAAACAAATCAGAGACTTCAGGTTCGCCTAAATCGACCACGGTCCGTTCTCCAGTCGCCTCAAAAACGATATCATCAGGGACTTTCAATGTCGGAGACGTAGTATCCTCTACGGTAACCGTCTGCGTACCTGTTGTCGCATTCCCGTTCGCGTCGGTTGCTGTCCAGGTCACTACGGTGTCGCCAAGCGGGTAATCGGCCGGCGCATCATTCTCTACCTTTACCTCAAACAGATCGGATACATCCGGCTCGCCTATATCGACCGGCGTCCGTATCCCAGTCGCCTCTACCGTCCGATCCGTCGGAACGTGCAGCAATGGCTTAATCGTATCTCTGACCGTGACCAGCTGTGTGGCACTGGAAACATTGCCGTGAATGTCCGTTGCTGTCCAGGTCACCGACGTCGTGCCCACTGGAAACCCGGCCGGTGCATTATTGTCGATCGTCACATCGAAAATGTCATCGGCTTTCGCTTCTCCCAGATGGATTGCCGTGCTCGCTCCAGTCGCTTCCGCCGTGATATCCCGCGGAACTTGCAATTTCGGAGCCGTCTTGTCCGTAACGGTAATATGCTGAACCGCTATGGTGACATTTCCGTGTTCATCTTTTGCTGTCCAGGTGACATCTGTTGTGCCAACCGGATAACTTACGGGCGCGTTATTCGAAACCAGCACATCGAACAAATCGGTTGCCGTTGCCTGCCCAATCTCTATTTCTGTTCTTGGCGCATTGGCTTCTACCGTAATATCATTAGGAATCGCCAAATCCGGCGCAATCGTATCTGTAATGGTAATCGATTGTTCCGCTGTGGATGCATTCCCATTCACATCCTCCGCTTTCCAAACCACCGTGGTTGTGCCTACAGGAAAGTCGGTCGTGAGCGCATTATTCGAAATGGTGACATCGAAGATGTCTTCCGCCTCAGCGCTTCCAATATCGACCGTTGTTTTTCTTCCCGTCGCTTCTAATGTTCTATCCTCCGGTGCATGAATCACAGGCTTGGTCGAGTCTACTACCGTCACATTTTGATACGCTGTAATTTTATTCCCGTTTGCATCTGTTGCGGTCCATGCGACTCTCGTCGTACCAACAGGAAAATCATTCGGCGCATCATTGATAACAATGACCGGGAAAATATCGTCCGCATGCGCCCCGCTCATGACAATCGGCGTCCGAACCGCTGTGGCCTCAACCACAATATCGCCTTTAACGGTCAATACCGGCTTCGTCGTATCTTTGATGGTAACGATTTGCACCTTTGAGGTTTGATTTCCGACCGGGTCCGTTGCCGTCCAGGTTACCGTGGTGCTTCCAATCGGAAATCCGTCCGGAGCGTCATTCGTGATCTGTACATCGCCAGGCGCCACATCCTGCACAGAAGCTTCTCCAAGTTCAATAGGCGTCAAAACATGGGAAGCTTCTGCCGTAATATTGGCAGGAACGGTGATCACCGGCATGGTCATGTCAATCTTGACCTGCGCGGTTTGCATCGCGGACGCATTTCCCGCCTTATCGACAGCCCAGTATGAGATTGGCGTAATGCCTTCCGTCTGAACGTTAAAGCTGCCCTTATTGCCGGCAATCGTCTGCTCTGCTGCATTCTCTCCAATTTTATAATGAATCTCTTTCACACCTGAACCTGTGTCCGAAGCCGAGAGATTTACGGTTACTTCAGATTTGTTCCAACCCTTTTCATTTTCAATCGGATTCCGCTGAACCGATAATACGGGAGCCGTATGATCCAGCTTTACGTCCAGCGTCCGAGGCGTTTCTTCATTTCCGGTCCGATCTACTGCCCAATAGCGAACCGTAGTCACGCCTTCAGCAGCCACCTCAAATTCAGCGGAATCCCCGCGGATCATCACCGGCTCGCTGTTATTCAGTTGATAATATAGCGCCGCCACACCCGATAAATGGTCTTCCGCCTGAATCTGAACCGTTACCGTACTTTGATTCCATTCCTTCCCCGCAATGCCAATGGCTTCTGCCGAAGAAACCGGTGCGCTTTTATCAATGTTGATCGGTCCAAAGCTTACGGTTGAGGTATGCAGCGGATCACTGTTACTGGTCGCTGCACTATCAACCGCCTTACCCGTTGCGGTCTGATTTGCCCCTTCGTCATCAAACACTTGATCCGCTGTACAGGACTTAATGCTGGACAATGTATCCTGGCAGATGTAACTAACAATCACATCCTCGTTCGTCCATGATCCAGCAATATAATTGTTTCCCGAGTCCGTCACTGCATGGGCTGAAATACTTGGCGGTGTCGTATCCGCAATATTGGAGCCAATGGTCCCGATTTCAACTTCAAAAACGACCGGATCAAAGCCTGGGGCAGTTGCTGTCACCCTCAGCGTTTTCTTCACTCCGGGATTCTTTGAAAACACTTGATAACCTTCTCCAAGGTACTCCGTCAAATTATTGGCCGCCGATGCCAAACCGTTGGCATCGGTCGCAACTGTAAACGTATTGCTGTTGTATCCTCTCATCACGATTGTAATCGAGCTGTCCACAGAGGCTGTAAACGTAACATTTACGCCGGCCCTCGGATTGCCCGCTACATCCCTTACAGCCACGGTTTGCGGCAGCATGAATCCGCGTCCGCCGGGTATCACTGTCGTACCCTGTGATAATTTCATTTGCTGCAGCTGTGGCGATACCGCTGTCATACTGCCTGCCGAATCCGCTTCTGCAGAGCCCATAAACAGCATCAACGACATACATAGCAGAAAGAGCGGCACCCATCCTTTCCAACGTGGTATTTTGTGCGCGTGTCCCATCATGCTTAACCTCCCTATGAAAATGAATTTTAAATAAATACCATCACTTCAAGGCAAATGCGATGGTTCTATTCCCTCCAAAAACATAGGTATTTCCAAATCATCATGTACAACTGAAATCTATAAAATGTATGCGCGGATTTATTTGCTAGTGTCATAGATTTGCTATCTCTATGTTCAAAATTCTCGATAGTATCGGATCTTTTCCAACAATAAAATGCAGGACAATAAATGTTATTTCCTGAATATTCTGCATGAATAAGAAGAGAATTACTTTAAAATTAGGGGGATTTTCAACTTTTTTATCGTATCCAATCGGTTTGGCCTCACAATTTATCAACTATTTATTAATATTACTATTTTCCTTCATTTCCAGGTTGTGGAATTAACTCTGTTTTTTACTGAATATATAAGGGGGGATGGATAGCGAAAAAACTTAGTTTAAACCCATTCTTAGCCTATGAATTTCACTTGATAGCAATAGTGGTGACAACTCTCTGTCCTGGCTGTTGTCCGTTCCTGCTTAGGATTCATCCACTGGCGGGCCAAGCATTACTTGTAAAGCGAATTGAGGGAGGATATAAATCAGGCGCCGAAATGAGGAATAGGGCATCCCTCGCATCATGAAGCAACCATCTGAAATATCTACACCTAGCGGGCGGGATGATTAAAGCACAGCGTCCCGGATTTATTCCATTTTTATCCTCTTCGTTCTAAAAATGTCTGATGTCTGATTCTAGCATTGGAGGAATAGATCATGCCGACAAATCATGATGAAAAGCAAGTGGATATGTGCAGAACCCTGTTAAAGCAAGCTGCCTGGAGATTTCGATACAAAGCTCGCATGCAACAGATACGGGAAAGCCTCTCCCTTTATGAGAATCAGGCGTTTGAGCCAGGTTTTGAAACCGATATTTTATCCGAGATGTATGTGAAGGAACTGCTGGACAGCATCCCTTGGGACAAGTGCAGGTATATAGTAAAAAAAACAGTAATCGACGGTATGTCCGAAAAAGAAGTAGCTTTGAAATTAAATATGACTCAACAGGGGGTCAGTAAATGGAAACAGAAGGGGTTAAACACACTCAAACAACACCTTATCCTTTTACAAGAACAGTCTTGAAAGCAAGAAACGGGGATAAGAAATCGATGGAAGATTTGCTGGATCTTTTCGCTGGCGATATTGAATATTTGTCCAAATTTATCATGCTTCCCAGAGAAGAAGCCGTTCAAGTACTCAAAACCGAACTCATTCATATTATCCACGAACAACTCAATTAATCCTGCTTTTCAGGCATATGTTCATCCTTCCAGTGCAAATCAATGAACAAACTCCGGGGGCACTGAGACTCCTGATATTTATTAAGCTTTAGACCGGGATCCTTCTCTTGTATTCGAATGCCGGCTGAACCTTAAAAATACGTTCTTCCGCAAAGCTGGGAGGAGCATGATTAGAGAAGCAAAACGCCCTTACTCACCCCACTTCGACTGTAAACACACCTTGATCGTCCGATACGGGTTGACCCAATCAAAGTTCAAAAGCTTTATTTAGTTACGCCGAAAACGGTATGTATAAGTTCTTGTATTCACGAAACGCCCCAGCCTTAGATAAGAGCTATCTAAGCCTGGGGCGTTTGTTGTGAGCTTCTTCTTTGATTATCTATCTGATAAACAAGGGCGATAGCCCGGAAGCGTGAATAAGGTCTGGCTGACCTCTTCGAATTACATACAGGTTCTATTTGATTTTCCAGTATGAGTAGCCTCCACCTGGGTAGAGACAACTAGAAATTCCCCAGGCCCTTGAAGTGCCACCCTTCATACCACGAGCTGTCTTGAAACAAGTCAAGAAACACTTCCCCGTCAAATGCCACAATAAGATCTGAAATATCTTCATACTGTATTATGTCTTTTATTGGGTTTCAACTTCAAAATATGCTTTTCTTTTTTATCATCTATTTCTGTTTCTGGTTGGCCGGCAATAATTCTATTTCCCTTCCTTGATTTCCAAGGACACTCGATTGTTAGATGACCTTCCTGAAGATTGAGTATTGGATAAATTCTATTTATCTCAGTAATCTTCTGCCCAATTATTGGAGAGAAATCTATTAGACTCTTTTCTCTCTGCACTGAATCACTTCGAGGAATGTCCACAATGCGATAAAGTGGTGCGGGTGTATCCGGCTGATTTCACTTCCCTGCAGCTGAAATGCCTCACTGAATCCACTTCTTACTTATGCCGATCCAAGGGGCCGAATGGCCCGATGCGTGAATACGGTATTAGGTGAAGCATGTCTCTTCTATAAGATTTTATCGCTTATGTATCTAAAGACATATATAGATTTATTAAAGCAAAATTCAATTTGTCAAAATGTTATAATAACTCTTCCCTATTATTTGAGTAATTACTCTGTACATAAAAACGCGAGCAAGTATAGAGAAGTAAACCAACGATTTCTTTATTTACGTTTTCTTTATCTTTAATTTGCATTTGATATTGATTGAGTTGGTCGTAAAGTCGGTTTATTAGTTCAAAATTTATTAATGCATTTCCGTTTTTTGCTTGATTGCCTCTTAATTCAAGGACTAATTGCTTACAGATCTCTAATATGTCTTCTTCAATTTCTGATTTATATAATTTCATATTTTTATCCTTTCAAAATATTTTAGACATATTTCACCTAACGTTCTTGTATTCACGACGTCCTTCCACCTTAAGGCGACAAAGTCGTCGGGCCGCGATGCGGTTAGGTGGTGCGAATATGTCCCGGCAATCGCTTCATCAACTTATCTCCTGGGACCGAGGCGTCCGCTGTTGCGTGAACACATTGTTAGGCGATGCCCTTGACATCTTCCAGTTACTTGAGAAAATCAAGGGTTGTTATAGCATATCTTTTATTTAATTCTATATTTAGTTCTCTTATATATGCCTTAACAATACTGTCTAATGTCTCATCAGGGACTATTACTTGAAGATCATTTAAATGCCATGGAGAATATATTCTCCACTTGTTTTCATTCACTTTATGAAATTCAAATATTGCCTCATTATCATGATCCATAGAGTAATAAAAGTAGCTTTCATTATTTTTCTTATTTGTATTGAGCCAATGATGTAATGAGACCCCAAGTTCTAATAAATAGTTTCCCACTTCTTCGAGAAAGGTCATCTCTACTTATAATAAGATCGTCATATATACGGAACCTTAATTTTAGGTTTGACATGGAACAATCATTCCTTTTTTCAGGGGGTTCTCTTGCATTCACGAAACGCCCCACCTTAGATAGCTCTTATCTTTGGCTGGGGCGTTTGTTGTCTGAGCTACTTCCGCGATTATCTATCTGATAAACAAGGGCGATAGCCCCGCAGCGTGAATGCGTTGTTATCTGATGCCGATGCCTCCATTGAAATACTTACACTACTTTCTTTTTATTTCTTTCACTATAGGACTGTCGCATGACACTACATCAATAATGTGATCGTAACATACAACTCCGTAATGCTTATATGGACCCGGATAATCTTCTGATGCAAATGTCCCCGCGGAAATGAAATCCATATATCTTGATATAGAATAAATTCTAAATGCATTTCCCGCAAACTACTGATATTCATCCCATGATGTAAATGACTCATTTAATATTGAATATCCTATATAACCATCAAAATCAATTTGAATGACAGAAGTTTGATCATCTACATGATCTTTATAGACCTTGACCATCCCTCCCTGCCAGCTAAATCCCTCAAATCATTCTCAGCAACGTTTGTTAGTTCAGGATCTAGCGTATAGAATGAACCACAATACGTCTCACCACACTCACACAAACAAATTATTCTTAGTTCTTTGACCTGTTTGTACAAGTCCATTCTTTGGGTTTCGGTAAATTTAAGCATTAATATCTGAGCTAATTCTGGTAATACTTCAATTAATAATAATTCCTCATTATCTC
Source organism: Paenibacillus terrisolis (assembly GCF_056171975.1). NCBI lineage: Bacteria > Bacillati > Bacillota > Bacilli > Caryophanales > Paenibacillaceae > Paenibacillus > Paenibacillus terrisolis. The sequence goes on along the minus strand of NZ_JBKFGG010000005.1, from coordinate 219,771 downwards.
TTATAGCAACCCATCGCCACCTAGATAACTCAGTTGTATATTGTTTCGCTAGGCGGCTTCGACTTTAAGCCTCGCAGGGTCGTCTGCCTAAAGTCAACTTCCCCTGAAATACCTCGGTCGAATCGAGCGACCAACAGACGAAATTTTGCCCTCTTCGAAATTCCCCGCATAAATATCTAAGACTTATTTCTCTTCAATCTTTCTTCAAGTAATTTTATTTCATAATTGGCTTCTTTTATCAAACACTTAAGTGATACACCTGCAATTAACGAAGATATCGAAATCACAAAACAAATTAGCATCCAGACAGTTCCTCTCAGATCATTGGTGAAGTTATACGAAAGGACTTCAGTGAACTGGCTGCTTGCAAAGAAGATTATAGTCAGAATGAGAAATAGTACAAAAAAACAAAAAAAGAAATTGGACAGTTTATTCGTTTTCTGGAAAAATATCATTACTGCCTCCCCTTCTTAATCAATTGCCGTAATTTCGTCTAATAGTTCTGTCGCTATATCATCTATTTCAGATACGATCTCATCTTTCGTGGGGAAATCTTTCATTCGATTTAAATCGGGTTTTAATTCTTTCAGAATATGTTTTGGTAACCTACTTGCCAAACCGTGAAGTATAAAAAACTTCCATTCCCCATCATTTGTATTAAATATGTTCTTTAAATGTGGTAATAAATCTGCCTGATAGTTAATCACAATGTCTTCTATATCTTGAGCAATTGGCCAATTCATATCCTGCAACCATTCAAGTAATTCAGGTAATATCGGTTTCATTTCTTCCAGTGTTTTTGTTTTTAATTGTTCTACTCTTTCATAGTCTTGCTTATGTTTTGGAATCAATTCACGAATATCCATAAGGATTCACCAAATTTCTTTTAATGAGTTTTGTGTTTAGAATTTCACAATTATCTCCATTAACATTCGTGTATTTATGTATCTTGGAACATATGGTTGCGTCCCAACCCATTTGTTTTATTATTTCCAATGGGTTATGTACATTTGTGCGAATTAACGTAATAAAAGAATCATTCACGCTCATAAGGCAATTCTATGTAAATCATCGGTAATTATTTATTATGAAGCCCTTAACTATTACATAAAACAACAGACGTTTCAATTTGTCTTTCAGGAACATCCCAATAAGATTGTAATAATTTTTCCTTCTCATCAGGTGAAACAAGAATAAAGCCATTTTTCAAATAAAACTTAATTGCCCAATCGGCTGATTCCCAAGTTCCTATCAAGATCGTTTTATTAGTTAAAGACGTCAAGTGAGACAGAAGTTTGCTGCCAATCCCGCTTTTGCGTTGGTTTGTTCGTACATAGGCATGTCTGATTAAAGATACTTCATTCTTATCTTGAATCCCCATAACTCCCAATAATTGATTATTTTCCTCATAACCCCAAAATACAACACCATCCCTGATTTCTTTATTCAGTTCTTCCATTGACATATAAGGTTCATGATACCTATCGTCAGGTATCACTCCTTTATAGGCCTCTGCTGCATCGTTGATTATCAGATAGATTTCTTCCATATCCATACTGTTACACATTCTTATCATGATAAAAAAGCCCTCCTATAGGGTTGTAACGATTATAAGGTTTTTAAACATTCTTATGTTCCCGACGCCGAAAAGGCTTAATCCGCTGCGCTTGCGCAGTTAGCCTTGCGGGTGTGCCCGCTTTCCAAGGTTAATGCCTTTTTCGAATTAACTCTGAAGCTCATTCTTTATAGTTTTTGGGTAGTTCTCTATCACTTCCCAGCTTCTAAATTGAATCAATCTAATGATATTTACAGTGATTGAGTAGAGGATTCCTGCTCCAAGCAGTGTAAATATTGTTAAATTCGAGTTCCCCAATAAAAAATAATCCGAGAAATTTACCAGCAGTAGCACTAGCCATATCAATCCTAGTACTAGATATATATATCTTCTGATAGTTGACCTCTTAATCTTATTAAATAGAAATGTATAGCAATCTATACAAATCACCATTTTTCTCTTACCTAATAATAGTAGACAATCTTCACAATAATCTTTATTACAATATGGGCAACTTTTGGCATGCGGTTTTTCAGCATGCTTATAGCACACTTGCATTGTTTTAGCTCCTTTTTAATTTTAAGTTAAATTTGGATAACGATTTCAAATCACGAATCCTAACTGTCTTCCTCGATTCCACTTACAAATAATTCAATAATTCATTGAGATTTTTTATACTGAATTGTTGGTTCCATTCTTGATTTTGATGTTCTCTATTTAATAGAATTGATTGAATTTCAGCTGTATTGGCCCCTTCCATATCCTTCTGTTCATTACCTACATACATGATTTGCTTACTTGAGACCCCAAGCTTATTACATAATTCCACAAATCCTTCAGGCCGTGGTTTTCTATATCCAACATCAACTGAAGTCAGTAGTACATCTACATAATCTTTAATTGGCTCTATATCTTTTAAAACTAACGATTTGTTCATTCCGTAGGGTACATCGGTAAGGATACCAATTCTAATACTTCTTCGTTTTAATTCTTCCAATAGTGTCAGGGTATCTTGGTAAACCATCGATCGTTGCTGAAAAAAACTAAAAAACGTTTTTATCGCTTGATTGGTATGTTGATCACTCACCCCCCATACAGCCAATATATCTTTAAAAATATCACTATCACTCACTTCTTGTTCTCTAGGGTTTATTCTGGTGTTGTAACGAGATAATATCAGTTCTGCATCATGAATGACGTCATCACTAAGTTGTAAATTTAGATCTTGTACAATCTTAATTAATGCACATCTATATAGGTTCTTCCAATTTAACGGTACATTATCGTAATAGATCAATGTATCCCCAAGATCGAAACCAACAGCCTTCACCGAATCACCCCACATTCTCTAATCACTTCCGGCTGCTTTCTATATCCCATAATTGTATATTTGACGAAGCCTAATATAATCCTTGTTCGATCCCTACTTATTGTCTGTTTGGCTAATCCTTGGATTCCTTCACTTCTTTATCCCTCATCAACCGGTCCAGGGGACTATGGATAAGCCTAAGGTTCTTAAGGACCTCCTTATGAAACTACAACCTACCCAACAAAAAAAGACCCCCGCCACTGCGGAAGTCTCCAATGCTTTTGGAATCCAGCTTCACCTAAAATACATCATATATCAGGCCCGCGGCCGCACTAGCTCCCGCCTTTAACTCCCGCACAGCGCTTCTTTAACCTCAGGGATCGACAACCCTTCCGTCCTCAGTTTCTTGATCCGCAGAATCATCTCAACGCTCTCTTCCCGTTTATACCGGCGCGTCAAATTCTCCTCCGCTTGTTCGAACGGCAGCATGCCTTCCTCCGTGTAGAACTTCAAGGTGCTGTATCGGGTCGCCGTCAGCCGTACCAGTTCGCCGATCGTGACGTACTCCGAGGCTAGAATGGCTTCTATGGAACGTTGTCTGGACATAGTTACAGGGCTCCTTTAAACCGGACGCTTTGGAATGAGCCGTACTCCCTGGATCGGCACGCGTACTTGGACGAAATGTGGAACTGCTTCATAAACAAGATTGTCGACTTTAATCGTCGGAGTCCCCCCGCCTTCCAGCACCGTAAATACGTGGCCCTGCGATTCGAGCCGCGTCTTGACGGCGTTCAGCCGCTCATGCGAGCTCGCGAACCAGGACTCCGTCTCAATAAAAACCGCCTGGGAACGCTCCAGAAACGGAAACAGAAACATCATCCCGGTACCGACCGAAGTACGCACAAACGTGGTTTTCAGGCGAAAAAAATGCTTCAGCGCGAACTCCCATCCCCGATGAATCCCCATCAGAAACAACGTATGGGCCAGCGGATTCGTTTGATCCAGGCCATTCATTTTCGCCGCTACCGTTTCAAGTTCATTTCGCGAGAAAAAGTCCAGCAGACAGCCGCTCTCCCGCAGCAGCCACAATAAACAAACGGTCTCGTCGCTCACCGGGCCGTCTTCGAGGATTTCCGCACGGATTCCCTCCGTAATCCTTGTATATTCCTGCATGTCGCTTCGGTACTCTTTGACCGAAACGCCTGCCGATTCGTAATACATGTCGCACCCGAGCAGATTGGGAATCTCCTCCAGCATGCCAAGGTCCGAAAGAGACTCGGCCATTGCGCGCTCCATTCGGACCAGCTTGCGCTTGGATAATGAAGAAGCCTGTTTCAACCACCACTGCAAGGTTTGCTGGCCCTCTTTGGACTTGAAACGTAAAGGTTCCAAAACCCTTGCCACATACGCCGTCTGGGTAACAGCCGCAAAATCAGCGTCCAGCGTGAGCACATCCGTTCCATTCCCATTCGCAGCCTGAAACCCGCCCTCCAGGTGAACCTCCAATACCGCCGCGGCGGCCATCGCGCGAAGGGCTGCCTTTTTCACGGAGGTCATCGTACCGCTCCGCTGTGCATTTAAAGCGATCATCGAAAAACGCTGTGCCAATGCAAGCTCAGTCATCGCCAAACTCCCCCATCAACATGGAATCGAGCGGCCTTTACCTGATAAATGAGAACGCGAGATCTTGATGTCGATTCCTGGCCACCCATAATTTACACTTACTACTTACTACTTATCACTTACTACTTACTATATATTCCTTTTGAGCGGCATTGTCAACCTTCAAACAACAACCGCCATAAAAAAGAACAAGGCGAACCCCCTCGCTTTTTCCCGCCCCGAATCGCCGCAGGCAAAAAAAGCCCTTCGGGCTTCATCAATGAAGCCCGAAGGGCTGAGATCGCCAAACGGAATCTTTTACGTTATGCGCCTTCAATGACCAAAGCTTCCGGCGCAACGTTCTTCAATAATGAACTTGGCTCGCCCACGCTGTACAGCTGCAGTTCATGCATGGCCCGGGTGCATGCGGTATAGAACAGTCTTCGCAGGCTCGCATCGCCGTATACCCGAGTCGATGCGTCATAGACGATCACAGCGTCGAACTCAATGCCTTTCGCCAAATAAGCCGGGATCACCACAACGCCCTGCTTGTATTCAATCGACCCCCTTGACACCAGCTTGAGCTCTTCAATCCCGCCGCCCAAAGCCTCGAAAGCAGCCGCGCTCTCCACAGCGGATTTGCAGATGACCGCGATTGTGTGATACTGCCGCTCCCGCAGTTCCGCAACTTTGGCGATGATGCTGCGGTGCAATTCGTCGTGATCCGCTACCTTGGTCAGCACCGGCTTATCGCCGTCCCGTTCGAACGGGATGATCCGTTCCCCGCCGGCCACAAGCCCGCGCGTAAATTCGACAATCGGCTTCGTGGACCGATAGCTTCGGTCGAGCGTGATCGTTTCGATCTGATCCGCCCCGTAAAGCCCGGCAAGACCGTGAAAGTCGCGCGATTCTCCGGTATGAGCGAAAATCGCCTGATTAAAGTCCCCAAGTACGGTCATCTTGGCCGCCGGAAACAATCTTTTGACAAATTCGAATTGAAAAGGAGAGTAGTCCTGCGCCTCGTCGATCAACACATGCCGGATGGAGACATTCGTTTGAAAGCCCAGAATCAGCTCATTCAAAAGCAAATACGGGGTCGCATCCTCGTACGGCAGTTTGCCATTGTCCAGCTCATTTACCGTCAACTCGCAAATATCCGTCCATTTTTCCGGCGCGTCCCCTTCCATCCAGGCGGAAATTCCCGAAGGATCGGCAAAAAGCTGTTTGTAAATGGCTTTGCTATCCACAAATTGAAGCGTCTTGATCCGCTCGCGCAGCGGTTTGAACTTCCGGCGAACGATCATGCGGGCCAGTTCCCGTTTCGCGTCATCAATTTGAATATCCTCATCCTCGGCGAAGTTCGATTCCGCATCAGACTCCGCAGCTTCCGGAAGTCCGCCTTTTTTCCGCAGCCGGGCATAGGCTTTTTCATATTCCTCGTTGCTGAGCAGCTCGATTTCGTCTTGCACCCACGTTTGTTCCCGTTCGCGCTTTTCGGCTTCATGAAGCTGTCCGCTCAGCCATTCCGCCAGCCGGTCTATCCGTCCGTGAAAACGGAGTGATGTATCGGCGCTGTAAAATCTCTCGGCGATTTGTTCGGCGGAGACTATCGTTTCACCCCGGAACCGGAGGGTCCTGAACAGCATCCCCGCCGACTCCAGCGACTCCCGGTAAGCGTGAATCGCCTCAACAAAGCGGGTCGATGCCTTAAAACGAATGCTCTCCATGCGAGTCGGGTAATTCGGTTCTTCCGCTGCCGTCAGCCCATACTCCAACTGCTCGTAAGGGTCTTCCACGTCAAAGCCGTCGCTCAGACGATGGCTCAAATATTCCTGGAACGTGGCCTGCTGCATATTTTCCTCGCCGAGCTCGGGCAGCACCTGGGAGACGTAGCTCTTGAACATGGCGTTTGGCGAAAATAAAACGATCTGATCCGCCGTCAGCCGCTCCCGATATTTGTACAGCAAATAAGCGATCCGCTGCAGAGCGGCCGAAGTTTTACCGCTGCCGGCAGCGCCGTGAACAACGAGCAGGCGCCCCTGGTCATGCCGGATAATCCGGTTCTGCTCCTGCTGGATGGTGGCCACGATGCTGCGCATATGGCTGTCCGTGGATCTGCCGAGGACCTGCTGCAGAATCTCGTCGCCGATGGTTATGCTCGTGTCGAACATCGACTCGATGTTGCCGCCGCGAATAAGATACTGCCACTTTTTCTCAAGCTCTCCGCGAATCGTGCCTCCAGGCGTCTCGTATTGCGCCGGTCCGGGCGTGTAGTCGTAATAAACACTGGAAACCGGCGCCCGCCAGTCATAGATTAGAAACTCCTCGCCGCTATCATCCGCAAGCGAAGAAACGCCGATATAAACCCGTTCCGTACCCGGCATACCTTCCTCGGCAAAATCAATCCGGCCAAAATAAGGCGTTTCCCTGAGCCGACGAAGCGAATTCAGCCGCTTGGAGGATTGCCGATGCGTGCTTTGGCTCAAAGACAGGACTTCCGCCTGCTGCCGCAAGCTGATGATCGTTTCGAGAAAATCGTCGAAGTTGTCCTGGTTCACCGTAACGTCTTCCCAAAACCCTTTGCGAAGATCGACCACCTCTTTCCGGTGCCGGGAGGTTTCGTCCTCAAGAGTGCCGATTTGTCCCGCAATCGTCTCCAGGACGCGGTTCACCCGCTCTTGCTCTTGCCGAAGTTCATTTTTCATTTACTGGCTCCTCCTTTATAAAAATGGGGGGTTGACTGGCTTGAGAAAATAGCGTAAAATAATAATTGGATAATTAGGTTTATTTTCAAACAATATTTAAACATGCCTTTTCACTATATCACGCTTATACTCTTTTGGCAATCCTTCTGAGCGTATAAAGCAATAAATTAAGCCGCGTTACGGACAGCTTCTTTTCGCCATCCGTAACGCGGCTTTTATATTCCCCGGAATACCGGATCATCCGGCCGGCTTATTAGTAACATTCAAGAGATGATTTTCGCTACCAGAAAGGCGATCCCTGCGGCTACCCCGCCAACCAAAGTGGTCTGAACAGCACTTTTCCACGGCTTTGAACCCGTGAATTTTCCCTTGACGAAACCGAAAACGAATAATGCGATCAAGGTCGCGACCACGGAGACCGTCAAAGCGGCAGCGGCTTGATGAATGAACATATAAGGCAGCAAAGGAATGAGACCGCCGGTAATGTAGGATAAGCCGATCGTTAAAGAACTGTTCCGGGCTCTCTTGGGTTCGGGCTCTTCCAGTCCAAGCTCGTGTTTCATCATGAAAGATACCCATCGATCCGGGTCTTCGCTGATTTCGTTCACCGCCGATTCGACGATCGGCTCTTTAAGCCCCCATTCCCGCAGAACATCAGCCACTTCTTCCCTTTCGCGATCCGGAAGCTCGATAACCTCCCGCCGTTCTCTCTCCAGTTCATTTTCGTAGTGCTCCCGATCCGTTCGGGCGGCCAAATATCCGCCGAGCCCCATGGCGATCGATCCGGCTGCGATTTCCGCAAGACCGGCAACGACTACGATATTGGTTCCCGTGACCGATCCGGATAAACCTGCGGCAAGCGCAAACGGAACCGTGAGCCCGTCCGACATACCGATCACGATGTCCCGAATCAAATCCGAAGCCATAAAATGTTTCTCCACATGCGTGTTATTTCCCAAATTATCCAACGGATGCACCCCTTATTCGACTTGTGACCTTGTCTTATCTAAATCATTCTACCCCTGTAGAAGTGCAGCCTCAATACTAAAGCGAATAATCACCTCCTCTAATCCATAACGGATCGTACAACTCCTCGAAGCGCACCTCCAGCAGTCCCCGAGGCCAATCCCACCAGGCGATGTCCACAGAAGCTGCCGAACGATGGACTCGGTGAACCGCAGCCGAATCGGCCGAGCGGGAACGCCCGCCACGATCGTATAGGGCGGCACGTCCTTCGTGACGACGGAGTCGGAGCCGATGACCTTGCATGGCCGATCCAGACGTCGTGGCCGATCGTCACGCGATGCTCTTTAAGCCATTGGAAGAATTCGGCGTCATCCGACTCGGCAAAGCGATATTGGGCACGGCGGTAGGTCGAATGATGCTGCGTCACACGCCACATCGGTTGATTGCAGGGATTATGCAGGCATGCGATGCGATGGAGCAAAATTTGCCGATATCCGCGTAATGAGTATGTACTTGATCCACGCCATAGCTGGATACGTCCAGTCTTCTTTTAATTCAAAAAACCACCCCGGCAACTCTTCCAGGGCGGTTTCGCTTGATTTACGACGCTTCCTCCGGCGGAGTCAGCACAATAGTGCCCTCCACCAGTTCGACTTTCACTTTGTTGGTATTCTTGATGCCGATAGCTTTCAAATAATCGGCTGGCACCTGCAGCCGGCCGGCTTTGTCCAAGACGGCGTATTCGACATGAGTTTCTTCTTCTGCGTCCACGGCCGCACCGCCCTGCTCCAGCTCGGCCAACTCCTCGGAGTAAGAGCGTTTGCGGAGCATCTCCGAAGAGATTTTGCCGTCGCGAATGGCGACCACCCGGTCTACCTTCTTGGCTAGCAGCGGGTCGTGGGTGACGATGACCACGGTGATGCCCATACTTCGGTTCAATTCCCGGAACAAATCGAGAATTTGTTCGGACATGCGGGAGTCCAGCGACCCTGTCGGTTCGTCCGCCAAAAGCAGCCTCGGATGGTTGGCCAGAGCGATGGCGATGGCTACCCGCTGCTGCTCCCCGCCGGAGAGCTGATGCAACCTGCTCAGCATCCGCTCCTTCAGCCCCACCGCCTCCAGAAGCTGAATCGCCCGCTCTCTCCGGCGGCGGCCCTTCAGCAAAATCGGCAGCTCCACGTTTTGCAGCGCCGTCAAATAAGGGATCAGGTTGCGGGCGTTGTTTTGCCAGACGAAGCCGACGCTTTCCCGTTTATACCGAACCAAGTCTTTCTCCGTCATCTTCAGCATGTTGCGCCCGTCCACCGTCAGCGTTCCCGCCGTCGGCCGATCCAGACCCCCCAGCATATTCAGCAGCGTCGATTTGCCGCTGCCGCTGTTGCCGATGATAGCCATCAGCTCGCCGTCCTCGACTTGGAGGTCCAACCCCTGCAGGGCAAACACCTCCAGATCGGCGGCTTTGTAGATTTTCACCAAGCCTTCGCAGTGTATCATCGGTTAATCCTCCCCTAGCTTGAGCGCTTGATGAATTTTCAGCCGGGACAGTATGTAGCCGATAATGATCAAGCCCACAGCCAGCATCACCCCGACAACGGTGTACAAGCGAATGAAGTCGATGGAGGCGAACACCACCCGGAAGGGCGGTACCAGACTGCCCGGATTAAACGCCATCTGGAAATTTGGTACATACAGCCGGCCTGTAATGTTTCCGACGACCACGCCGATGACGATGGCTACGCCGGAGGTAAGCAGCTGCTCCAGCGCCAGCATGCTGATCAACTGCCGCAAGGACAAACCGATAGCTCGCATGATGCCGTTTTGCAGCGTTCTTCCCCGAAGCGTCAAAATCCAGTAAAGCAGAAAGCCCGTGAAGGTCACAATCATAGAAAGCAGGAAACCCAGAGTTAGGATACCGTTTACCGCCAGCAAGAACGGATCGTTTTTTGCCGAGACCAAACTGTCCCGTGTATTCATCATGTTGTTAAGGCTTGCGCCGGATTTCTCAATGCCATCATAAAGAGTCGCAATCGAAGCTCCCGGCTGCAACTTCAGCCAAATTTGATATGGCTCCATCCCCAATTGGAATTGAATGCGGGATAAATGACCGACGATGAGCATAGGCGCATTGTTGGCCGTTCCCGAAGTTATCCCGTTGGGATTGGGATTAAACGTAGGGAAATAATCGATAACGCCGAATACGATAAACGGCTGCTCATTCACGCCCTCCCAGCCGACGTAGATGGAATCGCCAACCTTCACCTTCATTTGATCCGCCAATGTTCCAGAAATCAACACTCCCCGGGAATCCGATGCCAAAACATTCAAATACTCGTAAAACGGATGTACCAGCAGCCCATCGGGGAACCAGGAGGTGCGCCCAAAGTCATCGGTGTCAATGCCGATTAAAGAAGCGGAGCCATGGCTTTGACTGGTGGAAAAGGTCGCATCCTTTTTAATAAACACCTTCGCCGCTTGCTCGACGCCCGGCAGCTTGGTATAGGGGTCAAAAGCGGGCTCCAGATAGTGCACCGGCTTCGACAAGCTGGAAGCAGACGGGCCGGACCCGGGAGGAGCCCCCGGCGCTGCCAGCGGAGGGGCATCGTTGATCCAAACGGGTTGCAGCACGATGTCGGCGCCGTTGCCGTAGCGAATCCGCTCCTCCGTGTTGCTGTTGATGGTCCGGGCCGCCCCGGCGCTAAACACCCCGACAGAGATAGTGAGTATCATGAAAATCATCAGAAACTGATATTGGCTGCTGGAGCGGCCCACCTGAATCAGCGTGGAATAAGCTGCAGGCGGCCACCAGCGGCGGCCCAGCCAATATATGAATCGCAGCACATACGGGTATAGCCTGAGCAAGACCAATCCGGCCCCCAAGATGAACAGGGCGGGAACGATAAATTGCAGTGGATCCAGCTTTAGATCGTCCGTGCCGAGAGCGAGGTTTTTCAAATCCTTCAACCTGCTGCGGAAGGTGAATAACCCGTAAATAGATACAGCCAAAGCGAGAACGTCCAGAAACGCTTTATTCCAAAGGGGCCGCTTCGCAGAACGGGCTAACTCCTGCTTCCGTCCGACGATGGATACCCGGGTTGCGAGCAGAACGGGAATCATTGTCATGACAAAGGCGCTGGCGGCGGCGACGGCTCCGTAAAGATACGCTTCCCTCGTCAAATGCAGCGGCAGCATCGCCCGCCTAACAAAGACAAGGAAGCCGCTGGACGCGCCCAGCATATCCGTCAAGAGCAAGCCGAGCGGCGGCCCCAAAGCCAGCGCAACCGCCCCCAGAATCAAACCCTCGCCGGCGAAGGATGCGGCCACTTGCCAACGGGCGGCACCACGGCTGCGGAGGACGGCGATCTCATTCTTTTGCCGCTCCACAATGAGATTCGACACCATGAACATGTAAAAGCCCAGCATGGTCAATACCGGTACGTTAAGCGCCCACATCAGCTTACGCAGCTGCTTTCCCCGGTCAAAATAGTGGGTAATGGTGTCCAGCGCCGGCATGTTGTAGGAAGCATAAACGCTGCTAACCCGGCTGTTTACCGTTTTACGAACCAGCTTGTCTGCTGCTAGGAATTGCTCAACATTGCTAAGCTCGATTTTGGAATAGTCCAGAACGGTATACCACGAGCTGGCTTGCAAATTCATCTTATTTTTATCCAGAATCTCCGTTTGGAACAAGTTTTCGTCGATGACAAAGAAATTGGCAAAATCACTGAGATTCGTATTATAAAAGTAGGGATCGTCATCCGTTTTCTTCTCGAAAACGCCAACGGGTTTCAAATTGATCGTCTCCGTGATTTTAGGGTCCTTGAGGTAGAAAACATTTCCCAACACCATATTGTACTTTTGCAGCGTCTGATCCGTTACCAGCGCCTCGTAAACCCCATCCACGGGCTTGCCCAAAGGCAGTCGGCCGTCGGTCAATTTGATATGGTCATAGATCCCGCTATAGGAGCGCAATGTGGTGTACGGATAATCCTTCTTATTCGAATCGAACTGCTCCGGCACCAAATGAGCTGGTTGGGTTCTTCGATCGATGACGTAGTCGATTACCGGAAGACCGAAATCATTATGCTCCTTGGCCATAAAGCTATCCAGGCCATACATCGCCTTTTTCCGGGCATCGTTCGTATTTTGCATGTAGTTCACCGTTGTATAATGAATGCCGGGGCGGGCGCCATTGTCGGTTTGCAGCTTCTCCAGATCTTTGAACAGCATTCGTGACAGAATGCCCTCGGTATAGATCGGCATCGTGCTCACCAGTGCCACCGTTATCAGCATCCCAAAGAACAGGCTCCCCGCTAACCACTTGTTTTGCGCCATTTTTCGGATCAACATGAGAAATAAGGCCACTCAAAAGCCTCCCTGTCATCAAGAATGCCAAACTATTGCAGGACGACGGTTTGGCCCGCTTCCAGTCCCTTGGTGATCTCAACTTCCGTTGATGCGGTAATCCCCGTCTCGACATCCACTTCCCGGAGCTTGTTCCCATCTTCCAGAATGCGTACGAAAGATTGGCCGAAATTATTGCGCAATCCGCCCCTCGGAATCTTCACCACATTATCCTTTTGCTGCGTCACGATCTCCACATTGGCGGAGCTGCCGATTTCTGCGTTATCGGGAATCTTATCCAGATTAATGAACAGCGACTTGGCGTATTTTTCGGCCAAATCTTTATTCAGCGTCTGCGGCGAGGAGGACGGTGTTTGCACGACCTTTCCTACAAGCTTCGTACCCTTCACCTCTACATTGGCCGCCATGCCGACTTCCACATTGCTGATATCGGAGCTATTTTCCACACTCATTGCCAGACGAAGCTTCGTCGGATCGGCTATCGTCACTAACGTCTGATATGCATCCACCACATCTCCCGGTTTCAGAGCCTCGACGAACACCACCTGACCGTCCATACTGGCGGCAATCTGCTTGCTGTTGTATAAATTTTGCAGCCGATCATATTTGATTTGCTCGACTTCTACCTGGAGCTTGGCGATCCGCACTGCTTCCGCATCCTGCCCGCCTTCCCGCGCTTGCGTAAGGGCGTACTTGGCCCGTTCCAACGCCAGCTCCTGTTCTTTCAGCTGTAAATCAAGGTCGTCGGTTACCAGGCGAATGAGCACGTCGCCTTTCTTGACCTTATCGCCGGAGGATACCAGGATTTCGCTAATGCGTCCCCCTTGCCCTTGGAACATCGCCACATCCGTGGAAACCGACTCCCAAGTGCCCGTACCTTGAATACTTTTCGTAATCGTACCCTTCTCCGCTTTGGCCGTATCATAGTTTTCCTGAGCAGGCTTCACCAGAGGAGGGGCGAGAGCTTCATCCTCCTTGGGCAAAAGCGAACAGCCGCTGAGCGCTGCAGCAAGGGAGACAGCGCTTATGAGAAAGACCCATCGTTTAATGGTTTGCGACAATGCGTCCATCCTCCAATTCGTAAACATGATCCACGATTTCCATAATGGCCGGATCGTGGGTGGTAATCACAACGGTCAAGCCCTGCTGCAGCACCAGATCGCGAAACACTTTAATGATGTGCAGCCCAGTCCGGCTATCCAGCTCCGCCGTAGGCTCGTCCGCCAAAATCAGCTTAGGCTTATGGGCAATGGCGCGGGCAATCGCTGTCCGCTGCTGCTCTCCTCCGGATAGTTCGAAGGGGCGGTGATGCATCCGGGACTTCAGCCCCACCAAATCCAGTGCGGCGATGGCCGCCGTTTCCCGCTCCTTGACCGGAATTCCGGATATCCGTAGAACGAACTCCACATTCTCATAAGCCGACATAAGCGGAATGAGAGCAAACGATTGAAACACCAGCCCCATCTGCGCCCGCCGGATTCCGTCTCGTTCCCGGTCCGATAATGCGGTCAAATCTTGGCCCTCGAAAAGCACCCGGCCTTCCGTCGGCCGGTCCAGGGCGCTGAGCAGATTCATCAGCGTCGTTTTGCCGGAGCCCGATCTCCCTTTAAAAGCAACGAGCTTGCCTGCGGGGATTTCCAGGTTGACATCGTGCAATACCGTCACCGCGCCGCTGCCACGGCCGAACATTCGTTTGACACCTTCAACCTCGATGAGAGCATCGCCTGATTCAGCTGTCATAGTCCGCCTCCCAACACTCCCTGAAGGAACCTTCTTGTCGGACCGTCCATCCAGGGTTATCCACTTTTTTACAACTTCCACTCATTATATCTCATCTCCGTAAGGGAGCTCTTTGGAGATGCTAACTTTCGATTTCCCGTCGGCCCACCGACATCCGCTCCATTAAGGCAGGGAGGATCGCAACTCTTCGGCCTGTTCCCTCCATTTATCGCTAACTCTAGTTCTCGGGCTAAATCTTTTATCATCGTCTTCAAAAATAGACTTCCTTTCTATCCCGATTTCCACATTCTACCTTCCCCTCCGTTTTCCCCTTCCTCGGAAGCGTTTTCAAAATCATACCATTGTCATCCATTTATTGTAAATCCTCAAATTCGAGCATACCTATGTCATATGACGTTATTCATGGCTGAAGAACCGAATGAATGGGAAGGAATTACATTCTCATGATTACGCTCCCTGCAGATGAACTTCATGCGCAAAATCCGCCGAAGCCGCTTAAATTCTCATCATAATAGAGTTTTGGATGAATTAATCAAGCAGCCATTATTATTCTCCTCCTTCTATAAAGAATAATAGAAAAAGGCGAAATCATGCGCGTCGGTCTGTATGAGCAGGGCCTTTATGTACAGTTATTGGTATGACGATCTTCTTATTTCATGCCGGAGGCAGCATCGGCTAATTTCCGAAAAGCCTGATCTTGCAGGGAGTCGGGTAAAATTTGCACAAATTCAATGCTGTTGCCTTCCAGATCGCGGGTAAAAAAGAACTTGCTGCCGGATTGCCCCTTTCTAGGCGCCCCGTCCGTATAAGTTCCTCTTGCCGTCAAGCTGCCGTACAATGCTTCTACGTCCTCTGTTTCAAAGCAAATATGCAGGAAGCCCGTCTGAACCTCTCCCACCGGAAAATCCTCCGTTCCCGCTCTCATCAGCTCCAAAAACTGTCTGTCCTTGATCTGAACGGCGATGAGGCTGGCATCCCCATTGTCATCCGTCATCCGGAACAACTCCTTAAATCCGAAATGATCAGCATAATATTCCGCCGACGCCTCGATATCGCGTACAAGAATTGCCATGTGCCCAAATGAAGTTTGCATGTCCGTTACTCCTCCATAATATGTTGTGATTTTTCACTTTAAAAGATCGATGATTCAAATAAATTAATCGCATATATTAGCTGTCTCCCTCACCTCTTCTAGATCGATGAAATCTTTTTTCCTATTATAAACCGTTTCAATGGATATGGGCATTCTTATAGCTTGAACATGCGTAAAATCTAACAACAAGATTGTGGATTAAAAAAAGAACACGGCATATTAAAATAATTAATCTGCCGTGCTCAAGGTGTAAGAATATGAAAAAATTTTCATTAGAGTTAAAAAATCACAAAGTAGCACTTCAATCCTTATGCCTTAAACACTTCAGTTGCACTTGCTATACCCGCAGTTGCTGCAGGTTTTGCAGCCTTCGATGTTGATCAGCGAAGCGGAGCCGCAGGACGGGCAGAGGTCGCGGGATGTAAACGGCGCGCTGCCGTGGTTATGGCCGGCACTGCCGTGCGATGCCGTTGCCGCATCATGGTCGTGACCGTGATCATGGCCATAATCATGAGTCGCCTCGTCATGCTGTGCTATCGTTGCGGCCACCGGTGCCGGGTCATGGTCATCGTACGGGCCGTTTTGCACGTGAGTTTCGAGCGCTTTGGCCACGGCGTCGGCAATCGATTCGACCCGGTTCGGGCCGAAGCCGATGGCCCCGGAGCCGCCGATGCCCTTCAGGTGCTTGATCAAAAGTTCGACCTTCTCGCCGTGATCTCCGTACCGCAGGAACAAGGAGCAGACGCGGCCCAGCGCTTCCGCCATGGCAAAGACGTCGGAGCCCGCTTTTCCTACGTTCAGGAAGATTTCGCCCGGAATGCCGTTCAGATCGTTGATCGTGATATAGGCCATGCCAAACGGCGTGTTGATTTTATAGGTTGCCCCGTGCAGCACTTGCGGACGTCTCTTATATTTGTTGTCGAACACCTTCTTCTTCTCGGCGTCGACGCCGGAAGTGAGGTTTTGGTCAAACCCGTTCAAAGCTGCTTGCTCGGCAGCCGAAGCGCCCGATGCGGACACCGTTTCGTTCATGGGAGCATCAACGGTTTCGGAAGCGTTCGCTTCCGTCTTGTCTTCTTTTTTCTCGGTTTGCAGCACTTGCACGTCGCGGCTACCGTCGCGGTAGATCGTTACGCCTTTGCAGCCGAGGTCAAACGCCAGCTCATACAGCCGTTTCGTGTCTTCAACGGTGAAATCCGCCGGGCAGTTGGCCGTTTTGGAAATCGAGCTGTCGACCCAACGCTGAATGGCCGCCTGCGCACGGATGTGGTCCTCCGCCGACAAGCTCATAGCGGTAACAAAGTACTCCGGCAGTTCTTCGCCAGGATGCGCGTCGATCCAATCCTGCGCGATCGGCACGAACTGCTCGTCGAAGCCAAGCCGGCTTTGGCGGTAATATTTGAAGGCGAAATACGGCTCAATACCCGTGGAGGTCCCAACCATCGTGCCCGTGCTTCCGGTCGGCGCCTGCGTGATGATCGTCACGTTACGGATGCCTTTTTCGCGAACCGCTTCGCCCACTTCCGGATAAACCTCCGTCATCACTTTCATGAAGCCGCTTTGCAAATATTTGTCCGCTTCAAACGCAGGGAAGGAGCCCTTTTCTTCCGCAATGCCGGCGGAGGCGAGATAAGCTTCCTTGGCGATGAAGCCGTATATTTTATCGAGGAATTCCAGCGATTCCGGGCTGCCGTAACGGATTTTCAGCTTGATCATCAGCTCGGCCAGGCCCATTGTTCCGAGGCCTACACGGCGCTCCTTCTTCTGGTTTTTCTCGTTTTCTTCAAAATGATATGGCGTTGTGTTGATGACATTGTCCAGGAAACGGACGGAATAACGCGTTGTTGTCGCAAGCTCTTCCCAAGCGACATCGTTCGCCTCTTCGTCATAGAACTTGGACAGGTTCATCGCCGACAGATTGCACACGCCCCAGCCCGGCAGACCTTGTTCACCGCACGGATTCGTACAGATGATCGGGTTGAAATACCAGCTGTTGGACATTTGATTGTAGTATTCCATAAAAACGACGCCCGGTTCGGCCGATTTCCAGGCCGATTCGATGATCGTATGCCAGATGTCGCGCGCCTTCACGGTACGGAAATGCACCACTTTGCGGCCGGCCGCCTTCCACTTATCAAGGTCTCCATCCCACACTTCGGTATAATCCTCGTCTGCGGTATCCGGGAAAACCAGCTCCCAATCGAGGTCTTCTTTTACGGCTTTCATAAAAGCGTTGCTCACGCAAACCGACAGGTTCGCGTTCGTCACTGCCCCCATCGTTTGCTTAACCGTAATAAAATCAAGCACGTCCGGATGCCAGTCGTTCATCATCAGCATGAGGGCTCCCCGGCGGCTGCCGCCTTGTTCGATAAGGCCGGTCGTATAGCTGAACAAGCCGCCCCATGAAACGGCGCCGCTCGACGAGCCGTTCACGCCTTTGACGACCGCGCGGCGCGGACGCAGCGAGCTGAGGTTGATGCCTACGCCGCCGCCGCGTGCCATAATTTCGGTCATTTCCGACAGCGTCTCCATGATGCCGCCGCGGCTGTCTTTTGGCGAAGGAATGACATAGCAGTTAAACAAGGTCAATTCCTCGCTGGCTCCCGCCCCGGCCGCAATCCGGCCGCCGGGAACAAGCTTCCAGTCGTCCAAAATGTAGCGGAATTTATCTTCCCATTCTTTCTGCAGCTCCGGCGTCGCTTCCACCGAAGCCATAGCCGACGCGAGCCGGTCCCACATTTCTTCAGGCGTTTTCTCGATATTGAGCGTCAGCTTCTCCACATCGGATTCGACCAGTTCGCCCCGGCGCGTCTGTACGGTGACGCTGCGTCCGTTGCGCGCGACAATTTCGCCGACTTCCTTCGTTGGAAATTTCGGATCGTCTTTCGTCAAGACCAGAACGACATCGCCGACCTTGGCATGACTTGGGTCGGGATTTTTCCAGGCGTACCGGTCCAAAAAGATTTTCTCGCTAAGCCCCTCAAGGCGCTGCTGCTTCTGCACGGTTTTCAAAGAAAACACCTCTCCTAATAAGTTTTGTAATAGTGATGCTCCTCAGCTAAGTCTTAATTACAAAACTTCACTTCGTAAGCATCGGCTAAGTTTTGTTGAGCGTCTGCTGCTACGATCATCTTCGAAACAAAACTTGCTTCGTAAGCATCCGCTTATGCGGTCAATCCGTAAAACGCATATGAATACCGTTATGATAATTCCGGCAGGTCTATCGTCAGATAAGCCTAGGATGAACACTTTCCAGTAAAAAACACAAAAAAACGGTGTTTTGCGGCACCCGGAAGCCGTATCCAACGGGATTCTGCGGTGTTCGGACGAGCCGATTTCCGCCATAAAGCCAATCGCACACTTTACATTCATATGTACAAATCACAATATATTGTGTGCGAATACCATTATACTATACAACATATCGTTATGACAGTCGGACAAACTGAAATTTTAGCCTAAAAAAAGAACCACTCTTAGTTGATCGCGCATTTGCTCCAAATCTCTCTTTTTTTCACCCCTCTCCGATGTAATCACCGTGAAAATTTTCCAATTCATCAGCTATTCCGCATAGCAGAAGTCTTTCAGGCCATTCCCCTTCTCGGAAACTGTGAATCACGCACGCTTCGCCCTCTCGCCTCTTCCGCCACCTTTGAAACCATGTCAAATCAGAGGACCGCGTGAGCTAACGAATCGTAGAAGCTTTATTTCGCGAAAAAAGGGACAACTGCGAATCTAACGGACCCAAATGCCGTTATTCAGGTCGGCTCGGCAGCAAAGGCCCGCAAAAGAGCAAAATAAGGTTATTGGAATCCGTTAGAGTTTTTTTAAAGGTCAACATTCGAAATTAACGGCTGTAGGATTCGTTAGATCTGTCAGGTTGTAGACATCTGGATTCGTTCAAAGGTTCAAAAAGCTTCAAGTCTGCAAAGTTATGAACTTTCTCTTTTTCGTCCATACTACACCTACAACAAATGCTCGATGAAGATATAGGGAGGTTTTGCATCATGAATCCGCATCCCCCAAGCACCGCAATCGAAGATTCGGACCTGTCGGCCCCCGTACCGGTCGAATTCGACCGAAGCTGGTATGGCGAGCTCGAAACCCGGAGAGACAAAGGCGGCCCATGGGACGATTGGAAGCTGTTCAACCTCGCCTACCAGGCCGAAACCGCCTCGCTCGTGACAAGCTTCGAGGAAATGCAGTGCCTGAAGCATTTGCAGAACGTGGAGCCGCTCCCGCATCAAACCGAAACCGCCCGGAAGGTGCTGTTCGAGATGCGCGGCCGCGCGATTCTTGCCGATGAAGTGGGCCTTGGCAAAACGATTGAAGCCGGACTGATTTTAAAAGAATATATTGTTCGCGGACTCGTCCGTAAAGTGCTTATCCTTGTCCCCGCCTCGCTGGTGCTTCAGTGGGTGCGGGAATTGAACCAGAAATTCGGGATTCCCGCCATCGCCCAGAAAAAAGAGCACTCGTGGCAAAACGACGTGGTCGTCGCCTCGATGGACACGGCCAAACGCGATCCTCATAAAGCGATTCTGCTTGACAACGAATACGACATGATTATTGTCGATGAAGCGCACAAGCTGAAAAACAAAAAAACGACCAACTACCAGCTCATGCTGCAGCTTCGCAAAAAATACTGCCTGCTTCTGACGGCGACGCCCGTGCAAAACGACCTCGACGAACTGTTCAACCTGATTTCCCTGCTCAAACCGGGTCAGCTTGGAGGGCAAAACGATTTTGCCGCCAATTTCGTCGTGGATAAGCGGCAGCCCAAAAACGAAGGGCAGTTGAAAGAAGAACTCTCCAAAGTCATGATCCGCAACCGGCGGATCGAAGGAGAGCTGGAATTCACCAAACGGATCGTCCGCAACATCGACGTCGAACTTTCACCGGAAGAGAAGCAATTATACGAAGGAGTCACGGCGTTTGTCAAAGACCAATACAAAGCGGCCGGCGGCGATTTAAGCAGCATGCTGTCTCTCGTGACGCTGCAGCGGGAGGTGTGCAGCAGCCGGGATGCCGTTTTCGTGACGCTCGTCAATTTATCCAAAAAGCTGGAGCCCGATTCTCCGCTCCGGGACAAAATCTGGGAGCTTGTCGGCTTGATCAAATTGATCCAGGCCAACAGCAAAGCGGAAAAAGCGATGGAGCTCATCCGGCAAATGGACGACAAAGTCATTTTATTTACCGAATACCGGGCAACGCAGGAATACCTGCTGAAATATTTGCGCGACCGGGGCATGACGGCCGTCCCTTACCGTGGCGGAATGAACCGCGGCAAAAAGGACTGGATGATGGATCTTTTCCGCGGCCGGGCTCAGGTTATGGTGGCGACCGAAGCGGGCGGCGAGGGTATCAATCTGCAGTTCTGCCACCAGATGATCAACTTCGATTTGCCGTGGAACCCGATGCGGGTCGAGCAGCGGATCGGACGCGTCCACCGGCTGGGGCAGCAAAACGATGTGCAAATTTTCAATTTATCCACCAAGGGAACCATTGAGGAGCATATCCTGAATCTGCTGCATGAAAAGATCAATATGTTCGAGATGGTGATCGGCCAGCTGGACGTCATTTTGGAACGGTTCGAGAAACAGCATTCTTTGGAAAAGAGCATTTACAAAATTCTGCTCGAATCCGGCAGCGAGGAAGAAATCGCCAACAGGGTTGAATCCCTGGGCCGTACGTTCCAAGCGATCAAAACGGAGCTGGATGTGGAGTCCTCCGCGGCCGAAAACGGGAGCGCGGAAAAACAGCTTGGATAAGGAGGCGGCCTGAACAACCATGTCGATGACCCAGGAACAAATCCGGCAGTACGTCATGACCTATTTGGATACCACGGAATGCCAAGTGATCGAAAAATCGCCTTACCACGTCACGGTCAAGCTTTCTCCCCGGGCGGACAAGGATTTGACGAACCGTCCGTATTATTGGGGGTTTATTGAGCGGACGGGCGTTGAACCCGAAACCATGTCGTTTTCGTTCATTTTTGATCCCGAACGCCACCGGCTGGCCGAGGAGAAACAAGCTTCCGCCAAACAACCTGCAGCAAACCAGCCACAGGAAGACAGCGTGCTCGGCCGCTATTTTGGCGCTGTCCGCCCCCTGCCGATCCTCGGTCCGGGGCGGATACAACGCGAGGAGCTGGCCTTCGGCAGTCCCCGGCTGAAGCAAATATTCGACGCCGCGAGGCGCGGCGGCCGCTATGTGAACCTGTACGAGGATCCCGGCCTGCTGCAGCGGGCAACTCTCTTTCCCGCCGCTTACGAGCCTTGGCTCGGCATCTGTTTCAAGGCGGAATTCTGCTGCGACATGAAGCGCGAGGAACTTCATTTTTTCGGCTTCTCCCTGAAGACCGGGAAAACCGACGAGACCTTTCTGGAAAAGCTGTCCGTCATTCCGCTCGTGCCGCGCCTGCCCGAAAATGTGCACATCGAGCCAACGAGATTTACTCTGGCGGACGGCCGAAATGCTCTTGAAGCAAAACTATCCAGCCTGCTCGCCTCCTATGACAACGGCTGGGCGGAAGGTGCGCGGGAGCGCTTAAACGATGAATTGGCGCTCATCGACGCGTATTATAAGGATCTTCTGAACGACCAGGATGAAGAGCGCACCCGGGCCGTTCGCGAACAATACGAATCGCGGCGCAGTGAAATACGCTGGCAGTATGAGCCGAGAATTGTCGTATCCGCCTTGGCGTGCGGCATCTTTCATCTGCGTTCGCCGAGGTAACCACAAATTGACCGTTCTCGCTAAAAGACCGCAAAAATAGAAGCGGCTTTCGTCCATCCGGCGCGACAGGTTGCAACAACCTTTTCGAGCGAGCTCCGGTACAATTTGGACAAGCCTTAAAACCGAAGGAAACGGCAGGTGAAAAACCTTGAAATCTCCTAAAGTCTGGCCCGTCGCTATAAAAATTTTGCTGTGCACCGGCATTTTGCTTCCCGTCTCCGGACTGCAGCCCCGCGAACCGGGGGTGTTTGCGCTGGGTAACGGAGCCGTCATGAACATGGCCCAATCGGCGGCTTTGGCCCCCCAAGAACTGCAGAAGTTCGCCGACGACACGATCGGGAGGCTCGCGGCTACCCCCGAATTCTCCGCCTGGGCCGGGAGCGTGACGACCATCGAACCGCTTGGCCCCGGAACGCGCAGTTGGCTCATCACGATCCATGGCGGCAAAACAGATGAACACAACGCTTCCCCGCTCGGTTATCTCATCGTATCCGCCACGGGAAACGGAGAGTATAAACTCGTCGAATACGGCAAAGGCGACGGATCTTTGTTCGCCAAACCAACGCTTGAATACGGATTGAGCGGGCTTATGGGCTCGGCAGGTTCGAGGCCTAAACCGGAGCTTAGTCCGGTTCCGCTGTACGCAGGCCCCACACTCGCTGCCTGGAAGGTTGCGCTGCCGGGCATCCCCGCTTCCCCGGGATTCCTCGATGCACTTACCGGCGAACAGCTCCCGGAGAGCAAAATAAGCTGGGAGCGGCAAGCAGAGGGATATCTTCCGCCGCCGTCGGCTGCGGGGAGCGGCGGAACTCTTCTGACGCCCGGCCCGCTCACGGCAATATCCCGAAGCTTCGATCCGTACGAGAACCTGCTCTGGATGACGGGCAAAGCCCTCCCGGTTTCGACGGACAATTTCATCAAGGTGCTTGAAGCGAGCAAACGGCTTGTTCTCGCCGCCTCCGGTCCGGAGCGCACTTATTCTATTCCTTATCCGGTTTACGGTTACCAGCTATGGACCGGCGGCGATTCTTCGGCTAAAAGCAGTCAAGCCGCTTCCATCTATGTGTTAACCGGCACGGAGACCTCCATGCGCCTGATTGCGCTGGATGCCCTTCTTGACTCCGGTAGTTTCATAGAGTATCCGGAATAAAAAAATCAAAACCGTTTTTTTGGACTATGACCAAAAACGGTATGTAGTATTTTGTATGCAGCTAGAATGATCAGAACCTGCAGCGAACAAGCGAATGGGCATCTGTTGTCCAGCTCCTAAGCTTCTAACGAATCGAAATGACGTTATATAGAAGCTGAGTATTCCGGTCACTTGAAAACTTCTCCTGGTCGGGGGAGGTTTCTTTTTTTGTGATTCAGAACAAACTAAAACAAGCTATCCCCTCTATTTTGAGAGTACAGCTTGTTCATAAATTTTTATCGTACTGAAGAGGCTTTGGTCGCACCGCGTGCAGCTTCCAACGCGCGGTGTTTCGCTGCATGACGGTTAGAAGAAAATAAGATATAAAGGAACAAAAGGACGCTATTGGAGCAATACTCCCCGTTTTGCGTGAAATAGAGGCCCAAAATGGCGCTATTTTCACGAATCACCGGAAAACCGTCTTATTGGGCTTCGTTTGCTCCAAGATAAGACCCAAAAATGCCTCTATTGATGAGAAATACGCTGGAATCTGGAAAATAAGACCCTAACGTGCCGCTATTTTATGTGGTGCCGTTAGCCAACTGTCCTCAGTCGAGTGCACTTAGTCAGGAGCACTTAGTCAGTACATAGTCAGAACTGCCCTTGCTATGAAAATGCCGCCGACAGATGACTCCCGTTATCTCCGGTTCGATCCGCCGGATTACCGAAAGCACTTATATTTCTCCTGTCCTTGTGGAGCCGACTCTGCTTACAGGTTCAAGCTCTTCATGCTCGCCGCAGCATACCGGTCTCCGAGAGCGATGCCTTTGGGGGCGATTTCGTCGATGGCTGCGAGCTCATCGTTCGTCAACTCCACGTTCAGGGCTCCGATGTTTTCTTCCAAATAAGACACGCGTTTGGTCCCGGGAATCGGCACGATGTCTTCTCCTTGTGCGAGCAGCCAAGCCAGCGCCAATTGCGAAGGCTTGCAGCCTTTTTGTTCCGAGATCGATTTGACGTGCTCGACCAGCTCAAGGTTTTTGCTGAAGTTCTCCCCTTGGAAGCGCGGTAAAAACCGGCGGAAATCGTCTTCAGCAAGATCTTCGAATTTCGTAATTTGACCCGTCAGAAACCCTCTGCCCAGCGGGCTGTAGGAAACGAATCCGATGCCGAGCTCACGGCAGGTCGGCAGGATTTCATCCTCCACTTCCCGGCTCCAAAGCGAGAACTCGGTTTGCAGGGCGGTAATCGGATGCACCGCGTTTGCGCGTCTGATGGTGGCCGCCGAGGCCTCGGACATGCCGAGATAACGAACCTTGCCCTCCCGTACCAGATCGGCCATAGCGCCGATGGTCTCTTCGATCGGCGTGTCCGGATCGACGCGATGCTGATAATACAAATCGATATGATCCACGCCCAGGCGCCGCAGGCTGGCTTCACAAGCCGCTTTCACATACTCGGGCCGCCCGTTAATTCCTAAACGCTCGCCGTTTGGCCCCCGCACATTTCCGAATTTGGTGGCCAGCACGACTTTGTTCCGCTGTCCGGCAATGGCTTTTCCGACCAGCTCTTCATTTTGGCCGACTCCGTACATATCCGCGGTATCGAGCAGCGTCACGCCGAGCGCAAGCGCCCGGTGAATAGTCCGAATGGATTCCTGCTCATCGCGGCCGCTGTAGAATTCCGACATCCCCATACAGCCTAGTCCAAGCGCGGAAACTTCCAAATTTGCTTTTCCGAGTTTTCTTGTTTTCATGTTCATAACCCCTTTCCGTTCACTTCTAACCCTAAGTTGGTTTTCGATTCTCATACTACTACCTCGAGTTTGCTCTAAGTCAAGTGTTTTTTATGCCTTTGCTTTAGAACTCGTTGTCTTTTTGTGGATCATGCTGTAACGTTTCTTTCCGGATGTCGTTAAAGTAGGTGGAATGACAAAAAGATGTCGCTGCGCAGCGAACCTTTTTGGATAGGAGGAAACCTCGAACATGCAGGACGATCTGGATGCGATCAAGCGGGTTTTGGGCGGCGATTCCCAAAGCTACGGCTTCCTCGTTGATAAATATAAGGACAAGCTTTTCAGTTATATGTACGGGATGAGCGGAAGCCGCCAGGATGCCCAGGATTTAACCCAGGAGGTATTCGTAAAAGCTTACTTCAAGCTGGACCGTTATACGGGCGAATCCCGGTTTTGGACCTGGCTGTACCGGATTGCCACCAATCATTGCATCGACGCGCTTCGCAAACGCAAGCGGAGACCGGCAATTCTCCCTCTGGAGCTGGCCGAGCCCACCTACGTCAACACCCCGGAGAACGCCATGCTGCAAAAGGAACGCCGGCAAATGGTACAAAACCTGGTGCTTCAGTTACCCGAAACGTACCGCGTCGTATTTTTGCTCCGGTATAACCAGCAGCTAAGCTGCAAAGAAATCGGCGATATCCTGGGGTTATCGGAAAACAATGTGCGGGCGCGCCTTTACCGCGCCAGACAGAAACTTCAAGAGGCCGTACGCGGCGGCAGGGAAGGAGGAAATTTGGATGAAATGCTTAACCTTTGAGCAATGGATGAGATATATCGACGGTGAAATGGAGCCGCAGCAGAGGATTGAAGCGGAAAAACATATCCTTGAATGCCCGGACTGCCGGAAGCAGCGCGATAAATGGCTGGAACAAGAGGACCTCTTGGATGAATTGGCTTTCGGAGCGATAGGGCCGGATGTCTCCTTCACGGAAAATGTCATGCGGGAAATCGAAACCCGAAGCAGGAAGCCCAGGAAACGAATTGCGGAGGCTTTCCGGAAAGGAGGTTTTTTCAAAAGAGCCGCCGTAATTGCCGCAGCTTTGACGCTGCTGTTATCTCTTGGCAGTCTCGTATCTCCCGCGCTGGCGGGCGGATTTCACTTTCTCTTTGAGCTGATCCAGGGCGATCAAGGCGCCCGGCAGGCGGCGGAGGACGGTGCTGCCGTTCCTTCGGACGCGGCCGTTACCGATCAAGGCATCACCTTCCGGGCGAAGGAAGTAATTGCCGATCCGTTCCGCCTGTCGATCATGTACGGCCTCGAGCAAAACGGACAGCCGCTTGACGCCATTGCCGTCGAAGACGGAGTCCTTCCCGCCGACCCTAACCGGGAAATTGGGACCACGAAAATCAATGCAACCGATGAATCCGGCGGAGATATCAACATTCGCTATACCATCCGCAGCGAGGGGCCAAACGGCGTGCTTGAGCTGATGTTCAATAATCCTTTGGTGTCGGCTGGCCCAGGCGGAGCCGCCGATATCCCCGACCGGATTATCGTGCACTTCGAGGTCCGCCGGCTCGGAGACGTGAAAGGCAACTGGGACCTCGATGTCCCCGTTGATTTTACGAATTACAAGTCAATGGCGCGCCAATGGCCGATCAACCAAGATTTTGCGGCGCCCGAGGGGATTCGGCTCCATCTGGATCAAATCCGATCGGGTCCCAGCGCGGCCGCGGTTTATTATGAATTGAAAGGCCCCGATAACTTCCTAGGAATCGCCTATCAAATCACCGACGGGAAAGGAAAAGTGTTGGGAGCCTGGGACGGAACCCCGATCGCGGGGCTCAGGCAGGGCGAGAAAAACGTAAGCGAAAGCTATCAGTCCGGAGCGGGTATAAACGGGATACGGCAGGATCTGTTTCTACCGTTTGGAGACCCGAAGAAGCTTCGTTTCGAGCTTACCGGGCTGTATTCGAGGGAACCGGCGGACTTTAAATTTTCTTTTGCGGCGGACGATGTTCAGGACCATCCGGTAAAGACGGAGTATCAAGGCATGCGGATTACTGTCGGCAAGGTTTGGCAGAAGACGGATACGGCTCCTCTATCCATCCCATTGGCTGAGGGCGAAGCCTACCTGTCGGGCAAAGGAGTCGTCGTCGAACTTGACACCGATCAGGGGCAGACTAAGCGGAACTTCATCCATTGGGGAGTTAATGTGCAAAATAACGGTCCCGGCGGCGCGGTCCAAGACTACGCCAAGGTGACCAAAGACAAACAGGGCAATTACAGTTCCCATATCTGGCTGTTCATCCCGAATGCGAGTCTTCCGGAGAAAATCACGCTGTCCAGCGATCTGCTGGAGAAAAAAACGCCTGTCCGCTGGATCGTCAACATTCACTGATCCCCTTGTCTTTCCCGCTTGGGCGAAGTTGAGTTTTGAAAATGGGTGTGTTATATTACACTTGAATTAAGACCGAAGGAGTTGAAAGGAACATGTAAAATTTCTTGCTCAGAATGATAAAACCGCAAAGTGAGAAGCAGCTTTGTTTCTCGCGCGTTTTATTCTTTTGGCAGGAAAGTTACTGATCCTTTCACTCAAACGATATATCCTTATTCGACGCCACACGTGGGTTGAATTTGCCGTATCCATTTGAGCTGCAAGAAGTAACTTTCTTGCGGCTTTTATTTTTGCGTGCAGGAGGATATTTATCATGTCATTAGTCAATGTAAAAAATCTGTCGTTTGCCTATGAGGGCAGCTACGATCCTATTTTCGAGAACGTCAGCTTTCAAATCGATACCGATTGGAAGCTGGGTTTTACGGGGAGAAACGGGCGCGGAAAAACGACGTTTCTGAATCTGCTGCTCGGAAAGTACGAATACGGCGGCAGCATATCGGCCGATATCGGCTTCGAGTATTTCCCTTTTCAAGTCGAAAATAAAGAGTTCAATACCCTCGATGTTATCGCCGACATTTACCCGGATTATGTCCATTGGGAACTGATGCGCGAACTGTCGCTGCTGCAGGTTTCCGAGGACGTGTTATACCGCCCTTTCGGTTCGTTGTCGGACGGAGAGCAGACGAAAGTGATGCTGGCCGCTCTTTTCCTGAAGGAAGACCGCTTCCTGCTCATCGACGAACCGACGAACCATCTGGACATGGAAGCCAGAGAACTTGTCAGCGACTACCTGGGCGCCAAAAGCGGCTTTATTCTCGTATCCCATGACCGGGCGTTTCTCGATAACTGCGTGGATCATATTCTGTCCATCAACAAAACCAACATTGAAGTTCAAAAAGGTAATTTCTCCGATTGGTGGCAAAATAAAGAACGCCAGGACCATTTCGAGCAAGCCGAAAACGACAAGCTGCGCAAAGACGTCAAGCGGCTGTCCGAAGCGGCGAAACGTACAAACAACTGGTCGCATGAAGTGGAAAAAACGAAAAACGGAACCCGGAACTCCGGCTCCAAGGTGGATAAAGGATACATCGGCCACAAAGCCGCCAAAATGATGAAACGCTCGAAAAGCATGGAGCAGCGGCAGCAATCGGCGATCGAGGAAAAATCCCGGCTGCTCAAAAATGTGGAAAGCTCGGAAAATCTGAAGCTGTCGCAGCTTGCTTACCACAAAAGCCAACTCGCCCAATTGGACCATGTGTCGATCCATTATGCCGACAAGACGGCCTGCCGGGATATCGGCTTTACGATTAACCAAGGGGACCGAATTGCGCTCACCGGTAAAAACGGCTCGGGCAAATCCAGCATTCTCAAGCTGATTTGCGGAGAGCCTCTCAGCCACACGGGCACGCTCCATGTAGGAAGCCAGCTAAAAATATCCTACGTGTCCCAAGACACTTCACACTTGCGCGGAAATCTTTCGGATTACGCCAGAGACCAGGATATTGACGAAAGTCTGTTTAAGGCGATCCTTCGGAAGCTCGATTTCTCCAGAGATCAGTTTGAAAAGGATCTTTCGGATTACAGCGGCGGACAAAAGAAAAAAGTGCTGCTCGCCAAAAGCCTTTCCGAAAAAGCCCATTTGCTCGTCTGGGATGAGCCGCTCAATTTCATCGACGTCATTTCCCGCATGCAGATCGAAGAACTGCTGCTAGATTCCGCCCCGACCGTACTGTTCGTAGAGCATGACCGGGAATTCTGCGATAACATCGCGACCAAGATCGTGGAGCTTTGAGGCGGGATCCGGGCAGACCGGCAAACCGGTTTGTTTGATATTTGGCTGCCGAGCCTTAACCGTTCTCCATTCTCCCTAGATAGCGGAATTTTTTGGCCCTATTTCCACTGAAAGCCTCATTTTGGATAAATAGCGCCGTTTTATGGCCTTATTTCTGCAGGAGAGCTCCTTTTCCCCTCGATTTGGGACGTTTTGCCGAAAATAGGGCCATTTTGTATCGCTATTTTCTGAAAAACGCGGTTTGGGAATGAAATAAGGCCATTTTGTACCGCTATTCGAGAAATCGCCGTTTGCCGTTTATTATTTATTCCAGGCCAGGATGGTCCCGTTCAGCGCCTGCCGCTCCCCGCGGCAAAAGCCAAAGTAAGCCGGTCCCACGCCCGACTGGGCTGAATCCGGCTGACGAGCAGCTCACCCTCGATGACGAGCTACACTCCGGCCGCTCGGATCGCCCTCAATGCCGGCAGCACGAGGGCCTGCGCGCCGTGCATCAAGGGCAACTCCAATTTACTTTTGAAACGGCCGCTCTTTTTGTACGACTCTCAAAACAAATACGGCTGCGATTCCTTCAGCGATTTGGCTTCCCTGTCGGTGATGAGATCACCGGGATTCGGCTCGCCGATTAACAGGGGCGACTGTTTATCATGAAGCCTCATATTGTTCACAACCGCAGCCTGGCTGGCGGTGGCATAGCAATACAGACATCCGTATGGACAGGAGTCATATCCCCCGATATCCACACTCTGAATACATCCACACTCCAAACGTTGATTGGGGTCTTTTTTAGCGCTGATCGGACAGCCGATTACGCTTTCAATCATCCCTTGATCGATGCAAGAACCATGGGTTATTCCGTACCGCTCAAGATCGATTTTTTCGGAACAGGTGGATAACTGAATGCGGTGCTCGGCGGCGATTTTGGCAAACCCCTCGGCGATGCGGTTCATGTTCGTTTCGGTCAATTCTTCGTCAATCGTGCCTCTGGCTCTCTTTTTCATTTTGGCGTAAAGATCAACATAACTGAACATGCATCTGTCCGTGTATTCTCCGAGCGATTCGGCCATTCTTGCAAAGGTCTCCAGGTGATACCGCACGCTCATCTCCTCGTTTACGATTACGGGATCGTAGCGCCATACCACCCGCCCGGCGCCGATTTGTCCGCTCAGCTTCTTGAAGGTCTCGATGATTTCCGTTTTCGGCGGCAGCCCCGGTTCTACGGATTTGCCGTACGGGGTCAACGTGAATTGGAAATAAAACGGGTAACCCATTTCCTCGATAGCCTTCAGTTTTCCCAGCATCGGCTGCGGATTTTTCGTCCAGAACACGATACAATCCACGACATCCGGGTTTAAAACGACCCGGCTGACGCGCTGCGGATTCATCGGGTTTTTGACCAGCACGAATCCTTCCTTCAAACGGTTCATCAGCCAATCCGCATAAAAAGCCGGGATATCGGTCCGCCGGCTCGCGCTGATAATCATGTTTACCACCTTCACTTCCGGTAAGAATCCAACTCTCCATAGGAACATGTGTACTTATATTTTACACGAAAGACGGAGGTTTAGGCAAAACGGTGATTTTCCGTTGTTTAAACAGAAAAAAGCTCTTCCCTCCCCGAAAAGGGAAAGAAGAGCCCCTGTTGCGGCATTCAAGCCGCATAAAATTTATATCATAAAAAATGAGACATGATTGACGGATTGCCCCGTCAATTCTTCACTTCGCCCGTCCGGCTGGCTTCCCCCGATATGAACGCGGAATTCTCCCGGTTCCAGAACGGACGCCCCCTCCTCGGTGATCAGGGCCATGCTTTCCGGTTTGATTTCGAAGCTGACCGTCTCTTGACGCCCCGGCTCCAGGTACAGTTTCTTGATACCGACAAGCTGACGGATCGGAACCCGGACGGAAGCTTCGACATCCTCGAGATAACATTGTACAACCTCGCTGCCGGCCGCTTGACCGGCATTTTTCACCGTGACGGAAGCAACGACCGGTTGTCCGGCTTGAACGGCAGTATTGGAGAGCGTTAATTCGCTGTACTCGAAACAGGTAAAGCTCAAGCCGTACCCAAACGGATACAGCGGTTTCGCCTGCGAAAAACGGTAAGTCCGGTTCTCCATCGAATAGTCTTCAAACGGCGGCAAGTCGTCCAGCGAGGCTGGAAAAGTTACGGGCAGCCGTCCGCAAGGATTGAAATCCCCGAACAGGATATCGGCGACGCCCTCTCCTCCCTGGCCTCCCGGATACCAGGCTTCCAGAATAGCCGGAATATGCTCCTCGGCCCAGGATACCTGAAGCGCACTGCCGTTTTGGAGCACCAGCACGACCGGCGTGCCGGTGGCATGAATGGCTTCGAGCAGCGCTTGCTGCACGCTTGGCAGCTCCAGGTACACTCGGTCGCCCGCGGCATCGGAATTGAAAGCGTCCCCGTTCTCCCCTTCAATCCGCGAGGATAATCCAAGGCACAGGACCGTCACATCCGCCCGCTCAGCCGCAGACACCGCTTCGGAGAAGCCGACGCGATCCATGGAGGTCACCATGCTTTGCCCCTGGTTATTGAGCAAGTCGCAGCCCTTGGCGTAATAAATGCGCGTCTGCGGCGATACGGCACGCCGGATGCCGTCCAGCAAAGTCACGGGATGCGACGGGGTACCGTTATAATTGCCGAGCAGCACTTCGCGATCGTCCGCGTTAGGGCCGATGACGGCGATGGATTTCAGTTCCTTGGACAAGGGAAGCAGACTGCCTGCATTCTTGAGCAAAACGGCGCTTTCTCTGGCCGCCTTGCGGGCAAGCTCGCGATGTTCCTCGCAATCGACGACTTCATAAGGAATGGAGGCATAAGGCACCCGTTCTTCCGGATCAAACATTCCCAATTTGAAACGGGTCCGCAGCACACGCCGCAGCGCGTGATCTATCTCCTCTTCCGTCAGCATCCCTTCAAGGTATGCCTGATTTAAAAAGCGATAGGTTCCTCCGCAGTGCAGCTCGCAGCCGCTTTTTACCGCCTTCGCGGCGGCTTCCGCTTCGTTTGCGGCCGTCTTGTGGAACTCGCTGATGAAATAAATGGCGCCGCAGTCGGATACGACATGTCCTTTAAAGCCCCATTCTTCCCGCAGCACATCCTCCAGCAGCCAGCGATTGTTCGAGCACGGCTCCCCGTTGAGCCGATTGTAGGCCGACATGACGGCCTCCACATGGGCTTCGGTCACCGAAGCGCGGAAGGCGGGAAAGTAGGTTTCCCGCATATCCTTGACGGAAACCCGCGAATCGAAGGATTCGCGATTCTTCTCAGGCCCGCTGTGCACCGCAAAGTGCTTGGCGCAGGCAGCCACCTTAAGATAATCGGGGTCGTCTCCCTGCAGCCCCCGAATGAAAGCAACCGCCAGCTCGGAGGTTAAATACGGATCTTCCCCGTAGGTTTCCTGCCCCCGGCCCCATCTTGGATCCCGAAAAATATTGACGTTCGGAGCCCACATCGTCAGACCTTTATAGCTCCCCCTGTCTCCCTGGCGCACGAATTCATGATGCTTGGCTCTCGCCTCGCCGGATATGACCTCGGCCACCCGCAGCAGCAGGTTGGAATCAAAGGTCGCCGCGAGTCCGATCGCCTGGGGAAACACCGTCGCGACCCCGGCCCGCGCAACGCCGTGCAGCGACTCATTCCACCAGTTGTACGCCGGAATGTCCAGCGGTTCGATCGCGGGCGCGTCGTGCAATAACTGCGACAGCTTTTCTTTCGGCGTCAGACGGCGTACCAGATCCTCCACCCGTTCCTCAAGCGGCAGGTCAACGTTTAAATAGGCTTTCATCGGTTTGATCTCCTCGTTTCAGTAATAAATTTTGACGGTTTTGATCTCAAACGGCCGAAAATCTAGCGATATCTCCGCACCGCCCAGCTCAAGCTCCGAAAGCTCTTCCTCCAGCAGGTTCACCAGCGCGGCGCGTTTCGGTGTCACGCCAAGCCGCAGCTTCGCTCCTTTGACGGCGCTGCGTTCCGTTTCGTAAAGACGCAGCACGAACGCATCGTCATCCTCCGCCGGCTTGACGGTTTCGATCAGCACATGGGCCGCATCAACGGCCGCAAGCGATATAAAAGACGGATGGGCTTCGCCCCAAACGGAGAGAACCGGCACATTCAGCTCATAAGCCGGACGAATGACGTTCTCCGCTCCGAAACCGCCGTTGTGCGGCAGGAAGGAGTAGGTGACTTCATGCACGCCCACATCTCCGCGAGGGTCGGGATGTTGGCCGCCTTTGTGCAGCGTCAGCCGGAGATCGGAGCCTTCCGCGGAAACGCCGTATTTGCAATCGTTGAGCAGGGCGACGCCGAATCTCGACTCCGATAAATCGGTCCATTTATGGGCGCACACCTCGAACATCCCTTGATCAATCGAGGTATTGGTGTGCGTAGGCCGCTCGACATGCCCGAACTGCACCTCGTGCCGGGCGCTGTGCGCCAGCAGATCGACATCGAAACCGACTTTAAGCAGTTGATGCGGGTCTTTCCAATCAATTACCGTTTCAAAATCCACCCGCGGACTGTTCGCATGGAAAACCATATCCTGTTCCAGAGACGATTGACGGCCGATCCGGTAACTGCTGCGGATTCGCAACTGCAGCGGACCATCGGCGACAACCTCGCGGCTTAACAGATCCGTTTGAAGTTTCAGTTTTCCCGCCGCATCCCGGTCGATGTCCCAATTGTCCCACGCCCAAGGGATGTCCTCGCCCATCAGCAGAGCGTTAAGCGGAAGCGCTCCAGGCCGACGCAGTTCGCGTCCCGAGTCTTTATCGACATACGAAGAAATATAGCCCTTTTCATCAAACAAAACGGCGGCGAACGGCGTGTCAAGCCGCCGGCCCTCCAGCTTGAACGGTGAAACTGCCGGTTTGGCCTTGCTTGCGGCCAGCTTGACGGTTACTGCGCCCAAAGCCGGCATTTTTGTACCGCCAACGAGCAGCTTCTCCCGGCCCGCCACATCCTTGATCCGCTGCCAGGAAAGCGCGGAGTCCGCCGGGATAAGTTCGGGGCCCTGACCAACGTGCTGTTCCGAATTCTGCGGAACCATCACTTCAACTGTGCCCGTGCGTTCCCAGCTAAGCGAGTTCCATAGCGTTACCGTTTCCTCCGCCGGTTCCGCCGTCTCCGCGAACAAAGAATCGGCCAATGCTTCGGCCTCGGCGATAACTCCACCCACTTCGCGGATGGCGCGGTCATGCACTTCAGGAATGGAGGTGCCCGGAAGAATGTCGTGGAACTGATTGATTAACAGCAGCTCGTAAAGTTCCTCGCGGCGCGCGGCGGCAGACGAAGAAACCGCTCCCTTTTCAAGCCGCCGCACTACCTCCGCCAGTTCCAGCGTTCTTAACGCAAATTCCGCTTTGCGGTTGTTGTGCTTAATCTGATGCATCTGTGTAAGCGTGCCGCGATGGCCTTCGAAATACAGCTCGCCCGAATGCACCGGAGGCGTAAAATCGCTCGCTTCGAGCTCCGCCATAAAGCGGCCGACCCGCGTATGCTCGGCGCGAGGCGCGCCCTCCAAATCCCGAACCCGGCGGGCCGCCTCCAGCATCTCGTACTGGGGACCGCCGCCTCCGTCACCGTATCCGTACGAGACAAGCCGCCGCGAAGCCGCAGTCACCGGAATCCCGCCGCTTCCGGAGACGCTTGATCCGTTGCTGCTGTACCCCGCGCCGTAAATCCGCTGAATCAGCGATCCGGCATCCGGCCAGCAGTGAATGAAATTGAAGTGGGACAATACCGAAGTCCCGTCCAGGCCGCGCCACTTAAACGTCGTGTAAGGGAAGTCGTTCGTGTCGTTCCAGGACAGCTTGGTGGTCAGAAAATATTTCACGTTAGCTCCCGCCATGATCTGCGGGATGGCCGCGCTATAGCCGAAGGTATCGGGCAGCCAGAAGGTGTCCGCCGTATAGCCGAAGTGCTCCCGGGTATACCGCTGTCCTTTCAAAAATTGCCGCACCAGCGACTCTCCCGACACCAGATTGCAGTCGCATTCGATCCACACTGCCCCGTTTGGCTCCCATCGCCCCTCGGCGATCCTTTTTTTCATTCCTTCAAAAATCGCCGGGTAATGACGCCGCATCAGCTCCGCATGAAAGGCCGAGCTTTGGATAAAAGTGTATTCGGGATACTGCTCCATCAAGCTGAGGACATTGGCGTAGGTACGCGCGCATTTTCGGATCGTCTCGTCGCGCGTCCAGAGCCAGGCCGTATCCATATGCGAATGCCCGATGATCCCGGCAACCGGAGCGGATTCGCTGTTTCGGGCGGACAAGAGCGGCTCCATAATCCCCAGGGCCTCGGCAATGCGCGGGCGCCACTCGCTTTCCGGCGCTTCCCCCGGTGCTTGAACGACAAGGTCATAAACCTGAAGCAGTCCTTCGATCACCCGTTTCCGGCGAAATCCGTCCACAGCGTTCGCTGCGGCAAGCTGATTCAGCGTACGCAGTCCAAAGACAAAATCCTTGACGTCTTCACGGCGAAGCATCACCTTCACTGTCCGGAAAATCCGCTCGAACCGGCTGTGGTATCCGTCATTGGACTCGTACGTTTGAAAAGGCTGGGTTCCGAAGCAAGGATGTCCCGCATATGCCTCAAAAGCCAGTTCGAACGAGGCTCCGGCACGAGCTCCGGCGGCAAGCAGCAGCGTATGATGGTTGCCGCGGTTGTCCGCTTCCTTCGGATGGGTGAAAATGCCGCGAGGTTGCCCGTCCACCCAGAACAAGGCCTCCACCGCGTCCAACTCCGCGGTTATGTAAAGATCCCTGCCGGCAACCTCGCCAGGGACCGTATATTTCCCTTTGAACCAAGCCGAACCCCAGGCTTTGCCCCAGACCGTTCCGGGGCTTGCGGGACTCCATTCCTCCGAATCGTCCGGCACCTCATACAAATGGGCATCCGTCTCCCGATATCGGACCGGTATTTCGTCAACCCTTTCAAAAATGCAGGCGGCATAGTTTTCTTCGATTCTTTGCAATTTGTCAAGCGTTTTCGCAATATGACGTTCATGGATCATGCTCATGCTTTTGCTCTCCTCCTTATCCGTCAAGCCGCGTAAAACCGCGGTTCCCGCAAGCTTTCGGGAACCGCGGTCAGTCAAACGGACCTGCCGATGTTCAAATGAAGTCAGGTTTAGTTCGTCCAGTAATTTAAGTTAATACCGCCGTCGAGCAGTTCAAGGCGAACCGTATGGTAGCTGCCTGCCGGGAACGTAAAGCTTCCGGCATCCACCGTCTGATAAGTCTGCCCTCCGCCCGTATTCGGAATCGTAACGGTAGGCCCGGCAACGCCGTCTACGACGAACCGGACTCTGCTGCCGCTATTCTGAGCCGCCGCGCGAACCTTCAGCGTCACGTTGCCCTGCAGCGGAATCTCTTTCCATTCCAGCCATTCCCCGGCCGCCGTGCTGCCGACGTTCCAGCCGCCACCGGTATCCCCGGTCGCTTGCACGTCGATATTGCCGTCGCGATACACGCCAAAGCTGTTGCCCGTCGTTGTATCGCTGTAGCTGTCCGCGCTTTCCGCTTCCACTCTAAGGCTCGTCGGGAACGGATTGCGCGAGAATTGACGCAGGATATTGATCATTTGGTTAGGGTAGTCATACCAGGTATTCGCGTAAGTTCCTTCTCTGCCGCGCCACATGGCCGCGTTTTCTTCCCAATCGGAAAAACCTTCGACCAGGGTCACCAAGCTGTTCGGCACCGTGGCATTCAGATTGTCTTTGAACGTTTGGCCATGGTTTGGTTCAATCAACATATGCGTGTTGCCTACATCAAAGCGGAAGGAAGGAACGGCAACGCCGAAGTTCTTTCCGTTAAAGGCTCTTACCGTTTTTCCACCGGGTACCGGGAACCAATTGTCTACACCGTCGATGACGGAGGCTACAGTAGGATCTTCCGTAAGCCAGGATTGGTCGACGATCAGATACGGATTGATCCCGAACTCCTCCTGCGCTTTCTCGCGAATATATTCCACCATTTTCTTCAAATTGCCGTTGCCTTGATTCGTGAAGGCGAAGTCTCCGACGCCCCATTCGTAAATAACCGGTCTGCCGTCGATTTTAAACCGCAGATTATCGGGCACCGCTTGGAAGAAAGCGCGAAGATTATGGTCCCAAATATACTGGTAGCCGCCTTCGCCGGTTCCGTTCTCGTCGCCGATGTCAAACGGCGGATTATAGCCGCCCGTGTTATGCTTAAAGGCGTTCTTCTTGTCCGTCATCGAAGCAGGAGTGTCGTCGAGCGCGCTGATTTTAAGCTGGTCCGCCGCGCCTCGGCGGTTAATGGCGTCCACCAGGCCGCTCAGCTTCCGTGTATCCCCGCCGCCGTTCGCCGCCATTGGCGGGTCCAGATATCCGCGAATGGTCGGTGCGACGAAGTCGACTCCCGCCGACAACAGCTCTTCCACATAATTATCCCAGAACTTCGTTTCATCAACAGTCGCTTTGAACATCGGCAAATTGAAAATTTGATTGCCTTGGTTGTCATAAGGACCGCCGTGCAGCGTTCTGTCCGAGAAACCGAAGGTGACGCCCAAATAATGCGGACCGCCCGGATTCACGGGAGTGGAGACGACGACCTTTTCAAAAAGCTCCCATGGCCCCGCCGTAGTGCGATCGGCCGTGAGCGGCAGCCCCTCGTCGATATCGGCCGAGACATACCGGCTGTTCACGGTCGAACGGATGTTGACATTGTTGCCGCCGGCGTCGATGATTTCAAATTTCTCGTTCGGGCCGATGGTGCTGGCGCTGGCGACAAGCTGATTGTTGGCCTGCTTCGAAACGTATTTGTTGTTGGCGTTGGCTTGCAATGCGTACAGCCCGCCGCCGGCGTCGCGAATGATAAACTGTTCCCAGGCTCCAACGGCTTCACGGTTGGCGATCAACGGCTCGGCACCGCTATTCTCCGCGCACACGTAATAGTTATTGGACAAGGCTTTTAGGGCGATGGTCTCGCCAATCACCGGCGCCGAAGCGCTTGCCCGTCCGGGCATTCCGGATATCACCGGAACGGCGAGCAGCAAAACCAGCAGACACAGCAGCTGTTTTTTCATGAACATCATTCATTACCTCCGTTACAAAAGTTTGAATTCAAGTTCTTCCAGCGCTTTCCAAGGCTGCCTATCTCAAAAATTTTTCCCATACGCCGACGGATTCGCGGTTAGCGATCAAAGGCTCCGCACCTCCGTTTTCCGCGCACACGTATTGGCCGGTCGCCGCAAGCTGCAGCGAAAACGTGCCGTCGTCATTGTCAATCCAGCGGAACTTCTCCCCGTCCCCAAGGGTTGAAGCCTCCGCGATCAAGCTCTCCGTGCCTGCATTCCCGGCAGTTACATACAAGTTGTTGGCCAGCGCCTGAAGAGCAATCAGGCCGCCGCCGGCGTCAATCACCTTGAACTGCTCCCACGGTCCCGCGACCGGACGGTTCGCGATCAGCGGCTCGTTTCCGGCATTTTCCGCCGTGACGTAAAGCCCGTTAGCCAGCGATGTCATCGCAATCGTCGCTCCGATGGGCGCCGTGCTGCCGCTTTCTCCCGAGTACACCTTGAAAGCGTCGATAGCTGCCACCTGCGCCGTTTTGCTGACGATCCGAATCGTATGCGTTCCCGCGGTCAGCCCGGTTTTGCTGAATACCACCTGCTGAACCTGTCTTGAACCGGATATATTCAGGTTGACGTTCGCTTGGAACTCATTGTCGATATAGACATCCACATTGCCCATATCGCCGAATTTTTCGCTGTAGTAGTCAATGCCGGTCCCCGTAAACGTAAATTCCGCCGCAGCGCCGTTTGTCGTGGTGTAATGGATGTCGTCGCCGTAATCGCCGAGCCCCCGCCCGTCGCTGTTTTGCCAGCCGCTTCCATAGGAGAACCCGACGGACGCGTCGTCGTTGATCATTTCCGGATCCGCATTTCCACCCCCGGAGGAACCAAGCTTCGCGGTCGTTCCGCCTAACGATTTCATACCTTGGTTAGCCGTTCCGGTCAGCGTCGCATGCGTGTAATTGCTCAAAGGTTTATTGGTACGCTCGATGACGTATACCGCGCCGGCTGTCGTCGCAAAGTTAAGCTCCGCGCCGGATGAAGTCAGCGCCACCGAATTGTCCGAAACCCTTCTGACTTGCACCTGCTGGGTGCCCCAAGGGTTGACCACCGTCGCCCCGTTTCCGTAAAGACTCTTTATCCCCACGTATTTGATCTCCCCGCTCTCCTTTTCAGAGCTAACGAGGAAACCTCCGCTTGCCAGCAGCGTGAACTTGGCGTCCATCCCCGGATCCGACGGCAAAGCGGGAAACACGCGGATTTTATCATTGTAGCTTTGCAGCAGCGATTCATTGATCGCCGACAAATGAACGCCCAAATACTCGAACTCGCCGTTCGTATCGTTCGTCCGTCCGTTCGGCAGTGTCTGATACCGCTGAAGCATGGTCTTCATGCCCGAATAAGCCGCGTCCCCAAGTCCCAGCCGGGCCGCTTGAATCGCCCCCGGGTCCCAAATGGCCCCATAGGTGAATATCCGGCTGTTAAAATTATTCACCAGCTTCTGATAGTCCGGCGCGCCGATCCCGCTTACGCTGTAAGGCCACAAGAGCTCCAGAACCACGTTTTCTCCGTTGCGGATCGTGGAGGCCGGCGGCGTATGCGGGAAATATTTGTTCGGATCGGCGGGATCGACCGGATAATCCACCAGGTTATTCAGAATGTTCTGCCATTGGCTGCGCAGTCCACTGTCCGTGCCGAGCTGCTGGCTGACCTGGATCGCCTTCGGGAACAGCGCCCGCACAGCGGCAAGATCGGTAATGGCGTTCTGCACGTCCCAATAAGTCTCATGCGCATTGGAGCTGGCCATATAATATTTGCCTGTCGCATTGTTGAAGGACAGCTTGGCGGCGTAGAACTTGGCGGTCTCCCGCATGAACGGATAGGCCGTGCCGCTCAAATAAGCCGCGTCATTCGTATATTTGTACTGGGCGTACATGTTCAGGGCGGCTTCCACGCCGGTGGAATAGATATCATTCACGAAGTCGCTGCCGATCGTTCCCGCAGCGCTCCCGTTCCACCCCATCGTTTCGGGCACCCAAATGCCGTCAATGCCGTACCTGGTCATCGTATACGCTTTCAACGCGTTATAGTTGCGACTGTACATGTTGTTGAACACATTCATCATATCGGTATGGTTGGAAGCCAGGAACGAATTATAAATGTCCCTTTGATTCCAGTACCAATAGGCGTTGCTCCACTTGCTGCTGTCGTCGTCCCTTACTCCGCTGAACACGCCGTTGATGAAATGAAACGGATAATTGCCGTAACCGCCTGCTGCGATCATGTAAGTGGCCAGATCGTAAATGTTCTCCAAATAATCGGCATCGCCGGACGGATTGGAATATTGCACAAAGGATTTCTCCCAAAAATCATGCCACCAGTCCGTATAGCTGGCTAGCGTCGCCGCGTAACCCGCATTTTTTACGCTGTTCAGCTGCGCTTTGGCTTCATTCACCGAATTATGACCAGGCGCGTTTAATCTGCTGGCGGCAGCGATCCAGACGGTATAGCTGGAAGACGGCGTAATGTTGAGCCGTACCTTCCGTCCATCCACGGCCTGCGTCGTGAAATTGGCCCCTTCTACCGTTGCGGCAAGCGTATACCCGAAGTTGTTCGGATCGGCTTGCCCCCGGCTTAAGCCCGCCACCGTCGGTTCGGTAAACGTATTTACCGTCCGCCAGGTGTTCATGTTCGGCACATCCCCGCCGCCGAAGCCGGAGACATCCCAAAGGCTGAGATCCAGCGCCACGTTTGACACATTAGAGCGTGAATCCTCCACGTGAATGCCAAGCACTTCGGAATTCGGCGAGCCCAGCACCGTTACGGTCCGGTCGTTGTCGTACTTCGTGGTCAGCAAGCCGCCATACAAATCAAGCCGCTGTTGGTAAGTGCTGTAACCCGTATCCATGCCGGGGTTGCTGTACAGATTGACCAGCCCCTGGGACGCAAATCCCTCCTCGGAAGCGTCTACGCCGGATACCTGCATCGTAATTCCGTTTGCGCTCCATACCATGGCTCCAACTTTGCCGTTGCCCACAGTCAGTCCGCTTTTCGGGTCCGTGTTGGGTTTGTTATACACCACGTCATGCTTTGATAAATATGAGGCATAGTCCACATCAAGCGTGCCCGACGCCGTATTGAACGAATAAGTCGTCGGAGCCGCGGCAGCCATTCCGGTGAAAAAGTTGGCCGCGAGCAGCGAAATTACAGTCGCTCCCGAAATCATTTTTTTCAAACGTTTACTGCTTTGCTTGTGTCCCAAATCAACGCCTCCCCGTTTTAAATGTTATTGCCTCCTACAAATAAACGGTCTTAGCAACATGGCCCACGGTTCTCCTAATGGGTCCTCACCTCCTTTCCCGGGCGACCATGCCTCGAAGATTTGGGATATTTGATTATTAAAGAATAATTATGGAAATAAGAAAGCGTAAAGATTGCCGCAGCAGCGAAGGCCACT
The DNA here is from genome assembly GCF_056171975.1 of Paenibacillus terrisolis. NCBI lineage: Bacteria > Bacillati > Bacillota > Bacilli > Caryophanales > Paenibacillaceae > Paenibacillus > Paenibacillus terrisolis. The sequence goes on along the minus strand of NZ_JBKFGG010000005.1, from coordinate 178,125 downwards.
GCGGCAACCCCATTTATTTTTGCAAGAACTCGTCAATCTGTTTTTGTTTCTCGGCAATGATCTTGTCGGAGCCGGCCTTTTTCAACTTATCGATAAATTCGTTGTATTTCTCTTCAAGCTGAGCGTCTGAGCTGGAGCCGCTTTCCAACACTTTGCGGTATTCGCCGACCACGGCGCTGACTTTTGAAATTTCCGATTTCACGGCATCCGGTTTGAAGTCGAAGCCGGCGATGACCGATTTCTGGAAATTGTTCGGATCGGTCAAATAAGTCAGGAACTGTTTGTCCGTGTCGGTGGCATTGGCCGAAATTCTGGCGTTGGCCCACGGAGTCACCATCCACCATTCGTTATGGAACGTCTTGGTCGTATCCATGCCGTCGGGAAATTTGAATTGATTGTCGCCGACTGCGATAAAGTCCTGACCCTCGATGCCGTACAGGTAAAGATCGCGGATTTCCTTGTCGCTATAAAGCAAATTCAGGAACATCAGCACCCGCTCCGGATTCTTGGAATCGGGGGAAACCACCGTGAAATTGCCGGCTTTAAAGGAACTGACCATCTTAAAGCCGTCGCCCTCAAGTAAAACATAGTCCAGTTTGGCACCCGCTTCGAGTTGGGAAAGCGATGCGGTACGGTCGCCGAGCCAGCCTTCCGGCGCATTGCCGAAGCTGCCGAGCGCAGTCGTATCGGTGCTTGCATCCGTCGTAACCGACGCTTTGTTGAACAACGAATCCCGGTCAATCAAACCTTCACTCCACCAGCGCTGTTTCATTTTCAAAAAGTCCTTATACTGCTGGGTTTCGAACTGGTTAACGACTTTCGGCTCGTTGTTCAGCAGCATGCCGGGAGAGTTGAAATCGTTGCTCGGGAGAAATTCCCGCTGCGTACCCAGGAAGGCCAGAGCCGGATAATCCCCGGTGTATTCACCGTTATAACGAATCCCAATCTTGCCCTTTTCCCCGGCCAGCGCTTTGTTCATAAACGCCTCGACGTCGGCTACGGATTTCAGATTATCTCTGTTATAGCCGTATTTCTCCGCGATATCGGCACGGAAATTAAAGCCTTGCGGATATTCGAGCGGTCCCGGTACCGGAATACCGTATATTTTCCCGTTATATTTATTTGTGTTCACATAATCAGCCGTCAGCCCGTTGTATAAATCCGGAGCGTATTTCGGGAACATCTCGGTGATGTCCAGCGCTCCTCCTTTATCCAGCACCTGTGCGTAGTTTTGCCACCAGCCGTCGTAATAGAAGTCAAAATTTTCACCGGCGGCCAGCTTCACCAGAATTTGGTCCTTGTAGCTATCCCAAGGAATGTATTGAATCTCCAATGAGGCCTGAATCTTTTCCTGAAGCTTTTGGTTTATTGCTTCCATGACCTGGTCGTAATGCTGGGGTTTGTCGCCCGGCAAAATAAGCTTCAGAGTGACTTGGTCAAGCTTGGAATCCGATGTGTTACCGGTTGTGTTGGAAGGGGAATTTTGCCCCTCCTGATTACCGTTGCCACTGTTGCCGTTGTTCCCTCCGGAGCAGCCGCTGAGCGCAAGGACCGCAGCCAGCATGATCGGCAGGAATACCTTCCAGCTTTTTTTCATGTGCATAACCCTCCTGTATCTTTTTTATATGCTATACCGTTAAACGGATTGTAGCCAAGCTAACTTATCCTTTGATGCCGTCATTTCTTCAGGAATTCGTCAATTTGTTTCTGCTTTTCGGCAATAATCTTATCGACGCCCGCTTTTTTCATCTTACTAATAAACTCATCGTATTTGGTTTGCTGCTCGGCGGCCGTACCTGAGCCGCTTTCCAGCACTTTACGATATTCCAGCACCACCGCAGACACCTTGGAAGTTTCCGATTTTACCGGATCGGAGTTGAACTCAAAGCCGGAGATGACGGACTTCTCGAAATTGTCCGGATTCGTCAAAAACTCGATGGTCTTTTTGTCCGTTTCCGTAGCATTGGCCGACAGGCGGGCCTTAGACCAAGGGGTGACCATCCACCATTCGTTGAAAAATGCCTTTGTTTTGTCCTTACCCTCGGGATATTTGAACTGGTCATCTCCCACAGGGATGAAATCCTCTCCTTCGATGCCGTATAAATAATTGTCGCGCACGGCCTGGTCGGTGTAGAGCAGATTCAGGAACATCAGCACCCGTTCCGGATTTTTGGAGGATGGGGAGATTACCGTGAAATTACTGGCCTTGAAAGAGCTGACCATTTTAACGCCTTTTTCCATGAAGACAAAGTCCATACGCGCCCCGGGCTCGATTTTGGACAGTGCCGCCGAGCGGTCGCCCAGCTCGCCTTCAGGTGGATTGCCCATGCCTCCAATGACGCTGACATCGGAATTGGAGAGAGTCACCACATTGGATTTGCTGAACAGCGAATCTTTGTCGGCCAAGCCTTCGTTCCAGCAGTCGTTTTGCAATTTCAGGAAATCTTTGTATTGCTGGGTTTCAAACTGGTTGACGACGACCGGTTCGTTATTCAGCAGCATGCCCGGCGAACTGAAATCGTTGTTCGGAATATATTCCCGCTGCATGCCGAGGAAGGCGGCCGATTGGTAGTTCCCGGTATATTCACCGTTAAACCTGCCCACGATCCTCGTCTTGTCGGCTGCCATCACCTTTCGGCCAAAATCGATCGTATCTTCAAGCGTCTTGAAATCCTCCGGCTTATAGCCGTATTTCTCGGCCAGGTCCGCCCGGAAGTTGTAGCCTTGAGGGTACTCAAGCGGCCCTGGAACCGGTATGCCGTAAATTTTGTCCTTATATTTGTTGGTGTTGATATAATCCTCTGTCAGGCCGTTATACAGATCGGGAGCATATTTCTGAAAAATATCGGTGATATCCTTCGTTCCCCCTTTGGCAAGCACTTGGGCATAGCCGATCCACCAGCCGTGATAGTAAAAATCAAAATTCTCGCCGGCCGCCAGCTTGACCAGAATCTGATCTTTGTAGTTATCCCACGGAATATATTGAATGTCCAATGTGGCCTGGATTTTGTCAGTCAGCTTCTCGTTCAGGGCCTTCATGGCTTCATCGTAATGCTGCGGCTTGTCGCCGGGGAGAATCAGCTTAAGCTGGACCTGTTCCAGCTTTTGATCTCCGGACGTCTTGTTTTGGCCGGTGTCCGCAGAGTTGCTGCTTCCCCCGCATCCTGCGAGACTCATAAATGCGAGTAATAAGATCAGTATAGGTATAAAGCGCTTTATTTTCATAAAACGGATGACCTCCTGATTTTTATCGAAAAAAGCCTTCGGGACGTCAATCATTTACCCTTTAATACTTCCGATCGTCAGCCCTTTAACGAAATATTTTTGAATGTAAGGGTAGACCAATACAATCGGTCCGATGGAAATGATCGTGGTCGCCATCTGAACGCCGTTGGACGGAACCTGAATGAAGCTTGACGTGTCTACCTGGCTGGAGATGAAGGTCAGGTTCGAAATCATCCTTTTCAGCAGCAGTTGGACAGGCATTAGGTGGTCGGATTCAATAAAATTGAGCGACAGCCACCAATCGTTCCAATAGGATAACGCATAGAACAGACCTATCGTTGCCAATCCCGGAGTAGAAAGCGGAATAATAATGCTCAAAAAGGTACGAAGCGGCCCCGCTCCGTCGATCCGGGCGGACTCGGTAATTTCCCGAGGAATCGTTTCGAAGAAGCTTTTCAGGACAAACATATTAAACGGATTTACCAGATACGGAACGATCAACACCCATAGCGTGTCCTTGAGATGCAAATATTTCGTGATGAGAATGTACCAGGGGACAAGACCGCCGTTAAACAGCATCGTGACCAGCACGAAGCCCAGAATAAGGCCGCGTAGCTTCATCTCGCGCTGCGACAGGGAATACGCCAGCAAGCTGGTGACCAGCAGCGCGGACAGGGTCCCGAGCACGGTCACGGAGATGCTCACCAGGAAAGATTGGGTGATCGTATTCAATTGGAAAACCGTCTGATAGGCTAACGTCGTGAAGTGTTCCGGAATCAGCGAAAATCCCCGGTCCAGCAGTATGGACTCCGACTCGAACGAGCTGCCCAGCACAATAAGGAACGGAACCAGGCAGATGACGCCGAGCAGTATGAAAATGCAGTAATTGATGACATTAAACAATCGAAAGCCAAAGCTCTTTTGTTCAACCATGACATTTCTTCCTTTCCTATCAAAAGAGAACGCCCTGGTTCTCGTCGTCCAATTTTTTGGAAACCCAGTTTGCGGCCAAAATCATGATCAGCCCCATTAACGATTGATACAGACCCACCGCCGAAGTCATCCCCATGTCGCCCAGCGTTCTCATCGAACGGAACACGTAGGTGTCAATGACATCCGTCGTGGGATACAGTTGGCCGTTATCGCCTACCAGCGCGTAAATCATCCCGAAATCGCCGTAGAAGATTCTTCCCACCGCCAGGATGAACAACACCAGAATGGTCGGCTTGAGCTGCGGGAGCAAAATACGGGTAATCTGCTGAAACCGGTTGGCCCCGTCAATACGGGCGGCTTCGTAATACTCCGGATTGATACCGGTAATGGCCGCAAGATAGATAATGACGCTGTACCCCGTCGTTTTCCACAAATAAACGATGACCAGAATCGCCGGCCATAAAGCCGGGTTGTTCATAAAATCGACCCGCTCAAGCCCGATGCTGCTCAGCACTTGGTTGATGATCCCTTTTTCGTAAGCGAGAAAAGTCCCGAGGAACAAGGAAACGACGATCCAGGAAATAAAGTAAGGAAAGAAAATCAGATTTTGAAACAGTCTTGCGCCAAGCTTGCTGCGAACTTCGTTTAACAGGATCGAAATCAAAACGGCAAACGTGGTCCCGATCACGATAAACAAGCTGTTCAGAAAAAGCGTATTGTAGGTGACTCGGAACAAATCGGGCGAAGTAAAGAAAAATTCAAAGTTGGAAAAACCCGACCAAGGACTTCCGAATATTCCGTCCGCAAAATTATAATCTTTGAAGGCGATGACGACGCCGAACATCGGCAGATAGCTGAATACCAGAAAGAACAAAATTCCCGGCAACGCCATCCAATATAATGCACGATTCGTTTGCTTCAATCGGCCCCCTCCTCTCGTTGTATAACCGCCGCGGTCCTCTTTATTGTTGCGGGGGAAGGGGTCAAAAAGATACTTTAATATCCGCTTTTAACTCAGAAAAACAACGAAAACGGCTTTTTTGCAGGTTGTACGGCGGTTCTTAACCGGAACGATGGAATAAAAAAACGCCTTACGGCGTCTAAGATCGTCAAGAAACCTCCGTTTTGTTTCAAAGACGGCTAGGTTTCTCTTTTTTAGAAAAGATATGGAGGCTCACTAGAAGAAAGACCATCTTCTTCATGTTCTATGCGGCTGCCATCAATAGCTGTCGAGGCTTTCTCGGGTAGCTTGCCTGCAATGATGCAGTCATTTTCACACATCACTCCCCTTGATCCGGCAGTAACTGCAATCATGCAGTTACTGCCCACGTTTTCCCCCCGTTAGAGCCGAAAACGAGAAAATAACGGTATATTCGCAGGTATTTTGAAATTTCGGGCACCGGAGACGGAAATGACTGCTTAATTGTAGGTATTCAGTGATCCATCCGGATGAGTCCCTCTACGCCTACGCCGACCTGATCATCAATTTCATTTTTTCTATGTTCTGAATTCCCCACATTCCCGCCCCGTAGGCCGCATACATCCTTACCGAGCAAAATAGCGGTCATCTGTGGCGCTATTTGCTCGTTTTGAACTCTTACCCGCAAAATAAAGGAACTTTTTGGCCCTATTTTCTTGCGAGGCTTGGAAAAAACGCTATTTCCCACTTATTCCTCAGAAATAGCGGTAAAAAACCCCTCTATTTTAGAGAACTTTACTTTTTCGGCAAAAATAAAGCCCTTCTTTACCGCTATTTCCGCATCCTCCGTAAATGAAACCGGTGGTCGCTGAAGCCCAGGACCCGGAATTAAATTATCCGGGTTCCTCCTGATTTTGCATTTTCCGGTACGCGTTTGGCGTCATACCGAATTCTTTTTTAAAGACGAAGTAGAAATAGTTGCTCGAACTGAAGCCGGCCTCCCGTGCAATCTCATGGATCAGCATGCCGGAATGAAGGACAAGCTGCCTCGCTTTTTCCAGCCTTAACCGGTTGATCCATTCGTGCACCGACTGGCCGGCGGCTTCATTGAACAATTTGTTCAAATGGCTGACGGAGTATTGCAAATATTCAGATACGTTCGCGACCGAGAAATCCGTTTCTCTGTAATGCTCTTCAATGTATTTAATTCCTTTTTCCACTGTGGCGGCATTTTTGAACTTCTTCTCATCCGTCCGCTCTTCCCAAAGATACGCAAACCGCTCCAATATCCAGTTGCGGATCTCCCGAACGGATTCCTGCTTTCCAAGCTCGGCGTACAGATCGTCGTAACGCGCCGGAACCAGCGGCTGCGCCCGGCCCGGCGACGTCTGCACCTGCTTCAGCGTATTCAGCACCACCTGCGCGATTAAGGAGAACATGTCCCGGTAGGGGTTTTTCTCCAAAAAACACAGGAAGGCGTCCACCGTCTCCTCTACCTTCTGCGGCCTGCACAGCTTCAGTTCATCGGCCATGGCTTTTTCCCGGTCAAACGGATATTCAAGCGCCGGATGGGCGAATCTCTCCTCATACAGCAGCAGACTGCCGGGACCGGAAAAGATGCGAAAGTCGCTGACGGCCAGCGCCCCCTCATAGGAAAAAGCGGATTCGGCCAGCGATGCGGCCGGTTCCCCGATTCCGATCGTCGTCTCCAGCTTCAGGTACTCCCGGATATTCCGCTGGACCGTCCCAAGCTGCTCCAGCAGATCCCCTTCGTTCTCCATCTCCCCAAGAAAGACGGCGATATGATCGGAGCCCATGTCCACTAGGTAAGAGAGCGGATCCCCCCCCAACGTCTCTTCCGCGATGTTCAGCATCGCGTACCGCAGCAAATAGCGGCTTTCTCCGTCATGCACTTCTTCAAATCTCCGGTAATGGTCAATTCGGCAAACGGCCACACGAATCCGATCGGAATGTCCGAACCTGATTCCGTGCCCCTCGGCGTTTTTCCACATCGATGTCACGCTGTAATCGCTGCCCTGCAGCAGTCCGCGCAGGAATTGATCCCGCAAAAGCCGCCTTGTGCGAAGCGAGAAGCTTTCCAGCGTTTCCTTCTTCTTGATCACTTCGTTCAGGACGCGGGAAATCGTCTCGATTTCTCCGGCCGGAGCCGCGTCCTTCACGCTTTTCAGCTGTTTGGCGGCAAGCTGCGTGAGCATCCGGATCGGAGAATACAGCCTTCTCGATAGCAGCAGTGAAATAGCAAAGCTCGCGGCGATCAGGCAAGTTCCGCTCACCAGTGAAATATTGCGGATATGCAGCAGACTGGCAAACAGCCGGACATAGGGGTAAACGCTTACATAAGTAAATCCGGTGCTTTCGAGATTCGTTTTTTGGTAAGCGATGACATATTGCTTTCCGTTGACGGCGGTAACAAAAGTCCCGCTGTTTCGGCCGCTGTCAACCAGCATGTCGTTATACCGGAAACGCGAATCGTCTCCGACGAACAGAGAAGACCCGGACGGCGTGACGAATTGTCCATCATCCTGAAGAATAAACAGCTCGTTATACGGATCGTTCGACATTTCCGCAACCAAGTTGCGAAGGCGCGCGCTGTCCAAATTGATGACCATGGCTCCCTGAATGCGGTTGCTGTTGGAGGACGGCTCCGAGACAATCAGGGAAAGCATGGGATCGCCTTCCTTGTCCTCGTTCGTCCGCAGCAAATATGGGATACGGGGAGAATCGTATTTGAAGTCGACGACATCACGGGTCATCTCCCGGTCGGGAAACCGCTCCAGCGTTAAATTGGGGTAGGCGGAAGAAATTACGGTATCAAGCTGCAGATTGTATAAATAAATGGAATGAACGATCGGATTCATTTGGATAAAACGGTTCATCCGAGTCGTCAGCTTATTCTGATCGAATACATCCATCGGGTCGTCGGAGAACATCGCGCTGTAAATGCTTTCGTCATAGTAAAGATCGTACCCTCCCTTGACGGTGGCGGTGTAGACATAATTGGAAATATTCTGAGTTTGTGCCAGCAATCGGTGGGAAAGTAAATCGATTTCATTTTTCATGACGCTTTCCGCTTTCCAGTAATAAAATCCGAATGCGAACAGCACATTCAGGATATTAAGGACCATGAAGGACAGAAGCAGCTTCACGAAGATGCTGCTCCTCCGCGTATAAATCGTTTCCCGTACAATTCCCAAAAATCGCATGTATGCCGAGCCTCCCGAAACTGTGATGTTGCCTTTCCTTCATGCCCGGCCAAGGCAATGAATCATGAAAGCCGAAGCCGGGAACGAAATAGACCGGCGATAAACAGCTACACCTCGTTTCTTTTCGGTAGCGGCTTGGAAATATCCTCTTTGCCGCTTCATTTTTTTCAGGGAAGATTCGGCGATGAGGCCTAGCCTTTGACGGCTCCCCCCGTGGTTCCCTCGGCAAGATATTTCTGGACAAAAAAACCGACGATAATGATCGGCAGCATCGTAACCGTAGCGGCGGCGCTGCTCTTGCCCCAATCCACCGATACCGAGCCGACGAATCTGGAAATGCCTACCGGCAGGGTGTATGTGTCCATATTCGTTAACTGCAGCGAAAAGACGAGTTCGTTCCAGGAATACTGCATGGACAAAATAGCGGCTGCCGTGATTCCCGGTAAAATAATCGGCAGAATGATTCTCCCGAACGCCTGCATCTTGGTGCAGCCGTCAATCAGCGCGGACTGCTCCAGCTCCTTCGGCACATCCTGCAGAAAACTGATCGCCAGCCATATGACAAACGGGAGATTGATCGCCGTATGGGCGAGCACCGGACCTACATACGTGCCAAGCAGCCCGGCAGCGTTAATCATCACGAACAGCGGAAGCAGCATTGTGACGGCGGGCACAAGCTTGCCCACCATAAAGAAATTCATCAGCGCGCCGGAACGCTTCAGCTTAAAGGAAGTCAGGCCGTAAGCGCACAACGTGCCAAGCGAGACGGCGAGCAGGGAAGACAGAACCGCCACCAGTGCGCTGTTCAGGAAATAAGCGCCGAAGTCTCCGTTTGCAAACGCTTTCGAATAATTGTTCAGCGTTGGATGAAACGTCCATTTGAACGGAACGGTAAAAATATCCTTTTGCGTCTTGAACGAGGTCAACACGACCAGCAAAATGGGGATCACGGTCCAGCCCGCAAACAAAACCAGAATGATTCCTTTGAATCCCCGACGAAGCAGCTTACCTGGCATCGGAGCGTCCTCCTTTCGGTCCTCTGTCCATATACGACGATCTTTTGACCAGCGGCCCGAACAAGGCGATCAGCACGAGCATGGTGATCAGCGATATGGCCATGGCATAACCCATTTCATATTGCTGAAAGCCCTGCTTGAAGGCGTAAATGCTCAGCGACATGGTGGAGTTCGCCGGTCCCCCGCCCGTAAGGGCATAAATAATGTCAAACACGCGAAAAGCGTCAGTGCCGCGAATGAGCGTCACGAGCAGAATGATTTTACCGATCATCGGCAGCGTAATGCGCACCAGCACCCGCCAAAAACCGGCTCCATCGATGCGGGCGGCTTCATACACTTCATGCGGAATCGTCGCCAGACCGGAGGTGACAACCAGCAGAATAAACGGCGTCGTCTGCCAGACATCGGCGATGATGATGCTGAAAAGGGCGTATCCCGGCTTGGACAATCCCCCGAAATAACCGTCCAGTCCGAACAAACGCAGCCATTCGTACACGAGACCAAAGGTCGGATCGTACATATAGCGCCAGATCAGACCGACAATGATCGGAGAGACCAGCAGCGGCATGGAATAAACGGCGCGAAGCGGTTTGGACAGCCAGGTCGGCAGCCCGGTTAAGAGAACGGCCATCCCGATGCCGAGGACAAGCTCCAGTGTAAGCGCGCCCGCAGTAAAAATCAACGTAGTACCCAGCGACCCCAATGCCACCCGGTCCTGAAAAAAAGAAATATAATTTTGCAATCCGACGAATACGGCCGATGCTTCCTGCCCCGCTCCGAATTCGAACAAACTCATCACAACGGCATAACCGAGCGGCAGAATCATGGCCAGCAGGACCACGACCACCGCTGGAAGCACGAGAAAACCCGCCAGGTAGGAACGTTCGGTTTTGACAGGCATGTATGTTGTCCTCCTCCAAAATATAAATGCACCCGGCAGGGACGGAGCTTAGTTCATCGCTCCGCCGCTGCCGGAAATTAACATACGTATCCTATTCGAACGTGCCGGCAAGATCCTGTTGGGCGCTGTCAAGCTGCTCTTTCGGATCGGCCCCGCTTGCGGCGATGGCCGACAAGACCGTCTGCAGCTTATCCATCAGCTTGGGCGCTTCGGGAGTGAGCGGCTGGGTATCGGCCTGCTTCATCGCTTCCCCGACAGCCGGGAAGAACGGGAACTTGGCGACCAGTTCCTCGTCCGTAAACAGAGATTGCCGCCCGGCGATCTGGCCGTTCTTAAGGCTCATCGCTTTCTCGGTTTCTTTGCTGGTCAGCCATGCGGCTAGGCGGTAAGCTTCTTTGGGATGCTTGCTGTCGGCCGTCACGCACCAGTTCCATACGGACAACGTTCCGTAGGACTGTTTGCTGTAAGGGAGCGGCGCGTAACCGATCTTGCCCGCCACGGAGGACTGACTGTCATCCTCCAGCCCGCCGACCTGGCCGGAAATGGTGAGGCCGAGCGGCGCCTGACCGGACTGCACGGCCTTGGTGACTTCGTCGAAATGCCAGGTCGTGCTGCCGTTCATGGAGACGGCGCTCAAATCTTTCCAGAATTGCGCGGTTTCCACATTGGCAGGGCTGTTCAGCGCCAGTTTCCCATCCTCGCCGAAATAATCGCCGCCGTTTGAACGCATCAGCGAAGCGAAAATGTCCACGGCGGCCTGGCCTTGCTTCGCCGGAAGCGCAATTCCCGTGCCCTTATCGTGGAAATGGCGGGCCACCGCCAGCGTCTCCTCCCAGGTTTTCGGAGGCGTCAGCCCCTCCGCTTCCAGCAGATCCTTGTTGTACACCATTAAAGGCAGCTGAATGAACGTAGGGAGCCCGTAAAGCTTGCCGTCTTCGGTCATAATTTGAATCAGATTCGGATTGAAATCCGCAAAGTCAAAATCTTCCGGATTAAGGCTGTCATCCTTCACGTAATCATCGATCGGCAGCAAATAACCGGCTTTGATATATTCGGGGATCCAGATTTCCTGAGCCCAGACCAGATCGTACTCCCCCGTCTTGCCGGACATGTTCAGCGTCTGCTTTTGCTGCAATTGGGCATAGTCGACATCGTCCATTTTGACGGTAATCCCGGTTTCCTTTTCGAACTGCTTCAGCAGCTCCTTCTGATCGTCGGCATGGGGGCCGGCCCAACGCGAAATGGTCAGCGTTGTTTTGCCGCCCGAGTTTCCGGAGGAGGCGCCGTTTCCGGAAGCGCAAGCGGCAAGCGAGAGAAGAATTGCCGTCAAAAGTAAATAGAAGCCTGTTTTTTTCATGTTCATGGCATTTTATCTCCTTTTTTGGGCCCTCCTGTTGGCTCTTATCCAAGGTAAATCGTCTTTTTCTCTTTGGCCGAGGCATACCCGGCTTCCGTCGCCCGCGCGACATGCCAGCCGTCGCGGAAGCTCACCCGGAACGGGCGGTCTTCCCGGAGGCAGGCAATGATGTCCGTCACCTCTCTTTTGTAATGCTGGGCATGAGGCGGCCAGCTTTGATAGTCGTGGGGTTCGGTTTCCCCCGGTTTGATATGCGGCTCAAACCAGCTCCCGCTTGCGGCTCCCCCAAGATGCTCGGAATAAACCTGCAGCTTCGGATGCTTGCTTGTCAGCTCCAATGAAAGAGTTCCTTCCGTTCCGTAAATCTCCAGCGTATTGCGCATCCCCACGTCGATATGAAGGCTCCACAGCGTGTTTAGCGTGCCGAGAGCGCCGCCGGCAAACTGCAGAGCCAAGGCTGCGTTGTCCTCGACTTGAAGCTGCGGCTTGGCGATGTTCGCCGAAAAAGCGGACACCGCGGCGATATCGCCCGCATACCATCTCAGCAGATCGAGCGCATGGGCGCCTTCGTCAATCAGTGCGCCTCCGCCGCCGCGGCCCGGGTCGGTCATCCAATCATCCATGTAATCGGGACAGCCGATTTCCCGGATTCCGGCCAGGCCGATAACCCCGCGAAGCGCGATGATTCGGCCGAGCAGACCGCTGTCGACCACTTCCTTGGCGCGTTCCGCTTCCGGAATAAAGCGGCTGCAGAAGCCCAGCGTGGCAAGCAGGCCGGCTTTTTCCACCGCTTCGGTCATAACGAGGGCATCGGCGGCGGAGGTTGCGATCGGCTTCTCGCAGAACAAATTTTTGCGGGCCGACACGGCGTCCAGCACCATCTGCCGATGATCCCCGTTGGCGGAATGAATAAATATGAAATCGATATCCTTGCGCTCCAAAAGGCGGCGGTAATCTTCGTAATATTCGCCTCCGTAACGGGCTGCGGCTGCTTCGCCGCGGGTCTTGTCGGCGTCCGCGATCGCCGCGATTTCCACATCTTCCATCTCGCTCAGCGCTTTGGAGCGAAAATCGGCATGCACATGCTCGTAACTGATCATTCCGATTCGAAGTTTTGCCACCTTTTATTCCTCCTCGTATGGTAGAGTCACTACATTAACTAACGAAACCAGATTAAACCTATGATCGATCGTATAAAAGGCAGACGTGTGAAATGTTCCTTCGATCGCTGTTGTTCCCGGATTTCTTGAATATATAAATTCAGATTGGGTTGAAATCCGCTCACAAAGGCGACCACTGCCGTTTCTGCCGGAACATCTCACACTCTTGCCATTACACTTCTCGGCTGATGAACTAAATAAAGTTTCACCGGTTCAGCAGAACCGGCGCGCCGCTGCGCAGTGAACGGTAAGCGGCGTCGACCCAGGTCATGATTTCATACCCTTCCGCGCCCGTGGAACGGCACGGAGTGCCATCCCGCAGGCAATCGCGGAAGTGAGTCAGCATATTCAAATGGCCGTCTTTGATAAAGTGCTCGTCAACCGGGTGAAGCTGAGAAAGCGTCCCCCCGCCTTCCCCGGAGCCGCCCGTCATGGTACGGATCGGATGGGAATGCAGCAGGTCGACCAGCGCGTGTCCTTTCGTGCCAAACACTTCGAACCGGGAATCAAACCCTCCGGCCAGCGACCAACTGTCTTCCGTCTGGCCGATGGAGCCGTCGTCGAAACGCATCACGATCACCGATGTATCCTCCGCCTGCTGGTTGTGCAGGAAGGTTCCTGCCTCCGCGTGAAGCTTCACCGCCCGTTTGTCCGCAGCCATCCACTGCAAAAAGGAGAAACCGTGAACCGCCATATCGATAATTGAGCCGCCGCCGGCAAGGGCAGGGTTCGAGAACCAGGAAGCGTGCAGCGCTCCGATGCCTTCGCAGGCCTTATAGCGGAACAGGGAGCCGAATTGCCCGCCGTCCGCCAGTTCTCTCAGCTTCATCAGCGCCGGAATGAAAGGAACATTCTCCGCGTAAAACAGCCGACGCCCGCGTTTTTCCGCCTCGTTGACCATCCGGTAAGCGTCAGCCTCACTGGTGGCCAAAGGTTTGATGCAGATGACATCCTTCCCTTCCGCAAAGGCGGCAAGCGCGATTTCGGCATGGAGATGATTGGGCGTACAGATGTCGACAACATCCACATTCGGATCACCGACCAGCGCTTGATAATTTTCATACGCCGCGGGAATGCCGAATTCCGCGGCGGCGCGTTTCGCATTGTCCGGGTTGCCCGAAGCGATGGCCCGAAGCGCAAACCCTTCAATGGATCGAACCGCGGGAAGATGGGTCATTTTCGCCCAAAAACCGGTTCCGACTACACCGATGCCAATCATGCTATACCCCCGGCACAGGAACGGCCCGGGAGGATTTCATGGAGGAATCGGCCAAAAGCGCCAGCTTCTGCGCCTCCACGGCGTCGGCCCCCGTCGCCTGCGGCGTTGCTTTCCCCAAAACGCTGTACGTAAACTGCTTTGCTTCCTGCAAATAACCGAATTTCCAGAGTACGCCGAGATTGCTCCAGCCTTCCTGAACGGAAGAATTTCCAGCTTCGGTTGTTTTCTTGATAAAAGCGCGGCCGCCTTGAGCTTCCATCAAATCGATGAAAAAGGAGCCTTTCGTTCCGTAAATCTCCAGCGTCTTGTCTCCGTAACCGCTCGACCAGCTTCCGTAAATGCTGCCCATCGCGCCGCTTTTGAATTTGATGGCGCACATCACGTTGTCCGGCGTATCGTAACGGCGCGCGCCCTCGAATACGAACGCTCCGCCGTCGGCATAGACGGAAGCGGCATCCCCCGCATACCAGCGGAACAAATCGAAGGTATGGATGATCGTGTCGATCAGAAGTCCGCCGCCTTTGTCCGGATCATAGAACCAGTCCGCCGACGGCTCCCAGCCGAACACCGCCGAACGCAGCGCGATAATGTCGCCGATTTCTCCGCGGTCCAGCCGTTCCTTGACTTCCACGAACGGAGGCGTAAACCGGAGCATAAAGCCGACCTGCAGAATAACACCGTTCTCCGCCGCGGCTTCATTCATGCGTTCACACTGCGGAACAGTCAGCGCCATCGGCTTCTGGCAAAAGACGTGCTTGCCCGCCCGGGCCGCGTCGATCACCATCTGTTCGTGCAAAAAGGTCGGCGTACATACAAGCACAGCGTCGATTTCATCCGAAGCCAGCATCTCTTGATAGCTGTCATATACGCGCGCTATGCCAAATTTGGCGGCCAGCCCCTCCGCCGCGGGACGCACGACATCAAATACGCCCTGAAGCCGCGATTCCGGGACCTGCGCGTGGGCCGTACACATCACATGGGAAATTCTGCCGGCACCAATAATGCCGATACGAACCTGTTCCATAGATAGAACCTCCATTCATTTTTGTATAAGATCAGCAATTCCCCCCATTTAACGAGGGCGGTTCAGTGGCGCAAATCGACCAGCTTGCCGCTTTCCGAAGAAAGGTAAGCGCCTTCAATTACCCGCAGCGCCTTCAGACCGTCCTTTCCGCTTACATAGTCCGTTTTGACGCCATGTACTGCGGCAAGAAAATCGTTCAGGCATTCGAGATAGCAGATTTCATAACGCTCGTCGCCCTGCCAGTCGAAATATTCCCGGCCTTTGATCCCTCGGCCGGATACCTCAAGCTGCGGGCTCTTCTGGTAATGGATGGAGATTTCACCCTCCGTGCCGACGATCAGGCATTCCTCCTGGCTGGACATTGGAGCGTACCAGCCCGGCGCGTGCCAGGTGCTCTCAATAGTGACGATTTGTCCGCCGTCCATGGTCACCACGCAGACGCCGTAATCGTCCACCGCCAGCTCATGATGCTTCAGCTTCGCTACCTTTCCGAACACGCTGACCGGTTCGCTGCCGAGCAGATAACGCATGATGTCCGTATAATGGATGCCGTGATCGTTGAAGCCCCCGTATCCGCCCCGCTTCGGATCGACGTACCAGCCGGGCTCTTTGACGCCCGGGGAATCGGTAATGAAATCCAGCGGGCAGCGAATGGAGATCTTCATCGTCAGCGGCTTGCCGATCGTTCCTTCTTCAATGAGCCGCCGAGCTTTGATGTAGGGCGGCAAATAGCGGATCAAATAAGCCATCATCAGCACCACGCCCGCCTTGTCAGCCGCGGCGATCATCCGCTCCGCCTGCTCCGTCCGGATCGAAATCGGCTTGTCGAGAAGAACGTGCTTCCCGTGGGCGGCGCAGTCCAATACATCCTGCTCATGGGTACCGGTGTCGCTCATCACAAGGACGGCGTCTACCTCCGGGTCGGCGAACAGCGCTTCCCGCGAGGGGTAACATGAGGTTAGGCCATATTTGGCGGCGAAGTCTTCCGCCTGTTCCGTACGTTCGTCATATACGCCTGCCCAGACGATGCCGGGGACGTCTCCCCGCGAAATATAGTGCGCCATGGGATAAATATGATAATGGTTGTGCAGTCCAAGTACAGCCACGCGAAGCCTTTCGGTCATTGTTTTGGTCCCCTTCCTCATGTTAATTAATGATCAGATCAATACGTATTTCTGCTTAATACTTCCTCCTGCACATCCTTCGTCAAATCGATGAAACGGGCGCTGAAACCGCCGACCCGCACGAACAAATCCGTGTATTTTTCGGGTTCCTCCATAGCCTTCTTCAGATCGTCGCGATTGACGACCGTAATCATGGCCTGGTTGCCGCCTTTGCGGAAATAGGTTTTCAACAGGGCTTCGAATCGCGGCCGGTTTTTGATAAACAGGTCTTTGCCGAATCTCATGTTATGAACGGCTCCCGCATGAATCGAGTGATCCGGCTTGACGATGGAATTGATCATCGCGGTAACGCCCTTTTTGTCGTTCCCGCCGGCAGGCGTATTGGCGTTGGCCATGGCTCCCCCGGCTTTGCGGCCGTCCGCCGAAGCGCCGCCCCACCGGCCCAGCGTCGTGTTCATGTCGTTGTTGATAATGACCGCCAGATAAGAATGAAGACCCGTTCTCAGCTTCTGGTCGCGAATCGTATTGCAGACGAAATCATGCACCTTGACCAGCATGGCGTCGGCCTCTTCATCGTCGTTGCCGAATTTCGGGCATTCCACCATCAGCTTATACTCTTTCTCAAAGCCTCTGAAGTTATTGTCCAATACCTCAAGCAGCCGTTCCGGAGACAGAAGCTTCCGGTCATACACGAGCTCTTTGATCGCCGTCAGGCTATCCGCCGTATTAACGTTGCCGTAGGTCTCCAGCGTTCCGCCAAGATAGCGGATGCCGCCCGCGAATATGCCTTTGCCGCTTTCCAGGCAATCGTCGTAGAACATGCTCATGAACAGATACGGAGTGCTTTCCCCCAGCACCTTGTATTCCAGTTCTTCATGATCGGCCAAAATTTCGGTAAAATAGGTTACTTGCTTTTGGTATGCCGCAAACAGATCGTCAAAGCTTTGTAAGTCTTTCAATTCCCCTGTAGGCAATCCGGCGATCATCCCGGTGACCGGGTCGACGCCGTTATGAAGAGTCACTTCGAGCGCTTTTAACAAATTAATGGAGCCGCTTGGAGTCCCATAGCTGCGATGGTTCAGTACATACTCGCCGCAGCCGAATGGAACGTAGTGCTCGGCTTCGGACTCGGGCACCTCGAAAGCCTTGCTGACTGCAGGAATATTAACGTCGTCGTTGTAGAGGAGCGGGAAGGTGCAGCCTTCTCCAAGCACCGTAACGGCCTTATCCAGCAGTTCCGGATTCATGCCCTCATAGCAGCGCAAGGTAAGTTGCGGCAAAATGCCGCGCGCCCGGCTGGAGGCTTCCATCGCAAGCAGCGCAAAGCGGTCGGCATTCGCCTCGTTCGGGCGGCCTTTGCCTCCGATAATCACCCGTCCGTCCACTTTGACAATCAGATCGCCGATCAGCTTCCAGACGGATATCACCATCTTCAGCGCTTCCTCTTCGCTCATCACCCCTCTCTCGAGATCGCGAACATAAAAGTCGCCAAGGTAAACGTCCATCCGCCCGAATTCAAGCGAACCGCAGACGGTGGAATACAACCAGGCGAGCTGCAGCGCCTGCCGGAAGGATGCCGGTTTGGCTTGCGCAATATGGGCGAGAGTTTCCGCCATTTGCAGCAGTTCCTGTTTTCTTGCGCCGTCCGGCAGCGCTGCGGCGAGGTCAAGCGCCTCGGTTTCATAGTGGAGGCAGACTGCAACGAATTGATCCAGAGCCATCAACATCGCTTCGAACAGCTTGACGTCTCCGCCTTCCGCGGACGCTTTGGCAAGGTACGACTCCACCTCCGCCTTGATGCCGGGAACGCCCAATTTCATCAGCTTTTCGTAATCAATGTAGACCCCCGCCATCCGGTACAGCGGCGTAGCGATTTCGGGCTCGTAATGAAACGGAAACTCCGCGATCTTGTCTTTGCACAGCACCTTGTTCATTTCCGGAGTGAAGGCGGCTTCAATCTTCCGCGTCGTCGTTTCCTTTCTCCAGAATTGCAGCATATCCATGACTCGCTCCCGCTGCTCCGCGCTCATCCGTCCTTCCATGACGGCTTCCACAATAGCCATTTCATTGCAGTAGTAGCCGAAGCCGCCAAACTGCGGGCTAAACCCTACAAAGCCATACTTGACGCGTCCCGCGATCAGGTCGCCCTCCTCGATGCCGGTCAGAATGGAAGGAAACTGTTCCTTCAGACACATGGCTTCCCTGATGGCCGGATGTTCGTGTTGATATTTGCGGTAAGCGTCGGTGAATCTTAACTCCATGGAAAAATCCGTGCTTATCACGATACTGACCTCCTTGATGGTTTTTGATTTGCGTCTTTACGCTTTAATCATAGATTTTAAAACGATTTTTCTCTTGTCTTGCCTTGATTTGTTCATTGTGCTAGATTGATTTCAAGAACATGGAGAGGATGATCCCGGGATGACGGTACAGCGGCTGCGTCTTGACGATTACAGAAAAGCGGGCCTGGAGTCCAGCGGAAGCTTTTTTACTTCCGTAAAGTTTATTTCCGCCGAGCATTGTCACGATTTCTTTGAGCTGTGTCTTGTCACGGAAGGCAAGCTTATGCATTTCTGCAACGGAAGACGCGAGCTGCTGCAGCAGGGGCGTTTCCTCTTCATCCGGCCGGAGGATGTGCACTACTTCCAAAGCGTGGAGGAGCAATATTTCCAGTTCGTCAATCTGGCCATCGCGCCGGAGGTTATCCGCGATCTGTTTGCCTTTCTGGGAGAAGGCTTCCGGCCCGCCCGTTTTCTGGATTCCTCCCATCCCTTGTCAACCGAGGTGCCCAAAGCTGAACTGGAGCCGCTGAAGGCTTCGCTCGAGCCGTTTGTCATGATGGCGCATTTGAACGACAGCATGGTCCGGACCAATCTGAGAGCCGTGCTGGTCAGCCTGTTCACCCGTTACTTTCCTTTAAAGCTCTGGGAGAACAAAACCTCGGTCCCGCTCTGGCTCGATTGGCTGCACAAGGAAATGCAGCAGCGGGAGAACTTCACCGGCGGCATCGCCACCATGCAAAAGCTGGCCTGCAAGTCGCCGGAGCATCTGTCCCGGGAATTCAAGAAGTATTTCGGCATCACGCCAACGGTGTTCATCAACGACACTCGCTTGAATTACGCCAAAAGCCTGCTGACTTACAGCGACGAGAAAGTGATCGACGTTTCGTACGCCTCCGGCTTTCAGAACCTCAGCCATTTCTGCCATGAATTCAAGAAGAAATACGGGATGTCGCCCACCGATTACCGGGATCTCCATCAGAAGCTGATCGGGCTCGAAAAATCATGACAAGCCTGGCTTTTATCGGCTCCTATCTCCTTATCGTCCCAGCGTAACCTCTACCGTCTGTTCTCCCTCTGCGGTAAACATCGCTTCCAGCCGCGTCCGCTCAAGTTTGGCCTCCTTCGGGCTGTCCGCTTGCGCGAACGATGCCTCTTGACTATTGACCGCGATGCGAAGTATGCGATATTCCTCGTAGTCGAGTCCTTCAGGATTGCGGTAAACCAGGCGGACTCTTTTCCCGAGGAACCCCGCCGTAGCTGAAGCCTCTCCGTTTCCGTCAAACTGTTCTTTCACCAGCCTTGGCGCAATTTTCAAATCGCCGTATTCCCCTTTGAAGCCGAACATTTCGGTCAATACCGTCATCAAGAGCCAACTGGCGGAACCGGACAAGTAAGGATACATGCCCCGGCCTTCATGGGAAACGTATTCGGGCAGGCCCGGATAGATCTTCGCCCGCTCCGTGTCGTTCGGCAGTTCGCAGAGGGTGCGGAATACCTCAAACGCCTCTTTGACGAAGCCGCGCCGGTACAGGCCGTTCATAAACATGACCACCATGTGATGGAAGGTGCCTCCGGTTTCTTTTTCCCCGTATACCACCGCATAACCCCGTCCGAAATTCAGCGTGTTAGGCCCAAGCGGAGTCGTAAGCCGGAATCCTCCGGTATGCGGATCCTTGAGAATCGACTTTGCGGCCGCAAAAGCCCGCCCGGTTTGCTCTTCGGTGGCCGCTCCCGACATAATGGCGAAAGTCTGAGCCGTCAGGTTCATGCGCGGGCCGTTCTCGCAGTCGCCGTCCACCCGTTCACCGTCATTATTGTAATAACCGTTGAAAAATCCGTAGCCGCTCTCGGAATCGATCCATTCCGCTCCTCTGACATGGCTCAGCACCCAATTCCCCATGTCCCGCAAATCCGCGGCCAGGGCTTCGATCGGAACCTCGGTCGTCTCTCCCGAAATCGCCGGCTGGGCCGCGGCAAAATACGCCTGCAGCCGCCCTTGCTTCGCTTCCGGCGACTCATAATCGACCTTGCCGTTTAAACCGGTCAACGTCAGCAATTCGCGGAACAGCTTAATGCTGTCGACCTTATTCACTTTTTTGTAATGCAGAAGAAGCTCGGAGATGGACAGCAGGTTCCAGCCATAAAAAGCCGAGAACGGCACCGTTTCCCCTTTTTCATTGGCCATATCCAAAAGATCGTTCCAGTCCGCGTCCTCCAGCTTCATATTGTTGTGCTCCCCGACATTGTGGAAGCAGGTCAGATGCTGCACCAGGACGTGCTCCAGCAGCGTTCCCGTATACGGCTCGCCGTCCGCGGTTTTTTGCTGCGTTCCTTCCGCCGGTTTCCAGCCGTAATCCGTGGACTTGGCCCGGTGAATCTGATGATCCTTCCAATAGGGCAGCTCGTGGAAAAAGATGTCCAAATCTCCGGTCTGGTCGGCATACAGCTTGACCGTGAAATACGGCCATACGCCGTGATCCATCCAGACGCGGGAGATTTTGTTGCGGTCGGCGGAAAAGCGGCCGAGCCCTTTCTCGATGATCGTAGCGTTGCTGCCGTCGAGTCTTACCCCTCCAAAGCTGGAAGACAACGTATCCCGCATCTCATCCGGGCTTTGAAGCAGCAGCGCCAGACAATCCTGCCACAGATCGCGCCATCCCCGGCCGCCCCGGCCGTAGTCGAAGTGAGGCAAGAAGGAGTTTCCGTAGATTTTGCGCAAAATCGGCTGCAGCGCCACCCAATGCATCCAGGTATCGAAATGGCTGTCCGCGGTGTGGAAGGAGATTCGCTCCACTTTCTCCAGCCAGTAACGGCGGTTGTCCTCAAGCGCCTGCCGCACCTTGGCTTCGCTGCCGTACCGTTCGATGCAGCGGAGTACCTCCGCTTTGTCCTGCGTCACTCCCGAAATGACAACATATCCCTTGGTTTCCCCGGGCGACAGCTTCGTTTCCCCGAAACGGATGGCACCCACCGTCTCCATGCCGTCGCGGCGATTCGGAGGCGTCACATAGGGCGGCAGATTTTTGACGACGGCCTCCGGCCAGTCGAGCGCCCCTTCCTCGCCGATAAACTCGGCGATCGTGGGAAACTGGCCGATCGGCTTTTCGCCGTCCTCGCCCACGGCCAGCGCGAAATATATCGTTTCGTTCGGCTTGTGTCCCCGTTCATCATGGATAATGGCAGGCTTCACCGTCAGCCCGTAGTCGTTCATTTCAAGGCGGTGCGCCAAAGAAGTCCAATGATTGTGGTCGCGCTGATTATCCGCCGAACGGCCGTAGATAGGAAGCGCCGTTGTTGGCGTAAGATGAAGCGTGTCCTGTGAAGTGTTGGTGATGCGCACCCACATGATTTCCACCGCATCGTCCGTCACCGGGGCAAAGCTGGTAATCTCCGATTTCAGGCCGGCCGCCAAGTCTTCCCGAACCAACGTATGGGCCAGGAACGCACCGCGAATGGTTGTATCCGTGCGATCCGCCCCCGTGAACAGGCCCGACTGCTGCCG
Source organism: Paenibacillus terrisolis (assembly GCF_056171975.1). Lineage (NCBI taxonomy): Bacteria > Bacillati > Bacillota > Bacilli > Caryophanales > Paenibacillaceae > Paenibacillus > Paenibacillus terrisolis. The sequence continues at coordinate 156,239 of NZ_JBKFGG010000005.1, read as the reverse complement.
GGCCGAATTCCCGGTCAGGGAGTAGGCTCCCAGATTACTGCCGTACACCCAAAAATTGCGGGCCGAACGGGTATTGTGCAAATCCGAGAGCACCAGCGGCAGCCGCAAAAACGTATGCTGTCCGGTGGTCGCGTCCCCATGGAGCCTTGGCGTCACCGAACCCATCATCCCCGCCTCATTGCATAGCGGGAAATAGAGTTGGCTCAGCGTGTGCGGATTTTTCCACTCAAAGCTGCCTTCCTCATCCGTAAACACCCAGTTGGTTTGCTTGGTCCTGCTTTTGTCGGTCATCTGCATCCTAGAATCCTCCATCACTTTTAAAAATAGTTTTTTTCCGCGCTTCTACCTTATTTCCGCCCGTTCGCATCCGAGCTCATTCAGCAAGCAATGCCACCGCTCTTTCCGCTCCTCGTCCGCCGACTTTAAGTCGCCAAGCGGCATTGTCAGCCCGACCTGCGATCCCTTGGACACGCCCATATTGTGGTAGGGCAAAATCTCAATGCCCTCGAGGTCCGGGTATTTGCGCCCAAGCTCCGCGATGCCGCGGAAATGCCCCTCCGAATCGTTTACGCCGGGGATCATCGGGCAGCGTAAGATCAGCTTCGCTCCGCTGCCGTAAAGAAAATCGAGATTAGCCAAAATTCGCTCATTGGGCACCCCCGTCAAAGTCTGGTGCTCCTCCGCATCCGAGCTTTTATAATCGAACAGGAAAACATCAACCCAAGGCAGCGCTGCGGCATAGCTGTCCCGCGAAGCATATCCGCAGGTTTCCACACAGGTGGAAATGCCCGCTTCCTTGCATTTGCGCAGAAGCTCCAGCACGGGGCCGGGCTGCATCATGGGCTCTCCCCCGGACAAAGTGACGCCGCCTCCCGACTGCTCGTAAAAGTCCCGGTCATGCTCGATTTCTTCCAGCAGCTCATCCGTGTCCATTTCTTTTCCGATTATTTTTAAAGCCCCCGCCGGGCAAACCCGAACGCATTCGCCGCATGTTCTGCACTTGTCGAAGTCAACCGTATGCTTCCCGTTCTCATTCCGGTGAGCCCCGGACGGACAAACCGCGACGCAAGCCATACAATCGATGCATTTCTCCATGTTGAACGAAAGCTGAGGTCTGATTGACCAGGATTCCGGGTTATGGCACCACTGGCATCGAAGCGGGCAGCCTTTGAAAAAGACGGTCGTCCGAATGCCCGGCCCGTCAAACATGGAGGCCCTGAACACATCGAAAACCATTCCTTTTTTCCCTGCTGTCGGCATGTTGGCCACCCCCTTGTTCTACATGTTTCGTCATTGATTAGACCGCATCGTGTTCCAAAATAAGGTAAGCGCTTGCAAATAGTTCATTACGCTTACATTGTAGTCTTCAGGAAAGCTGGAAATCTTGTTATTCGTTGATGATTAAATTGTGCTGCATTGATTTTTGCGTCAAAGCTTGGCGATAAAAACGCAACAAGCCCGTGAATCTCCGCATAGGGAAATCCACGAGCTTGTACTATTGTATATATGATGAATTCAGAAGAATTCCTGATACTATGAAAGTTTCATTGTTCAGACGCTGGCGCTCATTTGCATTTGCTGCATAATTCCTTGCGGGTATGTAGCTTCCGGTACGGATTTTTTAACATACAAATCATACCAGGCTTCGGCAACGTCATCCGGATTAAAATTGCTGCCTTGCTTGATCAACGGGCTGATGGACAAATGGCCGACATAGACTCCCGAGGTGCTTAACTTATCGTGCAGGCTCAAAACATAATTACGCAAGCCGGACATGGCAATGCCCACATTCCCGAACATCGGCGTAGGGAACATCGCCGACAGATCCGTCGTAAACAGGAGCGCCCCGGATTTTCGGTTCATCATATCGGGAATGACTTCCCGGGTGCTTGTAATCGCGCCGAGCACGAGCTTATTGAAGGCTTCGCTTGCGTCTTCCTCATCGGTTTCCAGCGCCGGAGTAAGCGATATGCTTCCGCTTGGTGGGCTGTATTCCAGCACTTCGATTTCGCCGAATTCTTCCCGTATGCGCCGGATCGCTCCGACGAGCTGTTTCCGATTCGAAATATCCGCGGCAAACCCTTTGGATATAATGCCTTCCTTGCTTAATTGTTCGCTATACCGGTCCAGCTTGTCCTGCGACCGTGATACGAGCGCGACCTGGAAACCCTCATGCCCGAACTTCTTGGCCAAAGACATGCCCAGTCCCGGTCCGGCCCCGATAATTACCAAGTTTTTCATAGTTACTCCCCTCCAACTCCTGAACTTTGTTTTATTTCTGGGAGATCGCTCCCCAAAAGGCGTGCCATCCATCCGTTTTGTACGCCTCTAATTGTTTATCATCCTTCAGTGCCAGATCGATCACCAACTCGGCAAGGGATTCCATGATTCCTACCAGCAGTTCGACAGGCATCTTGCGCAAAATGCCCGTTCGAAATCCCTGATCGATCATTTCCTCAATGCACGTAAAAATGACCCTGCCGGACTCGCGCGTATCCTCCGTCAGTTTGTCGGAGACGATCAATTGGCGCAATGCTTTGCATTTCGCAGGAGACTTGGCTCCCCACTCGAAGTATCGGTTCCAGAAATGCCGGCACTGATCCATCAAGCTCGCTTCATCGGGAAAGTCGGAACTAACCCGTCCCTGCAGATCGTCTTTGAGATAAAGATACAGCTGGTTCAGCAGCTCGTCCTTCGTGCGAAAATAGACGAATAGCGTGCCGTCGGCAACACCCGCGGCCCTGGCAATTTTCGCGGTGGGCGCCCCAAGTCCCTGAAACGCAAACGCGTCGATGGCCGCCTCCAGAATGGCCGTTCTTTTTTCTTCACATAATGACCTTGCCATGAGTTCACCCCCTTTCAATAAATAACTGCCTGCTCACTCATTTTAGAATGGTAAATGTTTCATGTCAAATGCTTTTTTTCGAGTCGATATTTCTCCATCACAATCGGACACAGCGACCATCCATGGCTTCGGATAGTTATTGACTGCTCATTCCATAATGAGTATGATATGAGCATGAGCAGACCAAGAGAGTTTGATTATGACAAGGTGTTGCAGGCTTCAATTGAGGTTTTTAGAGAGCATGGTTATAACGCTTGTTCTTACGAAATTTTGACGAAAGGAGTGAAATTGAAAAGGCAAAGCCTTTACGGCGCTTTCGGCGATAAAAAATCACTGTTCGAAAAATCGCTGGCGCTGTATTATGACAAGCATCTGGAAAGTTTTCAAGAGTTGTTGAACGAAGGCTCTACGGCGCTTGAAGCTCTTCGATACTGGCAGCAGCATCTGCTTGCTTCTTTTGGAGACAAGAAGTTTGGTTGTCTGATCGTCAATTCGGCAATGGAGCTTCCGAATCCGGAGTTTAGCAACGTGAAAAACACGTTTTCCGATATGATCCAAGGGATGCAGGCTCTTCTCTATCCTGTCATAGAGAAAGGTCAACAGGAAGGATCCTTCACGCGTAAGCTCTCAACTGAACAGATCACCACCCTCTTGACCAACGCAGTCGTAGGACTGCGTGTAATGATTCGGGCCGGAGTGCCTGAAGAACATCTCAAAATGACATTGGACGCCGCCGTGCAATCCATTTTAGTGTAGCTGGTCGTCCGGTTTACTTACCTCATTAATGAGGTTTTTTCGCCTAATTATTGAATGTACATTCAATAATATCTCATCTAAGAAAAAAAGGGGATCTTTATGCAAAATCGGACGTACAAAATCATTTTGTTTATTTTATGTATCGCTGTTTTTATGGGTAGCCTGGACATTTTTATCGTGAACGTAGCTTTAAACAATATCGGAAAGGCCATCGGTCAAGGTTCGCTTTCCAACTTAAGCTGGGTGCTGAGCAGCTATGCGATCATATATGCCGCTCTTTTGGTACCTGCAGGAAAATGGGCGGACCGGTTTGGGCAAAAGAATGGATTCATTTGGGGTTTGGCATTGTTTACCTTATCCAGTCTCGGAGCTACGCTCAGCGGGAGCTTATGGATGCTGATCATGTTCCGCAGTACACAAGCTGTCGGAGCTGCGCTCTTGACGCCAAGCAGCTTGGGGTTACTGCTGACAGTCATGCCGGATCAGCAGAAAAAACGCGCGATTCGCATCTGGGCGAGCAGCGGCTCTCTTGCGGCTGCTGCGGGCCCTGCAGTGGGAGGATTCCTGCTTGAACTGTCCTGGCAATGGATCTTTGTTATCAATTTGCCGATCGGGCTCTTCGCCATTTTCTCAGCTCTCAAATATGTTCCCGCTACCAAGCAAAACTCCACGTCCGCAATGCCAGATCTATTGGGCGGTTTGCTGCTGGCCGTCTCCATCGGCGCCCTATCATTAGGACTTGGAAAAGGTCAGGACTGGGGCTGGGCGAGTTTCTATACCTGGAGTAGCTTTATTGTATTTGTTCTTGCTTTTACAGGATTTATTATTCAATCCCGTCGTCATCCGTTTCCGATTATCGATTTCTCTTTGTTTGAGAACAGGCTGTTCACTTGGTCAAATGTAGGGGCAGCGCTCATTAATGCTGCCTTCGCCATTGAGCTGCTGTCCCTTATTCTATATCTGCAAAATGTTTGGGGTTGGTCGACGCTGACAACCGGACTGGCCATATCCATAGGTCCCTGCATGGTTTGGCCGTTCGCAGCCATTGCCCAACGCCTTGCCAAACGCGTGTCCGTCAACATCATTGCGGCAGTAGGGACATTGCTTATCGGTCTGGGCCCATTATTATTTGTGCTGCCGATCCATGGACCCTCCAACTTTTGGACTCAGTTTTTTCCCGGCTGGCTAATTATCGGGATCGGGTATGGCCTCGCCCTGCCGTTGATGGTTTCTTCCGCAACTATTGATCTTGCACCAAACCAGACCTCTATCGGCAGCGCAGTTGTAAGCATGTCACGACAAATCGGCGCCGTATTTGGCACCACGATTCTTGTTGTCGTTATGGGCCTCTTCGTCTCTAAAAGCCAGTCGTTTGAAGCAAGTTGGTACACAGCAGCGGTAATTTCACTGATCGGGGCATTTGCAGCACTCGGAATTGCGCAGAAACGCAGCCAAGTAAAAATGGTCAACACATAACGGAGTTAACCGACAATATCTGTCGAGACCGACAAGTCGCGCCATTCGTTCGTCGTTGATTGCAATGAAGCCGCCTTGTCGTACATGACCTGGGCGGCATCGGAACCGGCAGCGAAACGAACCGGGGGTTCCTCTGCATTCGCAAGTTCGACCATCGCCCGGCCAAATGCAGCCGGATCCCCGGCCTGCCGATGATTGTTATCGTCGTTAGCCTTCGTGGCAGCCGCAGTCACCTCCGCGTAGTCGTCGATCGAAATGTCCGAATGAGCGACGGAGCTCCGGTCAAGAAAATCCGTTCTGAAAGTGCCCGGGTAGACGACAGTCGCATGGATGCCAAACCGGGGAAGCTCAAGGCTGAGCGATTCGGACCATCCCGCCAGCGCAAACTTGGACGAACAGTAGATTGACGCCGTATCGAAGCCGATCACGCCGCAAATCGACGAGACCGATATGATGTGCCCGGAGCGCTGCGAGCGCATGATCGGAAGCACAGCGCGCGTAACGGCAAAGGCGCCGAAAACATTCGTTGAAAATTGCCGCTCGATGGAATCGGCCGATAGCTCCTCAAATGCGCCGAGAAGTCCATAACCTGCGTTATTGACGAGAACATCGATGCGCCCGAATCGCTGAACCGCAGAGTCAACGGCGGTCTTAATCGACAACGTATCGGTAACATCGAGTTCCAATGCAAGCACGCGGCTGTCATCAGAACCGATTGCTTCAATAATTTTTTTCGCATTACGTCCGGTCGCAACGACCTGATCGCCTGCGGCAAGCGCAGCTCGCGCGGTCTCAAGCCCAAGTCCGCGGGACGCTCCGGTAATAAACCATGTTTTCATTGGTCTCCACTCCTGCCTCCAAAATAGTAAATAAACATAAATCTAATAATGTATTCATGTTTATTATACAAAGATTCATCATTCTTACCATTGTCAGATGAATGTAATTTGTCCATTAGTAGACAACTCCATTAAAATTGTCAATTATTTATTGTGAAAGATAATAATCCTTGATTCGTTAATGAACAACTGTCTATAATTATAAAAACTATAGAAATCACAAGAGAAAGACGGATGAACATCTAATGGCCAAAGTGGATCGAAGAATTCTCAAAACGCAAGAGGCATTAAAAAATGCTGTTATCGAGCTGATGTCAGAAAAAAACTTCGACGATATTACGCTTCAGGATCTATCCGACCGTGCCAATGTCAGTCGGGGAACGATCTATCTCCATTATCTGGATAAATACGATCTACTGGACAAACTCATTGAAACTCATATCAATGAACTGAGGGTTAGGTGCGCAGCATCTCCCGATTTGGATTTTATCGACGGGACGCTGATTTGGACGGATTACCTCGACAGCAACTTCAGCTTTTTTTCAATCATGCTGGCAAGTAAAGGGGCTCCATACTTTCGAAACCGGTTCGTTGATTTTCTGATTCAAGAGTTTCAGAACGAGGTGGATGTAACGAAAGGAAAAAATCAAGGTTTAGCTAAGGAGCTTGCCGTCCATTTCGTAGCTTCGGCCTACGTAGGAGTGGTGGAATGGTGGTTCATGAACAATAAGCCCATTTCACATCAGGCCCTGGCTGAGCAATTAGGGACACTGTTGGAAAGGGTGTGCGAAGATTAATCACACACCCTCATTGCTGCCGATTTCGGCAAATATAACTTCCGCAGATTTAGTAGCGGCGCAAGCGTTTGTTTTCTATTGCCGGGTTCAGGAAGAAGTTGTCCGCCGCATTGACCTCGGTGCCTGGAGGCACAATTTCGTCGATCCGGTCTAAGATATCTTCGCCAAGTTTTGTGTCGGCGCCGTCCAGAAGCCCCTTTAGCTGCTCAGAGTTTCTAGTTCCAACGATGACGGATGTCACGCCCGGGTGCGAAAGTACGAATGCGTTAGCCAGATGCGGCAGCGCGATTCCCGCTTCCGAGGCGAGCTCAGTAAGCTGTTTGACGACCTCCAGCTTCTTCTGATTTTCAGGCACCGCTACGTCGAAATCTTTGGTTTGCAGTGCGATTCGGTTACCCTTTGCGGGATCGGCCCTACCTGACAACCAGCCGCTGCCGAGCGACCCGTAAGTCAGTACGCCCATTCCGTATCGCTGCGTTGTGGGAAGAACCGCCGCTTCAATGTTTCTCGTGAGAATCGAGTAACGGGGCTGCTCCGTCACAAACCGCCGATGACCGCGTTTTTCGGCAACCCACTGCGCCTCAACAATCAGCTCGGCCGGGAAAGTGGAAGCGCCAATCGTACGCACCTTCCCCGCCCGTACCAGATCGGAAAGTGCCGAAAGCGTCTCATCAATGTCCGTGTTTGGGTCAGGACGATGCATCTGATACAGATCTATATAGTCAGTACCAAGCCTCCGCAGGCTGTCTTCGACCTCACGGATGATCCAGCGCCGCGAACCCCCGCTATGATTAATTTCCTCCTTCATCGGCAAAGTAAACTTCGTCGCAAGAATCACGTCGTCGCGACGCCCCTTGAGAGCCTTTCCGACAATCTCCTCCGACTCGCCAAAAGAATAGTTGTCCGATGTATCGATAAAGTTAATACCTGCATCCAGCGCCATATGGATGGTACGAATCCCCTCTTCCTGATCGGGATTTCCGTGAACGGCTCCAAACATCATCGCCCCAAGAGCGAATTCGCTGACCGTCATACCGGTTCTTCCAAGCGTTTTGTATTGCATATCGTTATCCTCCTTATCTTTTCATAAAAATGAAAGCAAACATGCCAAACTAAAAAGCATGATCGACTTCTCGGGGTTATGATATCAAGGGACAATATATATGTAAAATTGATGCTTTAGATATATTGATTCGATAAAATCGATCGGACGCTATCAAAAAAATATCTTCCGTTCGATTTTATCGAATGATATGATCGATACCATTTATTTTACAGATGGAAAGAAGATCTGCTACTATAGCTAGAAGTTACTACGGTACCTTACTTGGGAAAGGATGAGACTTGTGGAGATTAGACAAATTAAAACCTTCATGATGATCGCGGGGTTAAACAGTTTCACGCAAGCAGCCAGGGAGCTTGGATATGCGCAATCGTCCATTACTTCGCAAATACAATTGCTGGAGAAGGAATTAGGCGTGCAGCTCTTTGAAAGGCTTGGCAAAACGATCTCCCTCACTTCCGTAGGAGAGCATTTCCTGGACTATTCCAGACAAATGCTGAATTTGTGGGAAAAAGCCAAAGGATCCATTTCGGAAACCGGCAGGCCAAATGGAAGGCTCATCATTGGTGCGGAAGAATCGATCTGCGGTTATAAACTGCCTGCGCTATTGAAAGAATACGCCACGCTCTATCCGGAAGTGGAGCTTAACATAAGAATCGGAGACGGATATAAGCTGGAGTCTTTGCTTAGAGAGAATAGCATCGACGTTGCTATATTTTCCGATAATAAAATATCATACCAAGACCTTGTAGTAGAGATCGCCCACGATGAACCCTTTGTTTTATTAGCTTCATCCGACCATTTACTGGCGCAGAAGAAAATAATTCAGCCTGAAGATTTTTCCCTCTATCCCATACTTATGCCGGGTCATGGGTGCAGTTGGCAGGAGATATTCAGAAAAGATATCGAAGAATCCGATATGTCATTTAAGTTTATGGCTTACGAAGGGAGCAGCCATACGCTGAAGCAATTGGCCGTTAATGGGCTTGGCATCGCTCTTTTGCCTTTATATACGGTTGCTCAAGAACTTGAAGACGGCAAGCTGGCAAAGATCAATTTTAAAGACAAAGAATTCAAACTGATCACCCAAGTGGTTTATCACAAGGACAAATGGAAATCCTCGGCCATCAAATCCTTTATGGCTTTATATAAAGAGTGGAATTTGCAACCAATTAGAAATTGAAGTGAAAGAGATACCGACGATGAATAACCATCTGACTGACGCAAAAGTGGCGCTAGATCGGCTTTTGGCTCAGAGTCTGCAAAAGAATTCTATCTCCTCGGGGATTATACGGACGAGTATTCCATTTCTTGATGTTATTAAAGAAAGCAAGCCTACACAGTTGGCCCCAGGTGTTCTCAATCCTTCCTTAAGTATCCTGTTGCAAGGAAGAAAGCGGCTGCAGGTTGGGGAAGAAACGATTGAATATAAAGCGGGGGATTTGTTGTCCGTAAGCGTAAATGTGCCGGTAAGCGAACAGGTGACCGAAGCCGGGGATGATTCGCCATATCTTGCCTTACGGATTGGGCTGACGCCAGGAGAAGTTGCGATCGTCGCTTTGGGGGCCAATCTGATTCTCCGCACGGAGCCGGGCTTGCAGACGGGCATTTTTGTTGGGGAGCCTGGCATGGAAATCATTGAAGGATTCGAAAAGCTCCTCCGGTTATCTTCGGATGCCAAAGCCGCCGATTACCTCGCTTCAAGCGTAAAGCAGGAAATGATTTATTGGCTGCTAAACAGCGAGAAAGGACCGCTTTTTTTCAAAAACATGTCGCTGCATCAGGAAGCTGCCGAGATCAGCAAAGTAATTAACTGGATTACAGCCAACTTCGACAGTCCATTAGCTATTGAAGAATTGGCTGAACTGAGTAACATGAGCGTGTCAAATCTGCATTATAAATTTAAAGAAGTGACCGCCATGGCTCCTTTACAGTATCAGAAGCGGCTTCGTCTGCAGAAAGCGCGCAAGCTGCTGTTTGACGGCGCCAATGTAACGGAAACGGCGCTAAGGATCGGTTACCAAAGCCCGACTCAATTTAGCCGTGAATATAAGAGACTGTTTGGTCTTTCGCCTCAGCAAGATATTCAAGCCGTGAAGTTGATTGGAAGCTAACCCTACAAAATGCTGCATAGAACATGTTGACTTTCCAAGTTCTATGCAGCATTTTTATGTTACTTCGGCCTCCCATATAAAATCCGGAGTCCATCAAACCTGCGGAAGAGTTAGGCGGGATGGATGATCGCCTCCGAATCGCAGACGGATGGCCGTTTTGCGCTTGTTCACGCCGGCGGCGATCCCTTCGCCCATGCCAAGGTTTCTGGCATATCGCGGAAAAGCCCCGCCGGCGACCAGCAACTGCAGCCGGTGTCCTGCCGAAATGCGCCAGAACGTTGGCAGCAAAGGTACAGTCACGACGCGATCCTCACCTGGGGGATGCGTTGGAAGACGCAAATAACCGTCCGTGATATTGATCGCTTTACCGCTCTCATCAACATCGCAAAGGCATACGAAGAGATCGTGATCAGACCCATCCGCTGAAATTTCTACCGTCAGTTCCGGCTGGCCGGCAATCTCAATATCCGTCTCCTGCTTCAGTCCGACGAAACTCAGCACATCGGCGCGTGCGGCAAGAGGCCGCATATCGCCTCGTCCACTGCTGTCGGACAGCTTTGGACCGGCGAGGCTTGGCGTCGGGTTGTCGGGATCATAGACGAACCTTCTTTCTCCGTAGGCAACGAGGTCATCCTGCAAGCTCCCGTCGGAAGCAAGATGAAGCGCCCGCAACGTACTCGGAGCAGGCGGCCACGCAGCTGCATTCCTCCATTCCTCTGCCCGGTTTACCCACGCACGGACGTGCTTCGGATCACTTGACGCGTCCGTGCGGCCCTTAAGATGAATTTCGAACCATTCGAGTCCTATCCGGACGGTGTTCCCCATTCCTTTAAGCGCGGTGTGCGAAAACCCGTCAATCTCAAGCCGAACGGTTTTTCCTGCTGCGCGAAGAGCTTGATAGTCGCGAAGCTGGTGGCCGAGAAACACATCGGACCAGCCTGCCAGCATGCTGACCGGCGCGGTGATACGGGAAAAGGTCTCCCGGTTGCGCAGAGGATGCCAGAAAGGATCGGACGGGTTGTCATGCGCAAGCCACTTTTGCCAATAATCCACCTTCCGGCCAAAAGCTCGCTCGTCTACTTCTTTTATCGGCAAAGCCGAATAGTGTTTGGCAAGCGGGTCGCCTGTCAAAACCCGCTTGAATGTCTGAATGAGAGCATTGCTTTTCTCCTGAGCGTTGATGATGGAAACCCAGGTCATAAAGTCCTCAAGCCGAAAACCGCCGCCGTCCCACATGGCACCCGCGAAATCTGATGCCGTTCTCGCAACGGCCATCGCAGCAATGCGATCGCCTAGCTCCGCCGCCATCGACCAGTGCACCAGACCGTCGTAGCTAACTCCCCAGAGCCCCAGCCGTCCGCTGTACCAAGGCTGACGCTCGATCCAGCCAACCGTATCAAGCCCGTCGTCGCGCTCCTGAAAAAAGGGACTGAAAGTTCCACCCGAACCGAAGGTACCGCGAACGCTCTGTACGACGGTTATATATCCGCGCTCGGCGAAGATGCGTCCGAAAATACCCTCCACGTTTGCGCGGCCATAAGGCGAGCGGATCAACACCGTCGACGGCCGATCAATCCCCTGCGGATGATAGACGTCGCACAACAGTTCAGTTCCATCTCGCATGGGAACAGCTTGCCGACGATCGACACGAACGCGGTTTGTCGCCGGTGAAAGGCCCATCATACGAGCCATAATTCGAGTCATTAACACAGTGGAAAACCCTCCTTGTTGATGTGAGATATCATCGGTATCCTTATTATCCGGTACGCCTCCGTCTTCAAGAAAGTTCATTCATGCGGGATATCTGCCTGATTCTCTTGAACTTACTGGCCCTAGGCGCGCGTATAACCAAAAAAGCTCTTGAACCGTCACAAGGACGATTCAAGAGCTTTTTCATTATTAATAGAACCTATTGCTTCTTAGTAATAGTGAACCAATTCACATTCAGGTCGCCTGCGGTCGGAAAAGCCAAAGCAATTTCCTGTTCTGCAGATGAGAGCACTACATCATGTGAGATGGTGGTCCAATTCTGCCAATCCCCCGTTGCCGGAACTGAAATGGTGCCGAATATTGCTCCTCCGCCAGCCCGTTCAAATTGAATTTTACTGCCATTTGGGCTGGCTACCCGATAGCTGATTGTGTAAGTCCCCGGAGAAAGGCTGGTTGGAGTTGAATAAGTCATCCAGTCACCAGGGTCGATCCATCCGACATTTTTTCCTCCACCGACATCTGTTGTGTCTTGCGTCTGAACGCCATAACTGTTGGTATAATTCTCTGCCTCTATTTTTATGCTGGGTGTACTGGTTTTCTCTTCGATTTTAATCCAGTTAAGATTAAACTCCCCGGAGGGAAAGGATAATTTTAATTGCTGCTCTCCGGCGGAAAGACTAACATCATGGGAAATCGTGGTCCAATTCTGCCAATCGCCTGTCGAAGGAACTTCGATAGAACCAAGTACCTGGCCCGTATTGCCTTGCTCTGCTTGAATCTTTCCGCCGCCATCCGGACTTGATACCCTGTAACTTACGGTATATGTATTGGATGAAGAGACATTGATGGGATAAGTCATCCAATCGCCAGAATCGATCCAGCCTACATTGAGGCCTCCGCCCGTATCGGAAGTGTTTTGAGTTTGTACTCCATACATGCCGGAATAGTTTTCAGCCTCTATTGTGCCGGGTACATTAAAGGAAGTGTTAGGCTGCTCACCGCCTCCCATCCATAGAAGAGCATTCATAATAAGCTTGTTCTGAGTCGGATCGGAAAAAGTATAGGATTTCGCCGTGTTTTTGGCGTAATCCATATCATTATGGCCCATATTGACATACATCATTTTATAATTTTTATTGGTCCAAACTACAGGGTAATAACCGCTGTACCAAGATTGGTTGGGATCCGTTCCAAGGGGAAAACTCACAGGATCAATGGAATACAGGATGTCAATACTGGGTTTGTTGCGCAAATCAACCGACCAGCTATACCATTCGTTGGCCGGGGTTTTGAATGTTGCCGGTAAATCACGGGTGACGGGATGAGTGTTGTCTTCAACGCGCAGAACAGCCGGCGTCGGGAACCACGTGTTTGATTTAAAAGATCCCGACCCTAAAAAATCGTTATAGTACCAGTTCCATGACGAAGGGTTCGTGGTAAAAGCGCTAACATGAAATCCCAGCCATCCTCCGCCATTTTTCATATATTGCTCAAATGCAGTTCTTTGAGCGGCGTTAACGGGCGCATCATCCAAAAAGATGACAACCTGGTATTGGGAAAGAAAGGTAGTATTTAGCTTGCTCCAATCGTTTGTCGATTCATACGAGAAATTGTATTGTTTGGCAAACTCGGGAAATCTCTGGTTCGCTTCTTTTACAAAGTTAATATGGGCTGCATCCCAAGTTCCATTGTAAAAAGCGATAACTTTAAATTGTGGGGCGGCTTCCGCGGGCTTGATACCGTAAGTGAAAGAAGAACATACGAAAATGAAAATTAAACAGACGGCAAAGACCCGGGCTAACAAATTACTTCTCTTCTTAGTTAGTGTGGACACTATTCCTTCCTCCAGTTCATTTTTGAAGTTCCCTTCGGAGTTGTGACTCTAAGGGGTTGTTGCATAGGTGTCTCGATCGTGTGCAATGCCTCCTTTCTACTATTTACTGGTAATTATATCAACAAAAAATAGCAAATAAAAGATAATTAGAGGAAATATGGGTTTATATAGAAAAATACTATAACTATCATCTAAATTATGAACGTCCTGCAACAAAAAAAGCGACCCATTTGGGGGCCGCTTTTTCTTATGTGTCGTCATGAGCAATGCACAAAGCTTCCTGAGCATATAAAAACAGGTCCTTTGATGGCATCCAGCCATCAAAGAACCTGTGAATAGTTAAGGCGATGCGGTCGAGAGGACTCGAACCTCCGCGGGGGTTAGCCCATACGGATCTGCAAACCAGTTCCACCGCCAAAATGACACGTTTGGCTTTTAACTGAAACTACAGTCCGTACTTCATGTTCGATACCAGCTTGCTTCCGTACTTTTTTGAAGCCGTCAAATTACGATATGCCGAATACGTCAACAACCGATAATCTGAAAAAAACAGTTGTTCTTCACAGAACAACCGTCATTTTCTTAGCAAGCTCAGACAATTTTTGGTTTCTTAAAAAGTCCTCCATTTTCTCTTCCGCCGATACCATCACCTTCTGAATTAAACACTCTGATCCATGATTCATTTCGCATTCGAATAAGGAGGCAGATCCTTCAATGGCATGAATAACGTCAAGAAACGAGATTTCTTCCCAATTCCGTTTTAGACGATATCCGCCATTGGCCCCTGAAGTGGATTCAATCATTCCCACCTTGACCAGCTTGGTAAGGATTTTGGATAAATACGTTGGAGAAACCTCTTGCTTCTCCGCCAATTGTTGTACGCCGATAAGTTTGTTCGGCGGGAATGCGGCAAGAAAGAGCATGGTGTGAAGAGCGTAGTTTGTCGCTTTTGAAAATTTCATAGCGTGATGTTCACCTCAATCATGGACTTTATATGCCCATAATAACTTTTTGCATTGGGTTAAGTCAAATCTCCTCTGCCGGATTCTTCCTTTATTTATGACATCTGGCGGCTCTCCATGACTTGCGCTTCCGCTGAACCTTTGCCGTACGGAACAAAGAAAGTAAGAAAAAAACCACTCGCTGCAACGAAGGCTAATGACCAGAACGCGGCTTGAATTCCTTCATGCATATTGAACGGAAAAGATACTAAGCTATAATCTGCGGTAATTGTCACTATGGTGATGAGCAGAGCTCCGCCCATCGACATGCCCAATGTACGTATGGCCGTTGTCATCGGTGAGGCGTAGTTCATCAACGAACTCGGCAAGCTCGCCATGGCAAAAGCAGTAATAGGAGTCATCATAAAACCGACCCCGGTCATAAGTAACGCATATAATCCCATCAATAGACTATAGGAGGCATGAATCGACAATGCCATCGTTAATAGGGCCGTTACGACGGCAATACCAAAAAAGCCGAACCGAATCAAATAGCGGCCACCGAACCGGTCGTAGATCTTACCCGAAATCATTCCGGACACCCCCATAAGCAATGCGCCTGGAAGTAACAATAGCCCCGATTCTCTAGGCATTAGCCCTCTGACATTTTGCGCATATATGGGGAGCAGCAGTTCCACCCCGGCCATTACAATGAATAGGGCTACGCCTATGATCGATGCATAAGTAAATCTCGGGTAACGAAACACGTTGAAATCAAGCAAAGGGACGGCCAGTTTGAATTGGCGCTTCACAAACAGGAACGACATGACAAATCCAACGATAAGGATGGTCACAGCAAGCAGAATACCCCTTCCCTGATCGCTAAGGATGCTGAATCCATACAACAGGCTGCCGAAGCCTAAACTCGAATAGAGAATAGATCTCCAGTCCAATTTCGCTTTGTGCGTATCCCAAACGTTTTCCAAACAATAATAGGCGACAAACAAGTTCGCAATCGCAACGGGCGCAACCCCGTAGAATAAGAATCTCCAGGAATGATATTGAATCACGAAGCCAGAAATCGTCGGACCCAGTGCAGGGGCGAGTCCCACAATAAGACTGGCCAGACCCATAGCTGCCCCGAGTTTTTCCTTTGGGAACACTAGGATAATCGTATTCAGGAACACCGGTACCAACAATCCGGCGCCAATCCCCTGAATAATTCGTCCGCTCAGGATCAATGCAAAGTCGGCGGAGAAGCCGGCAATTAGCGTCCCTGTCGTAAACGCCCCAGCGGAAGCGAAAAACAGGGTTCTCGTCGAGTATTTTCCGATCAGGAATCCCGTCACAGGGATAACAATTCCAGAGACTAGAAGATAGACAGTGATCAGCCATTGTGCCCGATTGACCTGGATTCCAAGGTCAAGCATCATTTGTGGCAAAGCCGTGTTCAGCATGGTTTGCATTAATTGCGCCAAAAAATTCGCGACGATTAGAGAAGCGACAATGATTAAGGGTTTTCTTTTCATTGCGTGACCCACCACTTTCCTTTCCATTTGGAGGCCGTTAGCTGAGCTAGAACACGTTTCGGCAAAATACCAACTTCTTCTGTCTGAAGCAGCCCATGAAATGTAGAATCTGTTGCGTGTTGAATTGTCAAGATTATGATCATCCCTTCATTATCTATGGATATGATGGATATTTTATATCCATTATATAGTATTGAACGACGAGGCCATCTCGTCGAGAAACGATAGTTGAAAATTGTCACGCGCTCCCTTTATTAACGCTAGCTCTATTTCGATAACATCATGCCTCACATTCATCGAAAGAGTGGCTCTACCACACCGAAATATTCAAAAATCTACTCTACACGGCTCACAAATCGGTTTACATGTTCAGATCCTTCAATCGAATAAGCGTCTTGCCAAAACGCCCGCCCTGCCGGATGACCACTCTGTCCGTCGGATAAGTCCGTTCCAAATAATCGGCTACGGTTTTCCTGTTCTGGTCATCCGCAGGCAAACCGAAAGTTCTCAGCCATTCCATAACCTCCTGGAGTGCCGTTTCTCTGGATACCTCCGTGGTTTTCGTTTCCCGGGTTACGAGCGACTCATAGGAATACCCTTTGAGATACAGCAAATGGAGCAAATAAGCCATCTCCAATTGTTCCGTTTTCATGGGCTGATCAGTGACCAGAGGCCAAATCTCTTTTACCAGACTGTGCTCCCTAGAGCCGACAGACAGGCTGATATAGCAAAACTGTCGTGCGCAGCTCAGTACTTTCTCCACACTCTCCCAATTGACAATAACCGGGCACATGGAGACAAATACGAAATCAAAGGCTTTTTTCCACCCCTTTGCTTGAATATCAATGTCTTCGAAAGGCTCAACCACAATCTCTACATTCCCGTTCTTTAATCCCGTTATGTTACTTTTCAGTAGCTCAACTAATGGAAGACTAGGCTCCACAGAAGTAACACTGGCCCCTCTCTCCGCAAACGGCACTGTAAATCCGCCTGAGGCTGCTCCAATGTCTAATATGGAAGTATCTTTAAATGTCACACCCTGTCCTTCCAGCCAATTCATTATCCTTTTTGTTCTTCGCCTGCCTTCTTCGTTAAACGCCTGCTCGTTAAATGACCTTGCCCTATGGTCAAAAGTGTGTGCTGGATCAATTCCGGCTTTTTTCATTTTGCTAACTGCTGTATCTGGATCATTCTTCCAAGCCTTTTCCCAAACGGCATCATTAAAAAAATCGTTCGTCATAATCCTCCTCATCCCTTTCTGTAATGTGTAACCATTACAATTATGACTTTTGAAAAAATGCCCTTCTCTCTATGAAACTTTTTCCCAAAGAGAAGGACATGTCCACTTAGAGTTAAACGAAATCTTCTTCTGTCAGTTCCATATTGATGCCAACCGCCGCTTTGCTTCCGCCTGCTGCAGCATAAATCAACTGGGAAGGCATTACGTAAGCAGCATCCCCGGCAGCATACACACCTGAAACCGTGCTTTTGCCCCACTCATTCGTGGCGATACCGCCAAACTCATTTACCTCATAACCGAGCGAACCCTGAAAAGACGCCTTCGGTTTCCACTCCGGTGTAACGAATCCTCCCGTTCTCTCGATCCGCGTGCCATCCGCAAATTCCACCTGCCGCAATTTCCCCTCATGACCGATAAACATCGTTACTGCTTGTTCAACCACTTCGATATTTCTGGATTTCAACAGATGTTTTTGATTGGTATCCAGAACAGCATGCCCATTCGTACAAATCACAAGATCTTTACTCCAGGTATAGAGCAACTTGGCCATATGAAACACTCCAGAGTTCTCGGAAACAACAATTAGCGGCTGATCTCGAAGCTCCCAACCATCGCAGTAGGGACAATTGAACAAACTTGTTCCATAACAATCACGCAAACCTGGAATATCTGGGAAAATCTCCGCAAGTCCCGTGGTGACCAGCAATTTGCGTGCTTCAATCTGTCTTCCGGTTGACGTCACGACGACGAACCTGTTATCAGAGCGGTGAATCTCGGTTACTTCCCAAGGTAAAAGTTCTACGGAGGGATACCCCTGAACCTCCTCATATGCAATACGCCTGAATTCGGCTGGTGTCACACCGTCTCTTGTAATAAATCCATGGGAAGCATGTGTAACCGCATTTCGGGGCTGGCTGTTATCAAATAAAGCAACACTGCGCCTGGCCCGCCCAAGTACCAGAGCCGCATTTAGTCCTGCCGGGCCTCCGCCGATAATGGCACAATCATAACTCAAAAGGATCTCCCCCTTAAATGTTACCTGGAAAAAGTGATGTGTTCATTAAGAAATTTCTCACAATCTAACGCAGCTGTACGTCCACTGCCCACCGCTGCAATCGCTTGACGATATTTGTGATCTTGAACATCGCCGCAGGTAAAGACACCCGGAATATTCGTCTCAGCAGATCCCGGCTTCATAATAATGTAGCCATATTCATCGGTATCAATTTGACCCTTAAGAAAACCTGTATTCGGCGTATGACCAATCGCTACAAAAATAGCGCAGTTTCGAAACCGCTTCCTGACCGCTCTCATTATTCTTCACCTTTAAGCCCGTAACGCCTTTTTCACCTGCAATAACCTCTAACGGAGTGCAATTAAGGCCCCATTATTCCCTCTGGAAAGCATGGGAAATTTTCGACTACCGTTGTGGTTGTCAATTGACCACCCGGTTCGGGTCCTTCGATCACCAAAGGATTTAAGTTAGCCCGTGCCCAATAAATAGCAGCGGTCAGTCTCGCAGGACCTGTTCCAATGACGATTGTTTTATACATATGTGACTCCTGGCGTTTTTCAAGCCCATTCACTTGCCGCACTATTTTTTTGGATAAAGCAGATGCTATACTTGCTAAAGCGATACCTGTCGGCTTTTGTTTGTTGATTTATTTGGAGGCAACAAGCTGCTGCAGGGCAACTTTCGACAATATGCCTAATTCTTTATATAGGGGCATTCCATCTTTGAATATAATGGTTGCCGGTATGCTCATAATCTGAAATTGTGAAGAGGTTACCGGATTTTCGTCTACATTAACTTTAATTACTTTAATGGAATCATTTGCTTCCTTTTCAAACTTCTCTAAAACAGGTGCAAACATTCTGCATGGACCACACCAAGGAGCCCAAAAATTCACTACTGTTATACCTTCAGTTTGCACCATCTCTTTAAAAGTAGAATCGTTCGCGTGTTGAATAGCCATCGTGATCATCCTTTCGGAATTAAATATATTAAAGACATTTTATATCTTTAATTACACATTAGATTTCAACTGTTCATCTGTTGGAGTTTAAGGCTCTGTTTTCACTAATTCCAATGCCTGGAATCATTCGCGGCAGTGCTGTATTGTTGTCCTCCCATCCTACTCACCTCCTTTCAGGCCACTTTCTATTTCCGTGGGGAATTTTGTCTGTGCGTGACGGGGAACCTACAAGGAATTGCTCGGGACAGCATTGAGTTCCGCCGGCCTCCACCGATAATGGCAAAATTCCAATCGTCACAATAAAATCCTTCTCACGTATCACGTTTATTAATCGATATTATAGTTAAATTATATCTACAAATAGTTAAAAAATGGTCGATTAATCCATTCCCTTAAATTGCAAGGCCAGTTCATGAATTTTTTTGTTTTTCAGATACTGCTCCATTTAGTGTTCTGCTTCGGTGATGACTTGTTGAATCAAACATTCACTGCCGTGATCAAGGCCGCACTCGAACAGCGAAGCGGTTCCTTCGATTGCGTGAATAACATCCAGGAACGAGATGTCTTCCCAATTGCGTCGAAGCCGGTACCCTCCGTTCGCGCCGGACATAGACTGGATGAGTCCAGCCTTAACTAGCTTGGTCAGCATTTTAGACAAATATGTTTGGGAAACGCCCAGTTTCTCGGCCAGTTGTTGCACGCTTAGCGGATTGTCCGGTGCTGTTGCCACCAAATAGAACATCGCGTGAAGCGCATAATCGATTGCTTGCGAATATTTCAAAGTGCTCCTTCATCGAAAATTTTAAAGACTTCATGACTCCATGATAACTTTATTTTGTATATGATGCAAGTGTCCGCAATCATTGCGTAAGGGCAAAATTTTGCATCGATTTAACGAAACCAATTACCTCATGGATACATTCCTCCCTGGAGATAGGAAGCCCGTT
Source organism: Paenibacillus terrisolis (assembly GCF_056171975.1). Taxonomy (NCBI): domain Bacteria; kingdom Bacillati; phylum Bacillota; class Bacilli; order Caryophanales; family Paenibacillaceae; genus Paenibacillus; species Paenibacillus terrisolis. The sequence continues at coordinate 136,172 of NZ_JBKFGG010000005.1, read as the reverse complement.
CTCGTTCACCGGCTCGCCCTTCCCCGCCTCATTGCGCGGCGCGGCATAATAATCTTCATATTCATAATCGAAAGAGACCGCAGCCCCATCTTGGGTTTCATATGATGCTGTGGTTTGTACCGGATGCCACTTCAGCAGATACCTCGCCGCCGTCCGGGCCGACTCTCCCAAACCCGCCGGCAAGAATTTACGCTCATTTGGATTACAATTCAAAGATTTCTTCTGCCCAGGTAATGAGCACCAGCTTAGAAGTATTGAATAGCAAAAAGGTTCCTTCTCTGCTAGAAAAAGCAGATCAGAAACCTGTCATTGATGAAGTGATGCGGTCGAGAGGACTCGAACCTCCACGGGGGGTTAGCCCACACGGACCTGAACCGTGCGCGTCTGCCAATTCCGCCACGACCGCAAATTTGAATGCCAACAGCGGAAGAAGTTTGCCGCAGCGACAAGATATAAAATACCATGTTTTGCTTACAAAAGTCAACCCTCATTTACTTGACGTTTACGATTAGCACATATCCTTCGCCCAACGCAAAAAAAGGCAACCGTCCGCACCTTTCCCGGGAAGAACACGATCGCCTTTAGTCAAATGGATTGTCCGTTAATTCGTAAAGCCGCGTTAGAGGTTCCGGGACGCCGACTGCTTTTCCCGTTTCCGCTTGTGGCGCGGAAGCTGCTGAGCCCAAAGCGAAATCGAAAACGGGATCATGCCGAACCAGCGGGATGACCACGATTCCTTGACTTTGGAGCGTTCCCGCCGAATTTCCCGCGGGGTTTCGACGTAATCAACGACCCGCTCCGTAATGTATTTGACCAGCTCATCACCCTTGGCCAAGAGGATCCCTCCTTTCGTCTTGTTATTGATATTTCTAGTTTGCGCCGTTTGCCATCATCATAAACGTAAACGGACTGTTCATGCATGAATTACGCCGACTAAGCCAACTCTAAATAGGACAAATCCAAGCCTTCAAAGGATGAGAACAATGAGAAAAATAATAACTTCCCTGCTCGTCGTCATGTCGCTCGCTGGTGTTTGGAGCGCTCCCGCCTTGGCGGACGGCAAAGACCTAAGGCATGCGTTCCCCGAGCCGGTCATTCTGATCGATGCCGGCCATGGCGGAATTGACGGGGGAACCTCATATCAGAACATTCTGGAGAAAGACATTAATCTGAACATCTCAAGAAGATTGTATCTCGTGCTCCGCAGCCACGGTTACCGGACAATCCTGAACCGTACCGGAGACTATGCCTTAAGCGACGACAACCGATGGTTCAACAGCCGTTCCCGGCATCTGCGCGATTTGGCTCAGCGGAAGGAACTCAGCGAACAGCTTCCCGCCTCCATCGTCGTCAGTTTGCATGTCAATTGGGGACGGAACGCCGGCAAGCGTGGTCCGCTTGTCCTGCATCAAAACGAAGGGCGCAGCGCCTTGCTGGCCGCAGCGATCCAGCAGGAACTGGAAGCTCTTTACCCGACGAAATCGGCGCCTGAGCTAGGCAATCCTTTTTATTTGCTAAAGCACATGGATGCGCCTGCCGTCATTGTCGAGACGGGCTTTCTCAGCAACGCCGAAGACCGCGCCATGCTTACCAATAGCCGCGGCCAACAGCGGATTGCCGAAGCAATCTACGCCGGCATCGCCAGATATTTTACGGTAATGTAAACCCGGGGCCTCCTTCGGGTTTTTCTTGTTCCTGCACCAAATCCGTAATCCCGACAAAAGAAACGCCACGCTTTTGAAATTCGGGAATGAATTTTCTTAGCACCACGGCGGTTTTCAGACCCTGGGTTCCCACATGGCCGATCGTCACGCAATAGCCGTTCTGGTCCAAGAGCTCTTGAACCTTGACCAATTGTCCGGAGATATGCTCCTCGTTGTGGAAGTCGTCAAGAAAAATATCGTTTTTTACCTGCGGAAGCCCCTTTTCCTCGCATAGTTTCCCGATAACCGACCAGTAATTGGTCCGGCTGTCCACAAAAAACATTCCCCGCTCGCGGCACACCTCCAAAATGACGGACATGATACGTTCGTCTCCCGTAACCTTGGAGCCCATATGATTATTGATTCCTACCGCATAAGGAACCTGATCGAGGGCTTCCTCTACCTTTTGGCGAATTTCCTCATCGGTCATATCGGCCAAAATCGCTCCGGGCCCAAGCCATTCCGGACGCCCGTGCTTGGGCTGCATCGGAAGATGGACAATGACGTCGTGCCCCTGCTCGTGAGCGCGGATCGCATCGGACTTGGTCGTTTCGAGAAAAGGCATGACCGCAACGGTTACCTTGACGGGAAGCGCGATAATTTCGTCCGTTCCGCCCATGTTGTTCCCCATATCGTCAATGATAACCGCCAGCTTTTGGGGAGCCGTACCGAAATCCTCAGCACCCTCAATGCTGTCGGCCTTGGCCTCGACTGGTTCGAGGACTGCCGCAGCCAGAGCCAAACTTAGGACTAGCCCTGCCGACTTTCGCCCGAAACCGGTTCGAATAATTCCCATGCCAGCTTTCACCCCCTTGGTCATATCAGATCGGATTTCCTTTCCAGGCCTTCCAGGCTCTCCGCCGTACCCGAAAGGTCCACAACAAATCGGCAACAAAGAGCAGCGCAAAGTAGGGGCTAAGCTTCTCCCATGCCGGAGCCAGACTCATGTATCCACGCACCATCAAAGGGTGAATAAGCCAAAGAAAAACAAGCGACAGAATCCCCCAATACAGCGAAAAGCGCAGGCAAATATAACCGCGTATATGCCCGCGCATTCCGGTATAGTCCCACCACCGCTGTCCGAAAAGCGTATGCAGCAAATACCCGCTTACATATTCGACGACGGTCGGAACAACCAGGCATAAAAGCAGGACATAGACCGGGTAACGTTCGAAATTTTCACCGCCCAAAGCCAATATCAGCAGCGGAGCGAAACCGTACATCGGTTTCATCGGGCTTTTCAGAAATCCTTCTTTCCAGAATTCTCCTTGGGTAAAGAAACTGTAGACATTTTCCAGCAACCATCCCAAAAACGAATAGGCCAAAAAATAAAAAACCATCTCGTCAAGCGCCATGCGAACGTCAGCCTTCCTAAGGTGTGATGTTGAATCTTCCTTATTATGACTGTCGCCGCCGAGATTCATGCGCCTGCTTGATTTTTGCGAAGATAACTAAAGTCCGACTAAACCACCTGATGGTTTTTAAAAGCCCGATATGCCAAAGTCAGCAGAAGCACCGTCGCAATAAGCGAGAAGCCTGCTGCGAATTTGTACTCCGGAATCAGTTGGCCGAATATTCGAAAGGCTTCATAGCCGGTGATTTGGCTGAACCCTTCAAACATATGAACCGGCAGCAAATCCCTCAGATGATTGAACAAACGGCTACCGGTCGACGGAATAAACAGCGGTCCGATCAGGAAAACTGCGCTGATGACAATAACGGGAAAAGGACTTTTCAAGCGGCTGGACAACCACAACGTTACCGCTCCCACAAGCAGGCAGGCCAATCCTCCTACTAAGACTGTCCACAAATACGTTTGCAGAACCGTATACGGAACCGGGGCCAACAGTGTAAGCAGCTGTACGCTGGCGTTTCCGCCTCCAAAACCGAAAATACCGAGCAGCAGAAGCGTATACACCGACAGCTCCAATATAAGCAGCCCCAGGGCTACGATCAGGCTCGCTTTTATCTTGGCGGCAATGACCCTCCTGCGGCCATGTCGTGTCGACAGGATAACGGAATCCGCCCCGCTCTGATATTCCCCGGCAAATACGGGGGCCAGACATACGGCGATCACAAATGCGCTGGATAAGAACACAAACTGTACATTTTCGAACACTTTGTCCCAGCCCGTCACATAATCCATTTCCAAGGGAACCTTGATACCCTCATTCATTTTGAGAAAGTAGGCCTTCTCCTCCGCCGAATACCGCCCGAAAGGGTAGCTCTTGTCCAAAAAGGCTTGAATCTTTTCCATCCGGCGATCATAAAAACGCTTGGCATCGTCAGGCTTGATCGTATCGACAATACCGTAATCGTAATCATCCAACGGCGAAAAAGCGGTTCTTATCAGATCCTTGATCTGATTATCCTTCACGATCTCCTTTCCATAGGACTCAGGAGTGATCTCCCCGTTACTGTCCAGATTTTGCGGGTTCCCGATCACCTGCTGATGCCGTTCAACCGCCTGCGCAATTTTGTCCTCGGTTAGCGGTCCGGCAAGCTGACGATCATACTCTCTTTGCAGCGAGATGGCGTTCATCCCCTTCAGTTCCTTGCCGTCTTTCCCCGTGATCCGCGCGCCCGTAATCAGCAGGCTGGTCGCCAGAACCAACACAACCGCCAAAATCAACAGTCCCGCATAAAAAGACTTCCGGTGTACGATTTTGCGAAATTCGAACCGGGTCAATGCATCCATGTATGGCTCCCCCTATTTTTTCGCAATGGCCTCTTCTTGAAAATGGTACAAATACAAATCCTCGAGCGTCGGAGAAACGGCTTCGGCATGCGGAGCGGGCTTGCCGGCGGAAACGATGCGAAGCTCGGCCGAGTCCCCTTCATGCCGCAGATTGCTCACGCAATAGCGGTTGTTCCATTCTCCCGCCTCCCGGGCCGGAATACGGCAGGTCCATACGTGGCCTTCCATCTGCGCCGTCAACTCCTCCACGGTTCCGGTCATCGATAATCGTCCTTGCTTCATGACCAATATTTGGTCGGCGATATATTCCACATCGGACACGATATGCGTGGACAGGAGCACAATCTTGTCCCTGGCGAGATCCGCGATCAGATTGCGGAAACGAACCCGCTCTTTGGGATCAAGTCCCGCCGTCGGCTCGTCGAGGACCAGCAGCTTCGGGTCGTTAAGCATGGCCTGGGCAATGCCCAGCCGCTGCTTCATCCCTCCGGAGAAGGCGCGGATTTTCTTGCGTGCCGCTTCCTCCAGAGCCACTGTTCGCAGCAGCTCCCGTGCTTTTCCCTTTGAAGCGGCAAGCGTTAATCCTTTTAACGAACCCACATACCATAGAAATTCCTCTGCGCTGAAATCAGGGTAATAACCGAAGTTCTGGGGCAGATAACCCAGTAAATCACGGTAATTCTCCCCCATGCGCTCAATATCCTGACCATTCATTTGAATCGTGCCCGACGTTGGATGCAAAACTCCGCAGACCATCCGCATCAGTGTTGTTTTTCCGGCTCCGTTGGCTCCCAGCAGACCATATACGCCGCTGGTCAGCTTAGCCGAAATACCGTCCACCGCCGTTTTGCCGGAAAAATGCTTGCTTACCTCGTTTATAGCCAGCTCCAGCATCAAATGCCTCCTTATACACGCATTCTTTCAATAATTGAATAAGCCATATCCGTCAAACCGGCAGCCCTGAGGCCGATTCCAAGCTGCGGCAAGTCCGGCGAACCCGCTGCATTTCAAAGACGATTCCGGCAGCGGCAACCAGCAGCAAGATCTGCCACACAGCGATCGCCGAAGCTCCGAACAGCTCCAGGGATGGGGAAAATGCCAAAAGCACTTGCGCCAGCGCGATCAAGCCGCCAAAAAGCAAACAGTAATATCCGCAGTTCGGCGTGCGAACCCGATTAAGCAGCCACAGGCAGCCGAGACAGGTTAGATTGAAGGGCACCAGCAAATAGAGCAGTATTTCCAAAGTTCCAATCCGCATCAGCCCATTTACCAAGACGGCAAGCAACAGCAACCCTGCAAGATCCCCGATCCCCAGCAAGCTTATACGAACCAGCGTCAATTTTTCCAAACGATGCCGCGCACTGAGTTCGATCTCCAGCATTTTACAACTCAGCGAACGGGTCAACGTCTGGATGCCGGCGATCACCAGCAGCGGCGAAGCGATTGAGGCCAGCATCAGAAGCTCAATATTGCCATTCCCTTCGAAAACGTAATTCCGTACCAGCAGTCCCGTTCCCAAAACGATCAGGAGCTGCATCATCCAGACCTTCCAACTGATGAAGCGCAGCTGCGCCACATAAAACTCGCCCAAAGATGTTCTTCGTCTGCTGTGCGTTTCACTCACAATTTCCGCCGCCCGTTTGATCGTTTTCTCCATTTGATCCTGTTCAGCGGGAGGGGAAGGATAATTCCTGAGAACGCTGATGACGGCTTGCCGCCGCGATCTCCCATTCATCCGATTCACTCCTTTCCAAATGCTGTCTTAACGCGGTTAATCCGCGCTTTACCCGATACTGCGCCACGCATACATTCACGCCCGTGATACGGGCAATATCGCGAAAGGTCAAATCCAGGCAAAACCGCATAAATACCGGTTCACGCTGCTCTTCGGGCAATAAACGGAGCAGTTCGTGAACCTGCTGTTCCCTCTCCACCTGTTCCTCTAACGACCCGCTTGACGATAAAGCAGCCGTCCGTTCGACTGCATCTTCGGCCTTCTCCCAAGCCAGGCGGGAACGCAGCTTCAGGTGATCGTTGCAGAGATTCCGGGCAATCGTATATAAATAGGCGCGGCATTTTCCCGTATCGGCATAAGTTTCTATCCGCCTGCAAAAACGATAAAAGGTTTCCTGCGTCAAGTCTTCGGACTCTTCCTCGCTTCGGATCCGCCAGCGGCAGTACTTCCGGATGTCGGCATAATACCGCTCGATCAGCGGCGTCAGATATTGGGTGTCCCCTTGTTGAATGCGCTTAATCCATTCGCCTTCATCCACGCGTATCCCCCTCTCCTTTCTATTAGATATAACAGTTTTTGAATGGAAAAAAATGAAAATGCGTTATGTCTTTTTTGTGAACGGGTATTTAACGCAAAAAACCTCACGGCCGCACAACGTAATCAATACGTCGTATAGCCGTGAGGTCAAAAGATCTTAAACAAAATCCGGCGATTTATATAAATTTAATCAAAAATTGAAGTCGAATAAAGGCAGCTTCCTTAATTAAGCCCGCCAAGCACCGGATGCGGTACGTACGGTTCTTCCAGACCGGCCACTTCTTCCGGGGTCAGCTTCAATGTTACTGCGGCGGCGGCATCGTCCAGATGATGCGGCTTGGTTGCTCCGATAATCGGCGACGTCACCGGAGATTTCTGCAGCACCCATGCAAGCGCGACCTGCGCGCGAGGTACTCCCCGCTTCGCGGCGACTTCGGCCACGCGCTCGACGACCTTCCGGTCGGCTTCCGCCGTCACCGAATACAACCGCTTGCCGAATTCGTCGGTCTGGGAACGTTCGCTCACCGCATCAAAGTCGCGGGTTAACCGGCCGCGAGCCAGCGGACTCCACGGAATGACGCCAATCTTTTCCGCTTCGCACAGCGGCAGCATTTCCCGTTCTTCTTCCCGGTACAGCAGGTTGAGGTAATTTTGCATCGAAACAAACCGCGTCCAGCCGTGGCTTTCGGACACATGCAAAGCTTTCAGGAACTGCCAGGCATACATAGAGGAAGCTCCGATATAACGAGCCTTCCCGGCCTTCACCACATCGTGCAGCGCTTCCAGGGTTTCTTCGATCGTCGTATGGTTGTCCCAGCGATGAATTTGGTACAAGTCCACGTAATCCGTTCCGAGCCGTTTCAGGCTGTTGTCGATCTCGGCAAAAATCGCTTTGCGCGAAAGACCGCCGCCGTTAGGACCCGGACGCATCTGTCCATGAACCTTCGTCGCGATGACGATTTCATCCCGGCTGGCGAAATCCTTCAGGGCGCGGCCGACGATTTCTTCACTGGAGCCATCGGAATAAACATTGGCCGTATCAAAAAAATTGATGCCTAAATCCAGCGCCTTTTTGATAAACGGGCGGCTTTGCTCTTCATTCAACGACCAGGTGTGATTGCCCCGTTCAGGTTCCCCGTAGCTCATGCAGCCGAGACAAATTCGTGAAACGTCAAGTCCGGTGTTTCCGAGTTTTACATATTCCATCTGAAATAGCTCCTTTCTATATTAAAAAGATTACTGCTCTCCCGCCGCAATTTGCTGCAGCCGTTCCGAAATCCGCTCCGTGCATACACCGCCGTGATAGGTGATCACGGTTTCGATGTTTAGTCCGATCAGTTTGCCCACGGATTCAAGCGCCTGTTCGTAATTTGGCGTGTACTGCGGAACCGGAGGCATCAGCAGCCCGTTATCCGACACCATCGCATCGCCGCTGATCAGCGTTTTGCTCGGAATGTGATAGAGACAAATATGGTCCGGCGTATGTCCCGGCGTGCAAATGACCTGAATGCCGCCGCAATAGGGAAGCACTTCGCCGTCCTGCACAGTAATATCTACCTTCGAAGGCATAGGCACGGTCACCGCTCTTTTAATCAACGGCAGCTCTCCGGCAAGATACGGAATAATATTTTCGTGCGCCAGCACCTTCACTCTTCCCTCCGAAGCTTCCACAAGCTCCGGCAAGCTGCCGATATGATCCATATCCTGATGCGTGATGATGATTTTGGTCAACTTTTCAAAAGGAAACCCGGCCTCCTCGAGCGCCTGGCGAATCGTGCCTAACTGACCCGGAATGCCGGCGTCGACTAGAATAACGTCCTGCTCGTCCCACAGCAGCGTTGCACAAGCCGTCATCACAACTTGACCATTCACGGCAAGAGGCAGTACCAAAGGTTTAATTCCAGATCCGGTCGTCATATTTATCCCCTTTATATATGGATTTTTCTCCCTCTCTTCTATTATAGGTTCGGTAATAGGGGAATACAATTTCAGTTCAAGCGCAGATTCATTTAGATGGAATTTTCGTTAAATAATTGCATTTTTATTGAAGTTTATTAAACCCCCGCTAAGAAGAAACAGTAGGTTCTTATAAGCAAAAACTTATAATAATGGAGGCAGAGGGCGATTGGAGAGCTTTAACAAGCGGGGCTGGCTGGCCGGAATCGTCACGCCCCTGCTCATCATCGGAGGATTGCTTGCTATTCTTTTTCAAATAACGTCGCCGCCTCTTGCGGATTTGGGCCATGATCCCTTTGTGATCATGGCTTTCTTATGTCTCCGATTATCGGATAAAAGAAATTTGTATGATGAGGTCAAGAGGACTCTAGTCACCTTTAGTTCATTTCAAGTTTTGTTTTAGCCAGTCCATGATTTCCGGGAAAACTTCATCGAGATAATTCATCGTGCAATGTTCCCCGTCCTCGTAAAATTTTAGCAGTTTGTCTCCTTGGGCCCATTTCATCATTTTGTCTGCGTGAAGTTTAGGCGAAGGCATTACTTCATCCTTACCTGCATGATAAAACAATAGCGGCACCTCCAAATTCGGAGCCGTTTCGATATCCCAATCAAAGTTGTGAACCGCCTCTTCGAGTGTCGTACATCCGGTCATATAAGTGACGCCACGCTGCCAGATCGGATTCATTTTCTTCAATCCGTTCAGACCTCCGATATAGACCAGCCCGCTGTTGCCTACCACACATTTTACTCGTTTGTCGTACGCCGCAGAAACCGGGGCTAAATATCCGCCCAAGCTAAAACCGGTCAAAGCGATGTTTTGAGTATCTATTTCATATCCCCGTTGCGCTTCAACCCAGTCGATAATAGCCGAAACCGCTTGATAATAGTTCTTGGCGTCGAATTTCATGTCTTTCCAAAGCTCCCCCTGTCCGGGGCCGTCAAATGTTATAAAATTGAATCCATGCTGCTTGTAAATGGTTCCTTGCGAGTGCCCTTCCGCTTCCTTGATGTTGTCCATTCCGTTTACGAAAATAACCAACGGCTTACCGGGTTCTCCAAAAAGCCGCAAGTATGCAGGAATTTTCACCCCATTAAACGGAATTTCAAGCCGGATTGGTTTTTCTCTTTCTTCATACAGACCAATTGCCCGTTTATAGCTTGTTCTTGCTTTTTCCTGCGACTCCTCTTTCTGCTTGCTATCAATAAAAAAGATATGCTGCCCAACATGATAGCATCCTACTGCCTCATGAAATAACGCTCTTGCCTTAATGGCATATCCTTCACTTAACGCTTGCTCAGCCTTTCTATAGAGCTCATCTCCTTCCTTTGTCCATTCCATGCACCACTGCGTCCAACTTGGAATTCTGGCGATGACTCTTTTCAATCTTCCGTAATCAATTCCAAAGGACAAGAATCTTCCATACCATCTGTGATACACATTCCTCTCGTTAAAGATAAACCGAAAAGCAAACTTTTCTTTCAAGGACAGCTGTACCATAGAAATCCTCCTTTGATTTATAATTGCTGTATCCATAATAGCTATAGCAACTATTTGTTTAAAAAAATTACTCTGCGTTACCGCTTATTTTTTCAAGCACCTTAATAAATATTTCAAATTCCTCCTCCGAAACCCCTTTACGAAACTGTTCATTGATGGATACCACACAAGGAATCAGATCCTGGAACATCTTATTTCCGGCATCCGTCAGATAAATGCAGGTGCTTCTTCTGTCTCTGTCATGCGTCACCCTTACTATGTAGCCTCTTTTAGAAAGAACATCCAGTATTCTGGTCAGATTGGTTCTATCTTTGTAGGTTTTCGCGGCAATTTCACTTTGAATCAAACCCGGCTCCGCATATAGTACATTGAGGACTGTCCATTGCTCGAAAGTAATATCATATCCCTTTTCCAAAAATGCGGACAGAAGCTTTCTCTTTATGAGAACTTCCCCCTTAATAATTTTAAATCCGACCAGCTCTGTATAGTCATATGATACCGTCAATTTCTATCCCACCCAAATTATCGTTATAACTATATTAGCTATAGCAAATAATTATGTCAATATACCCTAAGCGGCCCTTTAATAAAAAAAGAACATAATCGATGCCTGCTTTTCTAAAATGAGGATCTCCAACAACTTTTGTTTTGCCGTTTTCCAGTACTCGCCGTTAAGTTTAGCGGCTTTCCTCCCACCACTGCCGCAGTTCGGACACTTCGACGTTTCTTTTCTCCCGCCTGGCCTGAAGCTGAACGCGGCGCAGCAGCTTTTCCAGTACCGTCGAATCAAATTCCGCGACAATGCCTTCCTGCTCCAAAATGTAGCGGATGGCGCCTTTGCCGGAATGGGTTCCCAGCACCACCCGATGCTCCCGGCCAAGCTCCAGCGGATCAAAGCTTTGATAGGTGTCCGCGTGTTTGGCGAGGCCGTCGACATGAATGCCCGATTCATGCGTAAAGACCAGCGGACCCAGAATCGGTTTCGCCTCCGGCACTCGCCGCCCCGACGCCATGGACACCGCTTCTGCCAAAGCCTGCAGGCGCTCAGGCTTCACGTCGCATGTGCCGCCATAAAGATGCTGCCAGGCCATCGCGACCTCTTCCAGTGCGGCGTTCCCCGCCCGTTCCCCAATTCCCATCACCGTTGTGCTGGCCCAAGCCGCCCCGGCGGCGATCCCGCTTAACGTGTTGGCCGCAGCAAGGCCAAAATCGTTGTGACAGTGCACCTCCAGTTCGATTCCCTCGGGAATCTCCCGCTTGAGTGCATGAATGCGTTCCGCTAAGCCGGCCGGGTGGTGCAGCGAAATCGTGTCCGCATAGCGGAAACGAACGATGCCCAGTTCCGCGTGAAGCGTTCGCATCCACCGGGCCAAAAACACGGGATCCGCCCGGGAGGCGTCCTCCATCCCGACCGAAACCCTCATTCCCCGGCTGAGTCCGTATTCCGCCGACTGCAGCATGCGATGCAAAGCCTGCTCCCCGTTCCAGCCAAGCTTATGGGAGAGCTGGATGGAAGAGACGGGGAGCGAGATATGGCACCAGGCCGCCCCCGTTTCCTTGGCCCGGTCGATATCCGCGGGCAATGCGCGGTTCCAGGTCATGAGCTTGATCGAGAGGCCGAGCTCCGCCATAGCGGCGATGTCCCGCTGCTCGGCAAGGCCCATGGCCGGAATCCCGACCTCGGCCTGCTCGACGCCGGCTTCCGCCAGCAGACGGAGGATCTCCAGCTTTTCCCGCTGCGTAAAAGAAACCCCGGCCGATTGTTCGCCATCCCGCAGGGTTGTGTCACAAATGCGCAGCTTGGTCATAAGCGCCGCCTCCTGTTTATTATGGTTGATCGGATTGTCCGGGATCACAACGGACGCTCCGTAGATCTCGCCCCGCAGCACCGGCACTCCGGATTTCGTTTAAGACGAAAGCTGCTTCCTTGCATCGTCAGTGTATCGAAGCGATGCATGACACCCAGAAACGGCGCCCCAACGCCGGTGATCCATTTAACAGCTTCCATCGCCGCCAAACAGCCGGCAATACCGGAGGTCGCTCCCAACACCGGAAAGCCAAACGGCTCCCAATCGACGGCAGGGACGGGATACACACACTCCAGGCAAGGCGTTGCTCCCGGTACAATAGTCGTCAGCGACATTTCATAACCGTACATGGCCGCCTCTACCATCGGTTTGCGGCAGTCGACACACAGCCGGTTAAGCGTGTAGCGCTCCGGAAAATCGTATCTGGCGTCAATCACGATATCGGCAGCCATCACCCACGGCTTAGCGGCTTCGTATTCGATCCTCTGCGGGTAACCCTCAAGCTCGACATTCGGGTTGATTCGCCGCAGCTGCCCCAAAGCCGTCTCCATTCGGGAATCCCCAACCCGGGAGGAATCCATTAGAATTTGCCGGTTCATATCCGGCAGCGAAATAACGCCCTCATGGGCTAAAATTAATTTCCCTACGCCGGCTGCCGCCAAGTAAATGGCCGCCGTTCCGCCAAGCCCGCCGATCCCGGCAATCATCACCGACGCGACGGCCAGCCGCCTTTGCCCGTCTTCGCCCAGCAGCTTTAGTTGCCGGGCGAAGCGGACTTTCTCCGTTTCGCTTATTTCGCGGGCTGCTTCTTCAATCATGAGATCACCGTCCCGGATCAGGATTCAATACTAAAAATTTCGGTTTACGAGGACAAGAACGAGGTCAGCTGCGCAAACCTCTCCCGGTTCTGCAATCCTTCCCGTAGGCAGGACACCCCGTAAACCTCCGTTTTAGCCCCGTCCGCAAACGGAAACGGATAACCTCCGCGAAAGCTGTCCGCCACCAGGACGGTTCGCCCGGAATAAACGAGCGCGCGTCCGAATCCTTCCTCGTTCACCTCGACCATGCTTTGCATCAGATCGCCGCAAAACTGCTCCAATGACGCCGCGACGGCCTGAAAAAATACCGACACCTGCGTCCGCACGATCGGCGACACGCGGCAATCCGCGGCGATTTCCCGCTTTTTCTCCATAGGGCAAAGGAACAACTTTTCCAGTCTTTCCTGCCGGGAAAGCGCGGAATATCTGCCCCATGTGTCCGCCGCCTGAAGATGGCGATCCAGGCTCAGCATAAACCGTTCGCCCAGCTTTTCTTCGTTCAGGACTGTGCTCTCGCTTATGTGCAAATCTTCGGCTCCGGCCGCTCGGTCGGTATTAAACGCTTGTTCCATCATCGTCATCCCCCTGTCTCAAGGATTCGTCTTCATTCAAGATCTTAGCCAGCCATATCGGCGGCCTGCCCTGAAGCATCTCCTGCAGACGCTTCAGCTGTCCATGGATCGAGCTGCCCTGAGCAACTTTGACCGGCATGATTTTTTTACGGGTTACGCGAGCCGCCGCCGAAGCTCCGATCTGCATGAGAAAAACCAGCGCACAATCTTCCACCGCGGCGATCCGCGCTTCGATTCTTCCCTGTTCATCCCCGTCAAAAGCCTCCGCGATCCGGCGAACTTCCAGCAGTTCGGTCTCGCTCCCTTTCCCTCCGCTTCCTTTTCTTAAGTCGTATACCGCAAACTGCGAACATTGACCGAAATGGGCATTGACCGTTAATCCATCCTCACTGGCAAACGCGACCTTCATGACGTGCTTCCTCCCTTCGAATCAGCAGATTGCCGGCCCGGTTTACGAGATTCATCGCCCCCCGGTAGCCGACGCTCACCTCCATGTAGGAGCCCAATTCGTCGATGATCGGAAACCCGGCGGACAAATAGGCGGCCCCAACCCTTTGGGCGCCCTTTCGTCCATGGCAGTTGCTTATCCACAAATGCGCTCCTTCACCAAGGCGTTCGGCGTCGTCAAGATCGCCGATCCATATGTCTCGCTGCACATCCTTAAGCTGCGGGGTTTCGCAGGGTGCCACCAGCCCTGCGATCTTGACGCCCATCTCTTCCAGCCAGGAAGCGACGGAAAAGAGATGGTCCGGCTCAAGGGCGGCGACGGCGGAAGCCCCGACATAATAAAAATGGGCGTCCAGCATACTGTCGAGCAGATTTTCCCGCTGCCAGCGGTAACGAACCGGTACCGGCACCCCGCTTAACTCCTGCAGAAAGGAAAGCAGCTCATCGGTCGCCCGCAGCCCGTGCATGTCGGAAAACACTTTATAAGGAATGCCAACCGCATTTTGCAGCCTGCGCGCCGGCCGTTCCATACCGGCTCCCAGAGCGATCGTAAAGCGGGACCGCAAGGCGTCCCGGAGCGAGTCCCGCAGCGTGCCGCCTCGCGTCAGCGGCGAAAAGCCGGTGAGGAGATGTCCCGACAAGGAGGTTGATATATCGGGTATGGTGATCACCTCAAAGCCGAAATCACCGATGATTTCCCTGAGCTCCATCACATCCCCCGGCGTCAGACAAGGGCCGGGAAGCAAGTTGATCTGGCCGATGGCCGTTTTGCCGGGATTTTTCGCGCCTTCTTCCTGAATGACGGTGTCCAGGATTCCCTCCGTCACGGCGCTGAATCCCGATTCCAACGAGCCGCTGAAATCCGGCAGCGATATGGGAACGATCAGGCAATTGCGGTGCCCCCGCTCGCGGATATACTTCTTTACGCAAGCCGCGTAATCCGTGCCCGCCACATCCGTGAGCTCCGTACCGATGACCGCGATCAGTTCGGGATGGTGTTTAGCGATGATGATATCCAGCGCCTCCTCCAGATTCCGGTCGGCGTCAAACACGACATCCATTTCCTGCAACGCCGAGGTCTGAACCGCGATCGTATCGCGGAAGTGGCGCGTGAGCAGCGATTTGGAGAACGCCGCGCAGCCCTGCGCCCCGTGAATCAGCGCAATCGCCCGGTAATAACCCTGCACGGCGAGAGCTCCGCCCAAAGAAGGGCCGATTTTAAGCAAGTTGACCGATACCGGTTTTTTCGCATGCTTAACGGTCATGGCTCTCCCCCACCTCCCAGGGCGCAGGACGCTCCGTCAACTTCCAAACCGGATGCTGGAGCGCGTGCGCGATTTGCTGTGCCAGTCTCAGAAGTCCATCGTATCCGGCATAGGCGGTATGCCGCTCCTGGTTGATATCGATAAACGGAATTCGTTCCTTCAGGCTGACATACATATTTCTGCCTCCGGCGATCATCAGGTCGGCTTTCCGCTCTTTGACGGCCTTTAGGATCCGCTTCGCCCCTCCTTCGGCTATATAATCGGCGTCCTCTCCGATCCGGTTCACGATCCGGTTCACGTCCTCGGCAGTGCTTTTGTTCGTACCGACGCCTACGACCTGGATGCCAAGCTCCTTCAAAGCGGAAATAACCGACCAGCTCTTCACGCCGCCCGTATAAAGAATCGCCTTTTTGCCTTTAAGCAGCGGGCGATATAACTTAAGCTCCGCGGTCACCCGCGCTTCCTCCCGCTCGACAAGCTGATCCACCTTGCGCTCCACTTCCCGGTTATTCAGCAGATATGCCATATGGCGCAAGGAGTAACTCGTCTCCTTAGCGCCATAAAAGGAACCCTCGAAATAAGGGATATGATAGGTGTCTTCCATTCGTTTTGCCAGTCCGAGCAGCGCCCGGCTGCAGACCACCATGTTGGCCTTGGCCCGGTGGGCATACCCGATTTCGGCGTATCGCCCATCGCCCGTAATTCTGGACAGAATCGAGATGCCGGCCCGGTTCATCAATCTTTCGATCTCCCACATCTCGCCGGCGATGTTGTACTCGCCGATCAGGTTTACGTCGCAGCCCGTCAAATGCTCCGGCTCGCCGCGTCCGATGACATACTGCATCAGCGCCTCCCCGGCCAGCTTGTTGCCGAGGTTCTTGCTGCCGACGAATCCCGGGCTGTTCACCGGTATGACGGGAAGTCCCAGCCGCTCTGCCGCCGCCTTGCATACGGCGTCCAGATCTTCGCCGATCAGAGCGGTTACGCAGGTCGCATAGACGAAAATCGCCGGAGGTTTATATCTTTCGGCGATATATTCGATGGCTTTTGCCAGCTTTTTTTCCGCTCCGAAGATAATATCTTGTTCGCTTAGCGCCGTTCCGAAGCTGTACTCCGACAGCCGGGGGCCGCTCGACAAGCTGCCGCGGCTCTCCCAACTGTTCCCGATGCAGGCCGCCGGCCCGTGCACCAGATGCGCGGCGTCGGCGATCGGAAGCAGCGTAATTTGCGCTCCGTCGAAGGAACAACCTCCGGCGGCTTCTCCCGGCTTCGGGCGCGGACAAGCTTTAGACTTCGGCTCTATTTTGGCGCACAACTCATCATCGACAGAAATCCTTGAAGTCGCCTCCACCCTCATCCACTCCCTTAGATTTAAGCTTGGCCATGGCTTGCAGCCGCCAGGACGTTATCTGACCAGATCGAATCCGTATTCCGGAGCTTGCTCATCGAGATGTTCCAGCACCGTATTCACGATGGAAGTCAGCAAGTTTAGCGCCCCTTGATAACCGATGATCGGGTAACGGTGCAAATGATGCCGGTCGAAGATCGGAAACCCGAGGCGAATCAGCGGAATGTTCGCGTCTTTGGCCGCGTATTTCAAATGCGAGCTACCGATGGCCAGATCCACCGGATTGCTGATCAGTAGAGACCGCATATGCCATAGATCGCTGCCTGCATACACCTTTCCTTCCTCCCCGTAGGGACTTGAAGCGAGCAGCGCTTCCGCTTCTTGCAGAAACTCTTTGTCTCCGTTCGTGCATACGATGTGCACCGGCTCCATGCCCACTTCCAGGCAAAAAGCGATCAATCCGATCAGCAGATCGGGATCACCCGCCAGAGCCGCGCGTTTACCGTGAAGGTAATTGTGCGAATCGGCCAGCGCATCCACCACTCGGCCCCTTTCCTGAATCAGCGATTCGGGCACGTCCAGCCCCGTAAGCTCGGAGATCGCCTCCACAAGCCGATCCGTGGCCCGAACGCCAAGCGGAGTCGGCATCGATATCACTTGCTGCTTCCAGCTTCCGCCAATGTAATCGAGCGTCCTCTTCACCGCGAATTTCTGAAGCGAAATCGTCCCGAGCGCATGGGCCGCCTTTGGCACATCGGCCAGCTTCGTTCCGCCGGTATAATAGCGGTATTCGCCCATCGCGGGTGAATCGAAGTTCCCGCTGTGATCGCCAAGCACGGTATATCCGATGCCAAAAGCATCCGCAATTTTCCCGATCTCCGCAAAATTGCCGGTGTAGGGCTCAAAGCCCAGCACAAGATTCACCTTGGCCATATCCTCCGGGGCAGCCGCCTTGTCATCGGCCCGGTCGTACAAATAAGACAGGATCGATTTTAACATGGCGTCATAGCCGGAAATATGCGAACCGACGAAGCTTGGCGTGTTGGCATAAGGAATGGGAATATCCTTACCGGCGGCCCCTTCCTGCCGGGCCGTTTCGATAAACGCGTGCAGATCGTCGCCGATGACCTCGGCCATGCAGGTCGTCGCAACGGCGACCATCTCCGGCTTATACAGCGCCAGGCTGTTCTCCAGTCCGTCGATAAGATTCCGCATTCCGCCGAACACTGCGCCATCTTCCGTCATGGACGAGGAAACCGCGGGAACCGGCTCTTTAAAATGACGGGATAAATGGCTGCGGAAATAGGCCGTACAGCCTTGCGATCCGTGCAGGAAAGGCAGTGTTTTTTCAAATCCGAGCGCAGCCATCACCGCTCCAAGCGGCTGGCAGGCTTTAGCCGGATTTACGACCAGCGAGCTTCGGGCAAAGTTTTTCTCCTTATATTCCTCCGTTTTGGAATAGGCCAGCGTTTCTTCCACTTCCGCCGACGTGCAGGGCGCTTCGAACGCTTTTTTACGTTCGCGCAGTTCCTTATACGGCTCGCTTTGAAACAGCTTATTGAAATCCTGAATTTCCGGATTCACGCTCATACATTCACCGCCTTTCTTGGCGCCGGTTCCAGCAGATTCCAAACCGGACTGTTTACGGTCATATCCATATCTCTCGCAAACACCTTGAATCCGTCAAATCCGTGGTATGGGCCGCTGTAATCCCAGGAATGCATTTGCCGGAACGGAATGCCCATTTTGTGGTACACGTATTTTTCCTTAACACCGGCTCCCATCAAATCAATGTCCAGTTTTTGGGCAAGCTCTTCTAGCTCATAGGCGGAAGGATCGTCATAGATGATCGTACCCTCTTTTAGCTCCGGGAAGGTACGCTCGTAATCGTCCTTATGGCCGAATTCGTAGCCCGAAGCCACAATTTCCATGCCCAGATCCTCATAGGCGCCGATCGTATGGCGCGGACGGAGACCTCCGATCAACAGCATCACCTTTTTGCCTTGAAGACGAGGCTTGTATTTATGGATAATGGCATTCATCTCGATTTGATACTTCGCGATCATTTTCTCGCAGTTTTCCCGAATATGGTCGTCGAAACGGTCCGCGATCGCCCGCAGGCTTTCGATCGTTTTGGTCGGCCCGAAAAAGTTGTATTCCATCCACGGAACGCCGTATTCCCTTTCCATTGTGGTACACATGTAGTTCATCGAGCGGAAGCAGTGGATCAGGTTCAGCTTCGCCTTGTGCGCAATAGACAGCTCATTAATAGTGCCGTCGCCGGACCATTGGGCGATGACCCGCAGTCCCATCTCCTCCAGTAAGATCCGCGAAGCCCACGCGTCGCCGCCGATATTGTAGTCCCCGATAATCGTAACGTCGTACGGGCCGGTTTCCTCAAGCTCCTTGCGACCCATGAGGAAATCGCGAATGGCATCGTTGGCGATATGGTGGCCCAGCGACTGGCTTACGCCGCGAAACCCTTCGCAGCGTACCGGGACAACCGGAATGCCCAGCTCGGCGGACATTTTTTTGGAGACCGCTTCGATATCGTCGCCGATCAGCCCGACCGGACATTCCGACTGGATCGAAATGCCCTTGGCCAGCGGGAACATCACCTTGATCTCCCGGCAGATTTCCTCCAGCTTTTTGTCCCCGCCGAAGACGATGTCCTTTTCCTGAAAATCGCTCGTGATCTGCATCGCCGTAAAATTATCGATCCCCAGCGTCCCGCTGCTATAATTCCGCCGCGTCCCCCAGCTGTATTGTCCGCAGCCCACAGGGCCGTGGCTGATATGAATCATATCCTTGATGGGTCCCCATACGACGCCTTTGGATCCGGCGTAGGCGCAGCCGCGGACCGTCATGACGCCCGGACGGGATTTCATATTGGATTTAATCGCGCATTTGCCGCAGTTGATCAAGTCCTCGTTATTGATCTCGTAATGTTTGGTTCGATCTTTTCTGGCCTTCTCGGGATAGGCTTCCAGCATGTCGCCGATCAAACGCTGCTTGCTCTCAAGATCCGTGCTCACCGGGTTTCCCTCCTTCTCTCATTCATTCGAACATGGCCCCTCGGAAGATTTATACGGCCTTCTGTTCGTTCAGCTTCTTGATATGCGCTTCCTCATCCTCTATCACGCCGAAGTTGATGAGCAGGTCCTCTAGTTCCTCCATCGAGATCGGCGTCGGGATCGTCAGCATATCATTATGCAAAATTTTCCCGGCCAAAATCTCGTATTCCTTCGCCTGCGCATGATCCGGCGCGTATTGAGCCACGGTCATCCGCCGCAGCTCCGCATGCTGCACTACGTTATTCCGAGGCAGGAAGTGGATCATCTGCGTATTCAGCCGCCGCGCCAGCTCCATGATCAGTTCGTCCTCCCGGTCCGTATTCCGGCTGTTGCAGATCAGGCCTCCCAACCGAACCCCGCCGCTGTTGGCATACTTCAAAATCCCGCGGGCGATGTTGTTGGCGGCATACATGGCCATCATTTCACCTGAGCAGACGATATAGATTTCCTGCGCTTTATTCTCCCGGATCGGCATGGCAAAGCCGCCGCAGACGACGTCGCCGAGCACATCGTAAGAAACGAAATCCAGCCCGTCATACGCTCCTTCCTGTTCCAGGAAATTGATCGCCGTAATGATGCCTCTTCCCGCGCAGCCTACGCCGGGCTCCGGACCGCCGCATTCGACGCAGGAAATATCACCGTATCCTTGCTGCACCACATCTTCCAGTTCCAGATCCTCCACGGTTCCGCGTTCCGCAGCCAGATGCAGCACGGTTTGCTGCGCTTTTGTGTTCAAAATCAGGCGAGTCGAATCCGCCTTGGGATCGCAGCCGACAATCATCGTTTTTTGCCCGAATTTAGTGGCAAGCTGGGCAAGCGTGTTTTGCGAGGTGGTCGATTTCCCGATTCCGCCTTTTCCGTAAAATGCGATTTGTCTCATGATTTCCTCATCCTTTCGAAATAGGGATATTTTGAAAATAACGGCTGTATTTCACACTTTCGAGGACGAGCTCTTCCGCGTCCCCGGTGCGTATCAGCGGCACAATTCCGGCTTTCTGCAGCATCTTGCGCGGATGGTCGCCGATCCCCGAGCAGAGGAGGATCCGGCAATCGCCAAGAATTGAACAGATTTCCCGCAGCGTCTCCTGCTTGTCGCCGTTGCAGTCGGCACGGCCGTGGCAATAAGATTGCACTTTGCGAATACCGAGAAACCGCACGGTTTGCCCGTTGCTCTCATAAATCATAAATTCCTGGGCATGCCCGAAATGCAGGTTGATTTTACCTGAGCCTCTGGAGGCGACCGCAACGGTGACGATTTCCGCTGCGTCATCGAATTCGCCTTGAACAAGCTCGCTGCGGCGGCCCTTCGGGGACATCACCCGCTGCTTGATCTTCTCGGAGAGACTCTCCTGCAGCTGCCTTCGGGCGTCCAAATCGAGCGGCGGCGCCTGCTCAAGCCGCTCCCAGGTGAAATCCCGGCTGCGATCCTCACCCAGCAGCCCGACGGCGTCGGCACGGCACTGGCGGCAATGCCGCATCACCTTGATTCCTTCACGGCCGCATACTTCCTGAAGGGCGTGAAGCTCTTTTGGCCGTGGCGCCCGCTGTCCTTCTTGCTCGAACCTGCTGCCCGGCGCGACGATGAGCGGCGTCACATTGTGAAGGACGGCTCCCAGCGACTTCACGGTTTTGGATACCTCCGGCAAATGGGTGTCGTTCACTCCCGGAATAAGCACGGAATTGACTTTGCATAAAATCCCCCGTTCGCTTAGCGCTTTAAGCCCGGCAAGCTGCCGCGAAATCAGCAGTTCCGCCGCCGCTTTTCCTTCGTACATTACCCCACCGTCGTTCACCCAAGCATAAATCCGGCTGCCGGTTTCAGGATCGACCGCGTTGATCGTAATCGTCACATGCCGGATTCCAAGCCGCTCGATGTCGTCCAGATGCTGCAGTAATGTAAGCCCGTTCGTACTCAGGCAAAGCGACGTATCCGGAACGGCCGCTTTCACCCTGCGGAACGTCTCGAAGGTGCGATCCGCATTGGCCAGCGGATCTCCGGGACCGGCAATCCCCACCACGGACAGCTGCAGCAATTGGGCGGCGACTCCCCGCGCTTTCTTCTCCGCCTGCAGAGGCGTCAGCACTTCGCTGACGACGCCGGGACGGCTCTCATTGACGCAATCGTATTTCCGGTTGCAGTAATTGCACTGGATATTGCAAGCCGGGGCGACAGGAAGATGCATCCGGGCGAAATACCGGTGAGCCTCCTCGCTGTAACAAGGATGTGTGCTGATTTCTCGAACCGCGTTTAATTCGGCGCATCCTCCAGCTTCCATGCTTCATCCCTCCTCTCCGTCTTTCTCTCTCTTTGTCGATGTCAGGTTTTCTCATGTTTTATACATGAATATGACTTTTATTTACATTCATCATATTTACAAGGAATTTCAGCGTCAATTAACTTACCATCTGTTTTCCGTCAAAAAGCGGCTCGTTCTCAAATTTGCCATGATTTGTGTTATTTATAGTTACATGTATATTACATGGAGGCGTTTTCTTGTCTCAGTTTCGAGATCCAATTCGATAACAAAAAATCCTCCCCGCTTTCCCGGAAGGATTCAAACACAAACCTGAAACGACGTTCGACAGCATCAAATCCGATGTCTGCGATTGCGTTCTGCATTCAAATGGAATGAATAGAAAACAAAAAACCGCCGCGTCCCCATTGCCGCGGCGGTTCATCTTTGTTTTTTTCAGAAAAAATGAGGATATTCCTTAGACATGCTGTTCACCTGCTCAAGCAGACTGTTGGAGTGTTCCATCACCGCTTTGCGCAAGACCTCCGTATCGCGTTTGCGAATGGCCGCAACCATCTTTTCGTGCTGATCGATATGGGATTGCTTGACTCCCTCCATTTTGCCGTACAACAGACAAATGCGGTTATAATGGGAGGCGACTTCTTCAATCGTGGACCAGGAAAGCGATTCACCGGCCGTCTCGAAAATAAGCTGATGAAAACGGTTATCCTTGCAGTAAAACTCAATGAAATACTTTTTGTCCATATATTTCTTCTGTTTATTGATCAATTCCTGCATCGTGTCCGCCACCAGTTCGCTGCACCTGCGGATAAATTCATCCACGACCGCGGATTCCAGCGAAGTCCGGATGAACCATTCCTCTCGGACCCTTTGCAGATCGATTTTGGATACTACCGTTTTGCGCTGAGGATAGATTTCCACCAGCCCCGACTGTTGAAGCCGAACCACAGCCTCGCGCACCGGTGTCCTGCTGACGCCGTAACGCTCGGAAAGCTTTTGCACGCTGACATCCATGCCCGGCTCCAACGTCATATTCATAATATCTTCTTTGATTTTATTGTAGGTTAAATCATTTAACGAATTGCTATTATTCATAATTTTCAACTGGTTCCCTACACCTTCCTAAACCCACTCCTAAAACATCACGATAGATTTTCTCCGCACCCGAAGAATCGTAGCTGTAATATAAAAGAACATCCAGAATAAAGGGGGAATAGCTTAGTCCGTTCAGTTCCTGCGTAAATGCCATGGCCCCGATTTCGCTCAGGGCGCGTATTGTGGAATAGTTCTTAAAGCCCAGGAAATTCCACAATAAAACTCTTTCAGTCCGCGTATAGATTTTTGCTTCAAACCGCTCTTCTATTGCATGAAAAATTTCATGTCCCAAGATAGTATTCATTATATCATCTTGCCGAAATAGTTCAACCATGCTCGAATCTTCCTCAAATACCAGCCCGGCCGCTCTGCGCACGGGTTCTTCCATAATCTTGATCATGTCCGGCGGCGTATAGCAGGCGAACAATATCCGTTGTCCCGTCATGGAGGCATCCTGAAACTGAATCTTTAGATTCAATTTTTCGGCAATCAAACGCACGTCCGCACTCCCATAGGCACGAATGATTTGCTGTGCGTTATCTCGGCCGCAAGCCATGGCTTTGGCAATCATTTCGGATTTTTGATCCGGTTCTATGCGCCGGTTCAGAATGTCCCTCGAAAAGGCATAGCGCCCCCAGGTTTCGTCGTCCGCCTGCAACAGAGACCGGATCATATCCGCCAACCCGATTTGTTCCCGCATGCTTCCTCCCATCATCCGTGAATTTAGCTCTGCTTGATATTTGCGGCTACGATAATGACCTCGGTCGCAGGATCAAAAGTGGATGCTTCAATATCCATCAACAGTTCCAACTGCCCGAATTCGGATGCCGTAAAATCCATGACCCGCGCGCCGATGCACAAATAAAAATCCGGTCTGGCAATAAGTTCGGTCTGGTAAACCGCCATCTTGTCCCATAGCTGTTTCACGGCCTCCAGATATTCTCCCGCGGTTGTTTTGATAGCCATGGCACGGCCTCTTTGAATCTTGATGAACCCTTTCGTGTCCAGGATGCGAATGGCTCCGGCGTCTCCTTCTTTTTTAACCGTTTCGCCAAAAATATGAAAATATCGGGTTTTTTGAAGCAGCTCCGTCTGGTCACTGGAAATTCGCATATCCTTCGCGGCGATTTCCTTTAACTCCTCTTCGCTGCATTCCTTTAATAGCTCATTGGTTTTGACTTCCGTGGAACCGGTGGCGATCGCCGTTACCTTGGACGTTTGCGGATCGATATCGATATGAATTTCTATGCTTTCCGGCGTTGCCCCGCTTTGTATGGCTTTATTCATCGCTTCCATTTTGATGGCGCCGATCTCCTCCTTGGAAGGCGAGGGGATGATGCGTTCCACAACGTCCCTTACCATGGAAAGAGCGACGCCGATGGAAGAGATAACCTCGGCGTTTTCAGGGATACTGTACTTCAAGCCCATCTTCTCCGCAAAATACACGATCAGGGAAGCCGCGCCGCCGCCAACCCCAACCAGGGAAATCTGGTCTTTCTCCAATCTATACTTTTCGGCAAGAGACAAAATGATCGGTTCAATTTTGCCATATGCCTTTTCCATAATCTGTTTGGCGATATCTTCCACAGTCGTTCCGCAATAATCGGCCAAGGCCTGCATCGCCTTTCTGGCGGCTTCCACATTGCCATGGGAAAAATGCTCTTCCTTCACCAGTCCAAGCACGTTGGCCGCACAGGAATTCGTGATCGTCACCCGTTCGCCGCTTTCCAACCGGACCGCCACATAATCCGCCGGATCGCCGGGTTTCGGCGAGAAGAATTCAACCTTGGCTCCCTTGATTTTTGCCGGATCCGTAAACACCGAATAATCCAGCCCGGCGATATGCGCCGATCTTGGCCCTACATCGATTACTCCATGTCTGGCGGCACGAACCATGGAACCTCCTGCCACGCCGAGAACCCGCACATCCAGCGAATTGACATAGGTCGGGTGACCGCCGACGATCGAGTAATCGATAGCCGGACGGCCATTTTTGATGACGCCGATATTGGTTGTTGTTCCGCCTACTTCAAAGTACACGCCGTTGGAAGCTCTCAAATACATCAAAGATCCCATAACCGAAGCTGCCGGACCGGAAAGCATCGTCAATATCGGACGTTTCTTCATTTCCTTGATTTCCATCACGCCGCCGTCGCCTCTCATGATCATCAGAGGAACGTGAACGCCGGCTTCCTTCACGGATTGTTCCGTCGAATTGGCCGTGTCCAGCATTTTGGGCAGAATGCTTGCGTTAATCGCCGCCGTTCTCGTCCTGCGGGTTAATCCGTACAATTTCGTAATATCGGATGCCATGGTGGTAGGAATGCCCTTTTTCTCAGCCTCTTCATATACAAGCTGTTCGGGTCTGCCGTTGTCGACCCCAAAAGCCATGGACGGAACGACAACTTGCGCTCCCGTCTCTTTCAGTTCATCGATGATCTGCAGTACAGTTTCTTCCGTCATTTTTTTAACATTGATAAAAGCGTTGAAAATCTTGATTTCTTTGTTGTTTCCCAAATCAATATTTGGCAATTTCGTCTGCCTTTTGGCCAGAAAACCTTCGAAGCCGCCTTTCCCCATCCCAATGATGCCGACCTGGGCGATATCTCCTTCAATAAGCGCATTGGTTGCCTGCGTTGTACTATGCGCCACGAAAACCACGTCTTCCGGTTTGATGTTGTTTTCCGTCAAACAATTTTGGAAACACTTCACAACCCCGGCAGCTACGCCTCTCACATCGTCATGCGTCGTTTTCACGGATGATTTTCCGATAATTTCGTGGGTTTCGTTGTCAATGGCAACGGCTTTAGTATGGGTTCCCCCCACATCGATCCCCATTCGAATCATTCTGCTCATGCTGCTCCTCCAATCCTTATATAACCGGCTCCCATGCCGAATCCGTCACGTCAACCACCCGTTAAACCAAGTTACCGTACAAAATAAATACTATGGCGCAAAGAATAACCCCGATGATCCAGCCTGAAGGTATGGACATCTTCATGAACGACCTTGCCGGAACCTTCGTATAACCGAATCCCCACGCGACCCAGGATTGGGTTACGTCCAAATGCTGAGGAGCAATCGTTGTCGTCGCGAATAAAGGGTATAAGAATTGCACCGGCCAGGCTGCCGTGGACACGACCACAGCCAGAATGGCCGATCCTGACCCGACCAGATTCATCGGTCCGCGGAAGAAGCCAAGCGGCGTCAGTATGGCGAATACAATACATAGCAGCAACGCGGTCTGAGGCATCATTCCTCCGAACAGGATTTTAAAATATGGCGAAGCGTATGTAGCCGCGTTATTAAACATGGACAACGTCAGCAAAAAGCCGATCATGGGCGCTACGTCAATGGCTCCGTCGGCAAATTGTTTCGAAAGCATCCGGCAAATATTGGCGAAGCCGCCCTTTAATTTGCCACAAGTCAACAAGGCAAAAACGCCGGCAAAAATAAACCCGAAAATAATCGGAGCTTTAAATACGACAACGCCGATAACCGGAAGAATGATCGAAATCCACGAAATGGCCGGCGCATCTCCCGTATTCTTTTCATCGGGGGTCGTCGCTGCCCATGCGCGGGATATTTTCTTGCTATTCATAGACAAATTAGCCACCGTGAGCACAACAATCAGCGCAACGGCCATCGCAATCATGCCAAAGGTAAAGTACGCGTTATAATCGTAACTGGCATAGCTGTCGTTCGCGGTAGCAAAAATGGCCTGATACTGTTTAAAGTTGACAATATTCCCGAAAATCCCGGCCATAATGGAACCCATGAAAGAAAACAAGGCGATCGGGGAAGGAATTCCCAGCGAAAGCATGATCGGCAGTACGATGACGGCAATGGAAATAACCGGCCCGATGCCTGTCATGGATGTAAAAATAACGGCCGTAACAATGCATAAGAGCGACATGGTCACCCTTGGTTTGTCTCCCCCCAGTTCCACCACTTTACGGATTAAAGTCGCGGCAATCCCGGTGTCAATCAGAACCCGGCCGAAAAAGGCGCCGAAGAAAACGTTTACAAGAATGGCCTTGCCATAGTTTTCCGGCCCCGTCTGAAAGACATTCGTCAGAACGGCAACGAGCGATTGCCCATCCATCGCCGAACTGGGCGAAATCGCGTTGCCAATCAACGCGATTGCCGTCCATAATACCGACATGACAAAAAAGCCCACCATGAGGTTATACCCTTTAACGCAGTACCAAACCAGCCCAAAAAATGACAGGACCATAATGAAACCGATTACATAATTAGCTGCATCCACAAAATACCCTCCTTAATAATAGGAAAAAGATATAAGACGCTGACATGCTAACATGTCATATTGTATAACTAACATGTTAGTCGTCTTGTAAAAGAATACCATGTCGTCCGTTTACCGTCAATATCAATCCGCCTTTGAAAATAAAAAAGCTCTCGAATCTCCATAAACGGAAATTCAAGAGCCTGTTCGTTATTATGGTGGTGCGGTCGAGAGGACTCGAACCTCCACGGGGGGTTAGCCCACACGGACCTGAACCGTGCGCGTCTGCCAATTCCGCCACGACCGCATTTTTTGTCGATGCATTGTTTTGCAGCAACGAAATAGATAATATCACGATTCTCAAAGAGAGTCAACAAATTTTACAACTCGTGGGGAGATGCCAGCTCCATCACATGATTCTTGAAGTCCGGCTTAAAACGCTGCTCGACCACAGCTTCATTGCCGGCTCCCCCACCATGCTGAACCAGCAGCAGTCCGTTATCTACCTTGAGTTCCGTTGCAGGCAAGAAATCGTATCCGTCATAACTGCCTTCTTCGGTGACAAAACGCATTAACGAAGCTCCCTCAGCGTCCGTATCCACCAAATAAAACGAAATCCCGTGACAATCCGTATAATTGGGAACCACCACGAAAACGTCATGACCGGGAAAAGACAGCTTGGTCAATTCAATCGTTTCGTTCCGGGGCTGGATAAAACCCGTTAACCCGGGCAGCGTCAGCTCGATGACCTTATTTTGGGAATCCGTATAACGGACGCTGTAACTCCCTTGAATCCGATAGTCTTCCGCGGCTCCGGAGCAGCTTGGAGCCCCAAGCCGTTCAATGCTCTCTTTCTTGAGCGGCTCTATAACCAATTTCCCATAGGCGGATCGACCCGTTGCCCTTGCTGTTAATGGAGATGAATCCGAGCCGGACAAGAAATTCATATCGGTCGAAGTGCCCGGCCCAGCCTTGAACTCTATGCTCTCCGCCGACAAACGGTTTTGAAGCGGGTCGTAATTATAAAGAATGTTGAAATCCCCAATATAGTCGGTGATCGAAATATTCGCCCCTAGGGAAACCGCGAGCTTGCTTCCGTCAACGGAATAATAAATCACGGAGCCGAATCCCACATGATCAAGCAGATTCTGACTTTCGCCGTTCACTTGATAAGCGGATTCTTTGCCGTCGATGGAAATCGATATCTCCGTCTTTTGACCGTTTACTGGCTTTAACGTACTTTGCACAAGATTTTGGAGAATGCCGGAAGGATCATCCACTTTGATCTCCTTAAAATCCACCGATTTTATGACGTGAATTTCTTGAAGATTCAATTCCGTTCCGCTCCCGGTCGTAAGTACCACTACAGCTTCCGGCATGCCGTCCCCGGTTAGATCGGAATAGGCCAACTGCGGAGTGGCAGTATAAACAGGCACATTCCAAACAAAGTATCGCTCCTTGCCGTTCATGCTCAAATAAAATCCCTTATACATCTTCCCGTCATCCGAGACTCCATATAATTTGACCTCTTGATCCGACCCGCCATAAGCCGCTGCCGCTATAAGCGTCTTTCCGTTCACCTTAGCCGCCGCGCCGTATAAATTCTCTGGGGCAAAGCGCTTAAGGCTATCGAGCTGCTTTCTTGTCAGGTCCGCCACCCGCGTTATTTTCTTTCCGTTCAAATCCAATCTATACAATTTATATTGGTCGGAAGGTTTTTCGCTCGCAATATCCACAAAGCGGCCGTCCTTGCTCCACATGACGTAAGCCGCGGAAATCCAGCCATCTTTCCCGGCCGGTTTCGTAAAACTGCGGTCACCAGGCTTGTACACGGCAATTTTGCCTGAGCTTGTATCTCCATATGAAAAAGCGAGCATGCGGCTGTCCGGAGACCAGCCATACGCTTGAATCGTCTCAACAAAACCGTATCCCCGCGTTTTAAGCTCATCGTTCAGAGTAATGTATTGGGCCTTTTTCAAATCAGCGACGATCAGACTTGATCCGGCTCCGGTAAATGCGCGAAACGCCAAAAATGCACGGTCCGGCGATACGGACACCGATTCCAGGCGGACAGGTTTGGTTGCAAGCTTGATATCAAACACTTGGGTTGCCGTTGCAACAGTGATGGCTTGGACAAATTTCCGCCCCGGCTCCTTCATCCCGGAAGAGTTCAAGGAAGCCGTTAAGCTTATGTTCCCGGCGCTCCAAACTACCCGGTTTTCGAGCAGTTTCTGCTTGCTGTCCACTTTGTTCATGAAATAGGAAGATGCCGAGACTCCTTTCTCCGAAGCGAATTTCGCCTCCAGAGCCGTGCCGTTGCCACCGGAAACGGCCAAAATAACCAATGAAATCATCAGAACGATTCGAAACATTCTCATAAACTCACACCTTTTAAAAATTTCAGGATTCAGATCATCACTAAAAGATTAGACCACAGCCGCCTTAAAAGAGTTTCATATCTATTTCATTTTGTATAAAGTTTTGTTAATTTTAATGTACTTGGGACGAAATGGGGAATGCGGATGATACGTTTTGATGAATTGTGGGATTACAATCACCCGAAGGACACCGAGCAAAAGTTCACTCATCTGTTGGAGGAGCGAAAAGACAAGGAAGCGCCCAATTACGTCGCCGAATTGCTCACCCAAATCGCTCGCGCTCAAGGGCTGCAGGGGAATTTTGAGGCTGCCCGCCAAACTTTGGATGAAGCCGAAAAACTGCTGACAAGCGACATGCCAGCGGCGAAGGTAAGGTATTTGCTGGAACGGGGAAGAGTCTATAATTCCTCCTCCAAGCCGGAACTGGCCGTGCCCCTTTTCGTACAAGCCTGGGAAGCGGGACTCCAGCATGGGCTTGATTACTATGCGGTAGATGCGGCGCATATGCTGGGAATCGCCGAAGCTGCACCGGAATTGAAAATGGAGTGGAACCTGAAAGCGCTGGCTCACGCCGAAGCCAAGCCGGAGGCAAGACGCTGGTTAGGCTCGCTCTACAACAACATCGGCTGGGCTCAGGTGGATGCCGGAAATCTGGAAGAAGCGCTTGACTTGTTCCGGCGGGCGCTTTCGTTCCGGGAATCCCAAGGCAATGCCCAAAATATTTTCATCGCCAAATGGTGTATTGCCAAAGTGCTTCGTTTACTTGGAGAAATGCAGAACGCGCTAGAAATTCAGCAGGCTTTGTTTGAGGAATTGCAGCATGTGGAGGATCCGGAAGGTTATGTTTTCGAGGAGTTGGGCGAATGCTGGCTGCTTCTGGGCGACGAGGACAAGGCTCGGCCATTTTTTGCCCTGGCGCACGGGCGGTTCGCCCTGGATTCGTGGCTCACAGCACATGAGCCTGAACGTATCGAACGCATTAAACAACTAGCGGGCTTGTAAGACAAGCCCGCTTTTTTTTGCTTACTTCAAACTGCCGCTGCGGCATAATTACGAACCTCATATCATCTTTTTCACACACGGGAATCATGCGATGTCTTATTCGGCAGCCCAGTAGCCCATCAGCGTTTTCGGCTGAACGTATTCTCTGATTCCATATTTGCCGTTTTCTCTCCCCATGCCGGATTGTTTATAACCCCCAAACGGAGCCTTCGGCTCATGATGGATTCCGTTGATCGCCACCGTACCCGCTTCAAGTTTCGCGGCGAGACGGTTCGCCCGTTCAAGATCGGTGGAAGAGATGTAAGCCGCCAGCCCGTACACCGTGTTGTTGGCAATCTCTACCGCCTCATCTTCCGTCGTATACGCAAGAATCGAAAGAACCGGTCCGAAAATTTCTTCTTGGGCGATCGTCATTTCCGGGGTGACCCCTGCAAATACCGTCGGTTTTACAAAATTTCCGTGCTCCAGCCCCTCGGGATGGCCTATCCCTCCGATCAGCAGTTCAGCGCCTTCCCTGATCCCCAGTTCGATATAATGCTGTACTCTTTCATACTGCTTCCGTGTGACCTGCGGACCGATCTGCGTCGTTGCTTCCGCAGGGCTGCCGACTTGAATCGTTTGCACGACGGCCTTCACGTACGCCTTAATTTCTTCCAAGCGATGCTCAGGAACCAGCAAGCGGGTTCCGGCAAGGCAAGCCTGGCCGTTATTTCCGTAGCAGGCCATGACCGCCAGCGGAATCGCCTGGCTCAAGTCGGCATCATCCAGAATGATGTTCGGCGATTTCCCGCCCATCTCCAGCGTGACCCGCTTCATCGTTTCGGCGGCGCCCCTCCGGATGGCTTTGCCCACTCGGGTCGACCCCGTAAATGAAATCATGGCCACATCGGGATTACGGATGAGCTCCTCGCCGACAACATCGCCTAGGCCATTTACAATATTGACCACCCCTGCCGGAATGTTTGCTTCATGGAAGCACTCCATCAGGAGCTCAGTCTGAAGAGCGCTCAATTCGCTTGGTTTAATCACCGCCGTGCAGCCCGTCGCAATCGCCGGAGCGAGCTTGGCGCAAATTTGATAGTAATTCGCGTTCCAAGGGGTGATCATCCCCACTACGCCAAGCGGTTCAAGGATGACTTTGGCCGTGCCGATATATTCGACAAAATCGAATTCTTCCAGCGCTTCCTTCACGGTAAGAAAAACCTCGGCGGCATTGTGCATCAAACCGGTGGCTTGCGCCAGCGGCGCACCATATTCCTCAACGGTAGCTTGAATTAACGCATCCGATTTGGCTATCATAACATCATGCAGCCGCTGCAGCATTTCTTTGCGCTCTTCTATCGTCGTTTGGGAAAAGCTTTTGAAAGCCGCTTTAGCGGCCCGAATGGCTTCCTGCGCATCCTTTTCGTTGCCCAGCGTCACTTCACCGATCACTTCATTCGTCGTCGGGTTAAAGATCCGCATTTTCTCCGTGCCTTGCGGATTCACAAAATCGCCATTCATGTACAGGCGCTCGATAGTTTTCATTCGATCTCCTCCAATTTTATTAATTGAATGTTCGTTTAATATAATATAAAATTTCGTTTTTCTCATAATGCGCTCATCCGTTTATCGACTTTTTTCATCTCCTTTTCTGTCAAAAGATCTTACGGAATTATAATAAACGATCATTCGGTTAATATCAAGTATGCTTTTTTTTCTTTTGCCCTCAGGCAATAGCAAAACGGCCCGT
This sequence comes from Paenibacillus terrisolis, assembly GCF_056171975.1. Classification (NCBI taxonomy): domain Bacteria; kingdom Bacillati; phylum Bacillota; class Bacilli; order Caryophanales; family Paenibacillaceae; genus Paenibacillus; species Paenibacillus terrisolis. Next base: position 104,002 of record NZ_JBKFGG010000005.1, on the reverse strand, counting down.
GCCGATGGATCGGCGATTATACGGGCCAAAAGATTTCCGCTTACGTCAGATTTTCCGCATTAAAGCCAAAAGGAGGGATATTTTCGTTCCCTGTCCAAATTGTTGACCAGCACAGCCACAATCACGATCAGGACGGAACCGATCAATACCGGCGTGAATAGAAAAGACCAACCGCTTCCCGCCATTACTACGACTAACGGATCGGCTCCCGCCGGAGGATGCGTTGTTTTAGTCAACATCATCAATCCGATCGCGAAACCTACACCGGCGGCCATGACCCATATCCCTTGACCGAACAGATGGAACATCGCGAGTCCGGTCAAAGTCGAAATCACATGCCCCCCGATAATGCTGCGCGGCTGAGACAAAGGCGCATCCCACACTCCAAAGGCAAGCACGCAGCTGGCGCCAAACGGAGCCATAATCCAAAGGCTCGAGGTCCAATTTGTGAGCAGCGCCAGGATCCCGATAGCCAAAAAACCGCCAATTGCCCCAATGATCGCATTTCGGGGAATTATTTTTAATGTGCTTCTTCCCTTCCCTTTCATTTTGCCGAAATAGGAAGCTTGCTCTTGCTGCAAGTTCATTAAGGATCCTCCTTATATTCATGGTTAACTAGTAATTTAGTTATATTTCATTTTATCCCCACAGTCAATACTAATATTTGTAATTGCCCAAATCATTGAAAGTTGCTTGTTCTTAATGATTTTTAAGCTATACTATAACTAGTTGACTATGAAAAGAGGTACCAGGAGATGGACGAAAAAAAACTGCTGCTGCGCGCCGATTCCGAGCTGACCTTTAACGTAAATGCTCAGATCCGGGAACAGCTTAAATGGTTGATCGGAATGGGTCGCATTGCGCCGGGCGACATGCTTCCCCCGGCAAGCCAGTTAGCGGAGGAGCTTGGCATTAACCGGAACACGATCAATTGGGTGTATACCCAGCTTCGGGATGAAGGGCTCGTCACGATGCACAAAGGGCGCGGTACCCAGGTTACGGCCGAAGCGCTAAAGCTTCGCAAGCAGCGGCTGCCCATGCTGGAGATCTTGGAGAAAACGATTCGTGAGGCGGAAGCTAGAAAATTGGATCCGCGGCAATTTTTTGCCGCCGGACTAGCTTATGTTTTGTTGCAGCAGCCTGAGCAGGTAAGCCGTCCACGTTTCCTTCTGGTGGAGTGCAAAGGACATGACCATCTTTTTTACCGCGAGGCCATTGAGCAGGCTGCCGCAGGTGAAGTCGAAACTCTGTTTTTGGAGGATTTGCGGGAAAATAAAAAAAACGCCGTCGAGGCGCTTCAGCAGTTTCCGATTGTTATCACTACCGTAAACCATGCGGATGAAGTCAAAAAACGCTTTGCCCGTTATAACGTCAAAGTGCTCGTGATCGGAGCGACGGTCGATGCCCCTTTGCTCCTTGAAATTGCCAAGCTCAAGCAAGATTCCCGCGTGACTTTTGCCTGTTTGGGCAAAATCGGCGGCGAATGGATGGCCAGTCGCGTGCAAGATGCAGGCATCCGGCAGATCCGGATTGAGACATTGGGATGGGAAGAAACCGAGAAAAACGCGGACGCTTTGCTGCTGCCAGACAAGATTTACGCATCAGCCGCCGTTTACCCCGAGCTTGCCAAGCTTGCTCCAAGCAAGGTTGAACTGTATCCGATGCGACTTGAAGCAAGCAGCGAAACTCTGCTGCGCGACATTTCTTCGACGGGTACCCTACCGCCGGTTCCTTAACCCCAATTAAAGCCTTATCTTCTACAAGAATCGGATTTCCTCAAGCACCGAAGATTTATCGCCGTAAATTCGGGTAATGTGGTTCTCTCCCCATTCACAGAGCGTTTTTAGAATACTTTCGAGGCTATGTCCGTACTCCGTTACCTCATATTCGACTTTTGGCGGAACCTCATTATAAACGATCCTTTTGACGAGCCCGTCTCTTTCCATTTCTCGAAGCTGCTGAGTTAGCATTTTCGGCGTAATGTCCGGCATAAGCCGCAAAAGCTCATTCGTTCGTTTCTTGCTGTGAATAATATGGCAAAGAATGATGCATTTCCATTTCCCCCCTAAAACCTCAAGCGTTGCTTCAAGGGCGATATTATATTTTTTCTTTGTCATGGTCTTAATTCCCCCTAGAGCAAAATCGATCCTTTATCGATATTATAACCCCATATCCAATACGGCCGTCAGCCTGTAAAAAAACACCTATCGCCTACCGGTGATCCGATATCGATAGGTGTTTGGAAAGACGATGGATTGCCGTGATCCTTATTTATCCCAGTTCGTTCCAAAAAGTCACTTCATCAACGGAAAGTCTTATAGTCGGATGACCGGGCTTGGCCGCTTTGCCTAAGGCAATTAACAAAATATCATGATAGCGGTCAGGAATTTGAAACTCTTTCCGAAATAGACCCGAGTCATAACCAAGCATCGGAAGCGTATCGAATCCCCTTGCTCTAGCGGCTAACATGAATTGCATAGAGACTAACCCGCCGTCGATCAGCAAATAATTTTTAACCGTCTCTTCGCTTACGTGCTCGTAGAACTTAGAAACCGATTGCTGCAGCACGTCTTTTGCCTCGATTGTCATATAACCGGCTTCAACCGATTTTTGATAGATCCGCTCTGTCTGCCGGAAAGCCTCCTTATCGCCCAAAACCGCAATCATGGCGGAAGCATCGAGCACTTGCTTTTGACGGAGAATAATGGGGAACAACTTGTCCTTTTGGGCTTGATCCGTGAGAACCATAAATCGCCAACTGTGCATATTGCTATTATTTGGCGCAAGCATAGCCTCACTAATAAGCTGTTTGATCTCATCATCCGAGATCTTGAAGGACGGATCATAATATCTGACGGCACGACGTTCCCGAATCAAATCATAAAAGTTAGCGGTTCTTCCCATTTGTTCAATCTCCTTGGCTTCCAAATTAGAAAATCTCATCGGTAGCTGGAAGAGGCCTCATCAACTGCTACAAAAACCATGGTACATGCTTGCATTAAAAAATTGAAGTACGTACTTTTTTGTATATTAGGCACTAAAAAGTAAGTATGGTGGCATGAAATTCAGAAAGGACTAAATCGAGAGAAAATAAAGCATTAAAACAGGAAAAGCCGGACAAGTTGTCCGGCCTTTCTATTGCTGCAATGGTATGGTCTATGCGGGAGGTTTGCCTTGGCGCTCAGCCTTATCCGCACATTTACTGGACAATGATATCATCCAGGTTCACGCCGCCGCTCCCGCCGACAATCTTAATCGTATTGTTCGTGCCGGCATTCAGTGTGATTGATTTTTCCACACTCCCCGTAAATGTGAGCCACCCTCCGGTTTGCGGACAGGCAAGCGTTCCGATCGAAGCTCCGTTGACGTATACGGTTATTGCGGATGCGTCGTTCGAAGCGTAATTGATTATTAATTTTTTGCTTCCTCCGGTACCTCCGTCGATATTGCCGACCTCGGACGAGGCGTTGTCCATATGCATGTTTTTGATATATTTCCCGCCGGAAGCGGTGCTGTCATCGGCTATTTCCGCACCATTGGCCATCGCTCCGCTTTCCATTTCATATTTTACCGGGGCTGTTGAACCGCCGTCACTTGCCGGGGTTACTGCAATATAATCCAGATTTACCCCGCCGTTGCCTCCGGTCAGCTTGATCGTATTGCCGGTGCCCGGATTCAGAGTAATGGTCAAATAGACGTGCCCGCCAAAAGCAGTCCATCCCCCGGTAGAGGGCGTATCGATATAGGAATAATCTTCGCCGTTTACATTCAGGTTTAATCTTCCCGGTTCAGCGGCCGCATAAGAGATATCGAGGGTCGCTTTGCCTCCACTGCCGCCGTCCACATTGTTAAACTGGCTGAAGGCGTTGACTAAATGTAAATTTTGCAGATATCCTCCCCCGGAAGCGGCGCTATCGTTGACTGCTGTTGCACCGTCGCCCAACAAAGCGTTTTCCGCCTCATATTTAATGGTGGTCTCTCCGCCGGTAGCGGATTTTGCAAATTTGAACCAGTTCAAATTAATCCCCGTATCAAAAACAAGATACACGTCGTGAACTCCGCTCACATTGCCAATATTGACGGATGCCGTTGTATAGGCTTGCCATCCGCCGGTATCAACCCCGTCTATTACTCCAATATCCGGGGATGTGGCTTTGTCCAGCCTGATATGAATTTTTCCGGCAGCGCTTAAACCGGCAATTCTCGCTTGAAATTGTGTAGCGCCGCTTCCGAAATCCACTTTATAGTACGCAACGCTGTCTCCCGTAGAGGTATATCCAAGATCCATGCCGCCTTCCCCGCAGGGCTCCGCATGTACAGTACCCGTTACATTATTGTAGTTCTCCGCTTCCATTTGCGAGAAAGCGCTGGTGGTTGCTAAGGTCAAGCCATTATAGACCGTCTGGGCTACGACCTGTGCTCCGGCGCTGTTCGGATGAATGTTGTCCGGGAAATTCTGAGGCATATTTTTGGTCGCGGAATTGACATCAATAACCGGGAGACCTTCTTCCATGCCAATTTGTCTGATCAGCGGAGTGATTTGCCCGGTTACAATCGGGTCCGTTATATCAAAATTTCCGTCTCCGTAAACACTGAGCAGCGTATTGATATAAATTTTCGGGTGCGAGGGCAAATTTCTGTAATGCTCGATCATTGCCTTATAATCGCGGACGTAATCGCTTTGATAGACCCAGTTGTAAGGTTTGGAGTCATTGGAACCCAACATAATGATAACGATATCCGGCGAAGAGTTGCTGCTGTCGATATATTGCTGGGTATTCCAGTAAGGCGCATTGCCTCTCTTGATCATGGTCGTGCCGCTGGCGCCAAAGTTCATTACTGTATATCCGCCTCCCAGCATTTGCGCCAGGTACTCAGGATAATTGGGTGTTCCATAACCGGTTGGAGACGAAGTATCGCTGGCTCCCACAGTGGCGATTCGGATCGGCCTTTCTGCGTCGCCGCCATTGCCGCCATTTGCATAAATCTTGACCGACGACATGACATCATTGCAGCCGAAAGCTACAAAATCCGCATTATCCGCAGTGAATGTCCATTTTGCCCCGCCAAAATTATCGCCATCGTAGACTTCAACCGTGTACCCGGCAGGCACTTTTACCGAAGATGTCCAGTTATCCGGTATTCCTGCCGCTCTCAGCTGCGCCGTAGTATAATTGCCCGGAGCCAGACTCACGGCAGGACCTCCAAAGCTGGTATCCTGATAAAAAGTGGTTTGAGTAACGCCTCCGCTGCCTCCGCCTGAACCCAGCACGGAATTTGTCCCGCTTAATGTTTTCTTGGACTGGTTTGCCGTCCCGGTAAGCTGCTGGAAGGTATAATTATTCAGAGGTTTCGAGGTTCTTTCGATTACGTATACTGTATTGGCCGCCGTGCTGAAATTGAATTCGCCGCTTGAGGTTTTCAATACAATCCCGTTGTCGGAGACCCTTCTTACCTGTACCTCCTGGGTTCCCCAAGGATTCACCACCGTGGCCCCATTCCCGTACAAGCTCTTGACCCCTACATATTTGATCTCATTCGCTTCTTTTTCGGAGCTTACAAGGAAGCCGCCGCTGGCCAGCAAAGTAAATTTGGAGACAAAAGCGGGATCGCCCGGAAGCGCCGGGAAAACCCTGATTTTATCATTATAGCTTTGCAGCAGTGCTTCGTTCATCGCCGAAAGGTGTACGCCGTGATATTCAAACTCGCCGTTTGTATTGGTGGTTCGTGAATTCGGATAGTTCTGATAGATTTGGAGCATTCTCTTCATACCGTTGTATACTTCATCGCCCAGTCCGAGCCTTGCCGCCTGAATCGCATCAGGAGACCATACATTTCCATACGGGTAAGGACGATTGTTAAAGCCCGCCAACGCTTTTGAATAGTCGGGGGCCCCGATTCCTGTAACACCGTATGGCCAAAGCATTTCAGAGACGACATTCTCATTGTTGCGACCAGGCGCCGCCGGAGGGTCATGGGGCAAATATTGATTCCCGTCTGTCGGATATGGGGCCAGGTTGTTCAATATATTCTGCCATTGGCCGATCAGCGAGCTGTCAAGCCCCAGTTGCTGAGCGGATTTTATCGTGATGGGGAACAGGCTTCTGACCGCAGCCAGATCGGTTAATGCATTCTGTACATTCCAGTAGGTCTCATGGGAATTGGAGGATGCCATATCATATTTGCCGGTGCCGCTATTGTAAGACAGCTTCGCCGCATAGAATTTTACTACTTCCTTCATAAAAGGATAAGCCGTATTGCGCAAGTAATTGGTGTCATTTGTATACTTGTACTGTGCATACATATTTTCGGCGGCTTCAGCGCCGGTTGACAGGATATTTTTCGTATAGTCGCTGCCCACGGTACCGTTGGCGCTTGCGTTCCAGCCCATGGTTTCGGGCACCCAGATGCCGTCAATGCCGTACCTTGTTTGCGTATACGATTTTAACGCATTAAAATTGCGGCTGTACAAGTTGTTGAACCCATTCATAACATCGGGGTGATTGGATGCTAAAAATGAATTGTACACATCTCTTTGGTTCCAATACCAATAAGCATTGCTCCACTTGTTGGAGTCGTTGTCATTGACGCCGCTGTACACGCCGCTGATAAAGTGGAACGGGTAATTTCCATATCCTCCTGCAGCAATCATATACGTGCTGAGATAGTACATATTTTCCATGTAATCGGCATCTCCGGAAGCGTTGGAATACTGCACGAAGGATTTGTTCCAGAAATTATGCCACCAGTTTTTATAATTGGCCAAGGTAGTTGCATATCCCGTGTTCTTGACGCCGATTAAAAGATTTTTGGCCTGGGCGACGGAATCATAACCCGGCGCGTTCAATCTGCTGGCGCAGGCAATCCAGATGGTGTAGCTGGAGCTGGGAGTTATGTTCAGCCTTACCTTGCTGCCGTTTACTACCTGAGTTGTGAAGTTAGCGCCTTCAACCGATGCCGCAAGGGTATAACCGAAATGATTGGCATCCGTCTGTCCTCTGCTTATTCCTGCTCCGTTTGCATCATTGTAAGTGGATACGGTTCTCCAGGTATTGATGTCGGGAACATCGCCGCCCGAGAAATTGCCGACATCCCATAAACTCAGGTCAAGCGCTACATTGGAGAGGCCTGTCCGGCTGTCATCGACATGGATTCCCATGACTTCCGAGTTCGGAGAACCCATGACGGTTACCGTGCGGTTTGAATCATATTTCGTGGTCATCAGACCGTCATATAAGGAAAGTCTCTGCTGAAAAGTGGTATACCCCGTATCCATGCCCGGATTTGTATAAAGGTTTACCAGTCCTTGAGAAGCAAACCCTTCTTCAGAAGCGTCAACTCCGCTAATTTGCATGGTAAGCCCGTTGGCATTCCAAACCTGAGCGCCTACACGACCATTTCCTACTGTCACTCCGCTTTTCGGATCTGTAATCGGAGAGTTGAATACCACATCATGCTTGGACAAGTACCCGGCATAATCAACGTCTAATACCCCCGTACTTGTGTTAAATGCTTCCGTAGTCGGGCTTGCTTTCACCGTACCGGCGGCGAGGCCTGGTGTAACCAAAGAAATCGCAACCAACATCAGGGCGAATCGTTTCTTAAAGCTTCTGCCAAAGTCTTTCATAATTATGCCTCCTTATCAATTTGGTTTTGTACAGCAACCCTTAGAGCTAAACAAAGTAAGAGCTCCAAGGGCTGAAGTCGATTAAGGACATTAAGCGCCCAGCTATCATTTAATAATGGCCATACTTTTGAAAATAATAGAAACAAATTTTTAATAAAAGATATAAAATATGTAATTTTAATTTATTATATCTTAATATAGCAATTTTTGTATCATTCATTAGTCCTGGATTGGTGAAAATCAAACTCCCGGGCAAGAAGGACTTCAAGTCTTCTCGCCAAACAAATCCTAAGCAGAACATTGGAAAACGGGAAGTCTCTCAAAATGAACAAGCGATAAATGAAAGTTTAATTGAGGCAGAGATTGTTTCGGTGCAGGCGGCAATGAAGTCAGGCGCATTATCGTCGGAGGATTGCGTTCACTGGTATTTGGAGCGAATCGAACGGCTCAACACGAAGTTAAAAGCAATGCTTGAAGTTCAACCCGGACACGGGGTATCCTGCCATCAACGTACCGAGCGGGTACGCAGAGACAGGCATCACCGCCAAATTCACTAATCCAAAATAATCAAAAAGGTCGGCTAATCGCTATCGGCAATTAACCAACCTTTTTTGTAAAGCAATGCGGTCGAGAGGACGCGAACCTCCACGGGGGGGTAGCCCACACGGACCTGAATCTCTTAGCAGAGTAAAACGACTAGGCAAGTAATTCTTATCCGGCAGCTTAGGATTCGGAAATAATCAGTATTAATTAGCAACCTTTTAATTTCAATGACGCAATTAATAAATTATTAGTAATTTTCAATATACCCATTATTTTCCTTTTTTGGTATACTAATAATGACCGTCCTGGATTCCAATTTAACACCACTAATATAAATCTCAGTGGAGGAAACTTATGGAACAATGGTTTTATTTGTTGCGTAGTCCAATAAATGTACTGGATAAAACAATTCAGGAGTTGGTTTATCGCTCTTTTTATCAATTCGTTTATCGCGATATCTATTTTATGGTCCATGAGCATTCACTTACAGAGGATGTAATTCATGATGCTTTTATAAAAGCAATCACCAATGGACCGCTGATGAAATCAGATATAAACATCCAGGCTTGGGTCAAGCAACTTACTCGTAATACTGCTTTAGATCATCTAAGGAAATTAAAACGAGATCGTCAAATATTTACGGAACCCTACGATATTATACGTAATACAACTTCCGATGAAATCAGTGTGACAATCGAGGTTGAAACCAAAGAAAGAGATGAACTACTTTATGAAGCACTCACCGAACTACAAACGAATTATCAATCAATTTTATTTCTCTTTTATTTGGAGGGAAAGTCCTATCGGGAAATTTGCAAAGAGTTACATTTAACTGAATCGGTTCTTACACAGCGTTTAGCAAGAGCACGGAAAAAATTGCTTAAACTCTTTTTAAGAAAGTGGACTGATGATAATAAATGAATCTAACGAACTTCTATTTTGTACAATTAGCCCATATTCGAATCGAATTATGAAATTACCTCTATGTTCCATTTAACACTTCCGTAGCTTTTTCCTCATAGATTCACTTTTTGTTTTCTCTGATCAGTTAAATAGCCTCGACCTTTTAAAAGTAGTTAATACTAACAATGGTGGAGGCTATAATTCTGAATGAATGTCTTTGTCTTGAGCAAATGTGGTGATTAGAAACCTAGGCTATTTTTCACTATCAGTAACTTCTATTGTTCGAAGATCAGTTTCAACTTTATAATTCTGGCTGCTTCCATCCTTATTAACCGTGAATTCAGAAACCGCTGACACCTCATAAAAACCCGGTTCTTTAATTTTATAAGTATACGTCTCTGAAATAGTCATCTTTCCTGAAAATTCCCGATTTTTACCTACATCCGAAATTACAGAAGAGTTGACCTGCTTTCCACTATGATCCTTAATCACAAATTCAAACATATTTTCCCTACTCATAATCATAAGTTTTTGTTCTGTTTTCACTTCAAAATCTGCTCTAATTGTAAATGCTTGATTAGCTTGGATTTTATCTGGAGCTATAATATTGGCAGCAAAAAACTTATTTTCTTTATTGCTAATCGTTGAAGAAATTCCCTCTACATTTGATACTGTAGACTGGTTTAAATTTATTGACCGACAACCGAGCAAATTCAGAAAGATAACAATAATTAGCAATATCTTCAAGTATAACCACCTCCATTTTAGCAGACGTAAAAAAATGGTTTTTGTTGCAAAAGCCATTTCATTCTATTGAAGCATGTTCTCGAACTAATGTATCAAAGCGATTTGGAGTTTGGCTAAATAATTAGCATTCGGCTAGCAATTTCCGTTAGAAAAGGGTTAATTGCAACGTTATTAATATAGTAATTCCAAAAAAAGGAGGAAGCAACCAGGAATTTTCATCTTGAAGCCGGGTAGGAGTCATATCCTTGCGAAAGGAGGATACAAATAAAATTTTTGCTTTTTGATTAGCACAAAATAATTAATTAAGGAAAGGAATGAAACCAAGTGAAGAATAAAGTTTTAATTGGATCGATTATACTTGCTATCTCCTTAATTTTTAGTTCAAGCATTAATACTTCCGTAAGTGCAGAAGATAACTATCAATGGAAAACGGTTAGAGGAAGTATCTGGGATATTGCAGAGATCACTCAAAAAAATAATGTTAATGAAATCCCCTATCCCATTGAAACTAACATATCTCCCAATATTCTAGGCAATACTACACTTCTGGATAACTATGTTGAAAAGCAAAGAATCAAGCGAGATATCCCCTCTATCAAAAAGCTTATTGAAGAGTCCCCTGACCAATTTTCAGGATATTACTATGCTGAAGATGAGGGCACGGTAGTCGTCCAAATTACTGAAAACTCCGAATCCCTAAAAAAACTGGTCCGTGAATCAATCCAAAACCAGGATAAAGTTGACTTTGAAGTTACAAAGTTTTCTTGGGCCGATATCGAGAATGCAAAAACGATAATTGAAAAAAGTGTTGAACCCGGATCGGTTCGAGCCCTTATTCCCGATGTAAAAAATAACAGGCTAATTATTGCATTGGATGAAGACACAATCGTTAGTAAAGAATCGGTGACTTCGCTTATTCCCCAATCAGATTTGCTTGAGTTTACCGAAGTACCAGCTTCGGCATTTACGGTGGAAACAGACGATACTCATTACGGTTCTTTATTTCCTATGGGATCAAAAATCGGGGGAAACTACCATGAAGTAGGAGATAATTTATACCAATACAGCGTTTGTACTGCAGGTTATTTTGGTGTAAATCAAAACAATCAAAATGTGCTGGTTACTGCTGGTCATTGTCAACCTACAGACACAGTCAGCGCTTGGTATCAACCTACATGGAATACTACCTCAATTGGTGATTATACCTATAGAACCACTTCTGCTGGGGATGGCTCAAATGCAGTTGCTGATGCAGGTTATATAACTTTGAACTCTAATTACGAAGGACGCCCGAGGGTTCCCTACCCTTCTGTTACAAATATGGCTATGATAACCGGTATATATGTTGCCGATACACCTGGAGATACAATTTATTTAAGAGGCGCGAATAGCGGAACCACTACATCAGGTCAAATAGCCTATTCAGATGTTGATATTTATTGGGGGGGCGATGGTTATGGGTACAAACGTAACGAAGTTTTAGCTACCGGGTATTCTTCTATGGGGGGAGACAGCGGCGGGTCTATTTTAACTGACTACGCATATGATAACTCTTTACAAGGCTGGACTTTTGATATAGCCGGTACCCATACAGGAGTCGTAACTCTCAGCAGTACAGATAGTCCTATTCCTCCAGGAAGCTATAAAGTATATGAACCTGTCTGGACATCATTCAATGATTTGCATCTTGACGGTATCATGATTGTTGCTCCACAGTAATACTCGATATAATCGCATATATTACAAGAGTCGTATAGTCCTGACTATCAAGGGCTATACGACTCTTCATTTATTGATAGTTTAGTACGAAGTACACAGCTTGACCAATTTTAAAGGCTCGCCTAAACCCAGAACGAGTTTCCTTTTCTAACTACCTAATACGGATCAAATAGATAAGTGCAAGACTTTTTGTCCAGATAACGAGCAGTAACTTGAGTTAGCAGTTATGTAAAAAAGGCTTGTAGTTGCCTGAGCAACTAAAGCCTTTTTTATAAAGTAATGCGGTCGAGAGGACTCGAACCTCCACGGGGGGTTAGCCCACACGGACCTGAACCGTGCGCGTCTGCCAATTCCGCCACGACCGCGTAATTTCGTCTTGCGAGAAAGTGTTTTTCCGCAGTGACAAAGTTTATAATATCACGCGGTCATGGGGGAGTCAACCTGTAAATCCTGGATGAGGCTATTGAACAGGCCGAACCGTAAGAGCTTCCTGAACCCGGGTCACGCCCTGGGACAAAGCGTTTCCGGCCAACGCCGCGGAAGCCACCGCTACGGTTTCCAAAATCTCCGCATCGCTTGCCCCTTTTGATTTGGCTTCTGCGGCATGATAGAAGGTGCAGATTTCGTTATTTACAGACAACGCAATACCCAGCGCGATCAGCTGCTTCGTTTTCGCGTCCAGCGAACCGTCGGAAAAGCTTTCGCCGGTAAATTGATGATATGCTTCCGTCACTTTCGGCATGGAGGCGCCGTAGCGATCCATTTCCTCTTTGTACGCATTGATTTTGTCGGTAACCCGCGACATGGCAAAGCATCCTTTCTTTTTAGGATTGGAATCACTTATACAATGTCCCGTGCCGCGAAAAATATGCCTATTCCCCCGGCGATACCCGAGATTGTTTAGCGGTCTGATAGATGTAGCTCCGGTCCAGCTTAACGATGTTTCGATTGGGCTTACGCACGAGTACATGGGTGTCATCCCAGGCGACGACAATGCCCCGGACATCGTTGGCTTCGATCGCATCGCGCACGACTCGTACTTTTTCGCCGGATAGGCGGTATTCGTTCAATTGTTCATCCGAGATCATCGGTTAACTGCTCCTTCCTGTGACGAGTTTCAAAAAAAGACCCCGCTTAGTCAAGGCGGAGTCTTTCTATATGACGGCAGATCTTGACGAGCTATCGGTAAAGTCGCAATTTCTTAAAACGAATTAAAGGGAAGCATGTTCCTTGCTATCATTCTTTTCGAACCAGAAATCAAGCACTTTCGCAGACATCACGCGTTGTTCCAAATACCCCACCTGCTGAGGACTGAACTGATCCTTCCATGGCACATTCAGTTCCTGACACAACCCTGCGATCGTCAGTAACGCCGACCAGGCAACGTAACGTTTGTACCAGAAAAACTGGGGATGTTCAAGCATATAGGGATAAAGGTCATCAAATTCCGTATGTTTACAATCCAGGGCACGTTCAAATGTGACCTTTGCATCGGACAATTTCGAGATAAAAAACTCCACGTCTACAACTGATTCTTTCCCCATGATTTAAGCCTCCTCTCCCTAGTACTCCCCATTATAACGAAAAAAGGAGGGCCTGCAAAGGATTCTTACAAAAATGTTCCCTTTGGAAGAGCCCAAGTTTAATCGGCAAAACGGATTTGGCCGCCTTCGAGAGAAGCGATCCTCACCAACGATTCCAGGCGGACGCCTTGCTCCCGGATAGCCCTCGCGCCAGGCTGAAAGCACTTTTCCACCGCAATTCCCGCACCTACCAGCTCCGCTCCGGAACGAGCGATGATTTTGATAAGTCCCCGCGCCGCATCCCCGTTTGCGATAATATCGTCGATAAACAGGATCCGGTCTTCTTCCCCGATGAACTCCCGGGACACGAGGATATCCGTGACAATGCCTTTCGTAAACGAAGGTACCCGTTCGCACAGCATGTCCGGTTCAACAAGAAGCGTCTTTTTCCGGCGCGCAAACACCAAAGGCACCCCCAGCTCATAAGCGGCGGCAAAAGCAATCGCGATCCCCGACGACTCCACGGTAATGACCCTCGTCACGCCGGCATCGCGGAATCGCTCCGCAAACTCCTTGCCCATCCGCATGGTCAACTGCGGATCCACCTGATGGTTCAGCAGCCCATCCAACTTCAGCACTTGGTCCGAGACGATAACGCCCTGCTCCATGATCCTTTGTTTTAATAACTCCATATTTTTGCCTCCAAAGCTCATCATTTAGGTTTTGAGTCATGTCCCGTTCCAAGACGACATACCTTGTACTATATATAGCACATCCGCCGGGGGGAAAACCATGAAAAATGCCGTAAAAATTCTGCAGATCGCCTTCACATATATCGGTACGGTCGTTGGGGCCGGTTTTGCGACGGGGCAGGAAATTCTTCAGTTTTTCACCCGGTACGGCAAATGGGGAATTCCGATGATCCTCGTATCGACGATCCTGTTCGTATGGCTGGGCACCAAAATGATGCTGCTCGCCCGGGAGATCAAGGCCGTATCCTACGAGGATTTGAACCGCCGCCTATTCGGCGATAAAGTAGGACGAGGCCTCAGCTTGTTCACCTTGATCGTCCTGATCGGCGTCAACAGCGTGATGCTCGCCGGGGCCGGCTCGGTCTTCATGGAGCATCTCGGACTTCATTATCAGATAGGCTTATGGATTACGCTCCTATGTACCTTTCTGCTGCTCGGCCGGGGCATCGGCGGCGTGATGCAGTTGAACTCCATCGTCGTTCCGATGATGCTGGCATTATCCCTCGCCATCATCTTCAATACGGCCGGTTCGCCGGGGGCGACGCGTTTTCTCACGCTTGGCACCGATGACCTCCTCTATTTTGCCTGGGCTTCGCCGCTGATGTACACCGCCTTTAATTTGTCTATGGCGCAAGCGGTCCTGGTTCCGATCGGCAGCCATACTGACAATCGGCGCGTGATCATCGCAGGAGGAGTTTTGGGCGGAACCGGGGTTGGTTTTATGCTGATGGCCGGCCATTTCGCCTTGTCCGCCCATATGCCGGGCATCGTTCAATACGAGATCCCCATGGGCAGCATCGCCCAGCAGCTTGGCACGACGGTGCAGCTCATCTATGTTCTGCTGATTTTTATGGAAATCTTCAGCACGTTCGTTGCCGATGTATACGGGGTAACTCTGCAGATTCAGCAGCGAATTCAAGCTCCGCCCATGCTGATCGGCCTTACGATTTTGTTTATCTGCTACGTGACCAGTCTCTTTGGCTTCAGTTCCCTGCTGTCCGTACTTTATCCGGCATTTGGGTTGTTTAGCCTGCTGTGGGCCTTTATGCTGGCCAACTACCGAAAAAAGGGCTCATCCGGATAACCCCACAATTTGAGCGCCCGGCATTTGGGCTTGAATCCGCTCCACGATATGGGCGTGGCAGGTCATCATGATGATCTGCTGCCGGTTTGAAACAGAGCGAAGCACCGAAAGAGCCCCGTCAAGCCGGGACAGATCAAAGTTGACGAACAGATCGTCGAGCAGAAGAGGAAGGCTGCCTTCTCTCAGCACCGCCTCCGACAAGGCCAGCCGCATCGCGAGATACAGCTGCTCGGCTGTCCCCCGGCTCAAATAGGCGCTTTCGATCACCCCATGTTCGGCATGCTCGGCCATAAGTTCCTGACTGCCCATTTTCATCACGATCCGCTTGTAAGTCCCGCCCGTCATTTCCGTAAAATAACCGGACGCCGCCCGCAGCACCGCAGGCTGCCGCTCCTCCTCATATATGCGGCGAACGCGGGCGATCAGTTCGCTGCACACCGCCATGACCGCATATTGGTCCACACCGTCGGCAAGAGCGGACTCCGCCTCGGCCAGCTTCTGCTGCAAATCCTCCTGTCTACCGCGCTGCTCCAAAGTCTCTTTTTCCTGCAAGAGCCGGCCGCGTCTTTCCTGAAGAAGCTTCCAGCTCGCCTCAGATTCTTCCTTGGTTACCCGTGCTTGTTCAGCCTGCCGAAGGAGCTCCGCCTCGTCTGCCACTCGCAGCAGCGCCTTAAGTTCGCTCCGTTCGTTTTCGTCCAACCCGCTGAAGAGCAGCAATTCCTGCTGCCGTAGATTCCGTTCAAGCTCCTGACGCCGTTTGACGTTCGCCCCGATGCGCAGGAAGGCTTCCCCATCCTCGGCCTGACCTTCTGCCAGCAGACCTTGCTCCTGCAGCTCCAGCCGGCTCAGGCGGTCCTCCAAGCGCTCGCCTTCCTCCTTGAGCGGAGCCAGCTTCGCCAGCAGCATCTCGCGTTTGGTATGAAGCTCCATCTCGTGGTCCAGCCGGATCAGGGCTTGTTTGAGCCCGGCAACCGCGGAATCCATCAACTCGGACGAGGAGACGGACTGAACGAGAAGCGCTGAGCATTCTTCCTCGAACCGCTTCAGATCCTTGTGGAAAGTTGCGGCTTTGCCGGAAACGAAGTCCAGGCGGTTCAAGCGCTCCCGGCCCTGTTCGGCAAGCCGGAACACGTCCATCGCCGCCTCCGGCGACAGATCGGAGGAGAGCCTGCGCTCCGTCAGCCAATCTTCCCAGTCCCGCGCCAGTTCGGCGAACGCCGCTTCACGCCTGGACAACTCGCGTTCCAGCCCCTCAAGCTCGTCCTTCGCCGCAGCCGCCCGATTGCGGCATGCAAGCGCCTCTGCCTCAAGCGTATCGTGACGCTGTTCCCACAGCGCCCAGCTCTCCATCAGCCGGCGCAGCTGCCGCTCTTCTTGGTCCCATGCGCCGGGCACCTGCACGGAAGCCGATCCGCCGTTTTCCCGGGCAGCCGCGCTCAGCGGATGCCGAATCAGGCGGGACAGAAGCGCATTCAAGCGATCTTCCGGACCGGCGGCCGCCTCCCTTCCGGAGCGTCTGCCGGAAAGAGAACGCGGGCGTTTATTGTCTTGCCGGCCATATGCGGAGAAGCCAAGATAAGCGTCAAAGACGGCCAGGATAACGCCGGTCAGCAATGCTCCCCAGGGAGAATCCGCAGCAAGCCACAACACGGCCGGAAGCGCAAGGGTCAGCAGAGCGCTTCCGGCAAGCAATTTCCCGTACAGCGAGCGCATTTGCGACACCGCCAGCGCTTCCGCGTCAGCGGCGCGAAGCTCCGCCATCCGGGAGGCGGATTGCTCTCTCCAGCGGTCGAGCTCAAGCGCGAGCTCCTGCCATGCGGCGCGGATATCGGCGCGCGTTTGCGGGACAAGCACGGAGAACTGCCGTTCTCCTGCCGCTTCGTTTTCAATCACCAATGCGTTTGCCGCCTCGAAAGCCGCCCTTGCGGATGCCGCAACCCGCTCCTGTTTGAAACGTTCGCTGCGAAGCACCTCCATGTCCTTATCGTAAGCGGCGAACCTAGCGGCAAATTGACGCACGCTTTCCCGCTCGCCTACCGTTCCCGCGAAGATTCGCAAGTCGTCCGGCGTCCAGTCCGGGCGGATGCTGCGCAAATCTTCCTCCAGGCGGCCATGAAGCTGAACCGACTCGGCCTCCAATTCGACCAGTTCCCGCCGTTTGGCTTCGTATTCCGGCAATTGTCCCTCCAGAGAGCGCAAGGCCGCCTCTTGCCGAAGCAGCGCTTCATCGGGCGTTACCGAACGAAGCTCGGCCTGCCGAGCTTCGAGTCGCCGGGCGAGCTCGCTGTGCTCCAGCAGCAGCCGCTCTTTTTCCGCCTGCAGCGCCTGCCAGCGGGCCAAGCCTTCCTCCGGAAACCGATTGTGCCGGGGAATCGCTTCAAGTTCGGAGCGGACGGCTTCCCGCCGAATCCAATCGGACCGGTCGTCCACCGCTTTTTGCAGCCTCGACGCGATTCGGTTCAGCGTCATTCGCTCCGCTTCGCCGGCTGCCAGTTCGGCGACGGTCGCCTCCAGCTCCTCAAGCACCACGTTGTAGCGAGGCAGCAGAGTCTTCGCCGACTCGGCTTCCTTTTCAAGCCGCTCCACGGCCTGGAGGCGAAGCGCAATCTCTTGCGTTCTTCCCCGCGGCCGGTACAGCTTGTCCATGTCCTGCAGAAGCTTTTTCTCCCCGCGCAGCACGGCCGCTCCTCCGCCGATTCCGGCATGGAACAGAAAACGGCTCATCTCCTCCGAGCGAAGGGCCGACACCTCCTGCAGCTCAGTCAGCGAAACGGCAAACAGCTGCTTGAACATGTCTTTGGACATGCCGCCGAGCAGCTGCCGCTGCAGTTCCTCCTGCGTTGTCTCCAGCAGCATGCCGTTTTCACCGCTTCGGGAGATACGCAGCCGATCGCCGCGGGTTCCCGCGAGATTCCGGCCTTCCGGCGGCTGTGCATACCGTTCGACGGTCCAGACGGCTCCGTCCTCGCCGCGAATCGTCAATGTCCCTCCATGGACGCCGCCGCGGACGGGCTCATAACGTTCCGGTCCGTTCGCGCGGCTCGGGATGCCAAACAGCATGGCCCGTACGAATCCGAGGAGCGTGCTTTTCCCGGCCTCGTTCGGTCCGTAAAGCACGGTTACCGATCCCGGCAGCGCAATGTCCAAACCGTTCAAATGCCCAAATCCGCTAACCTGCAGCCTCTCGATCCTCATGGGTTTCTTCCCTCCCTCGTCTCCTCTGCCAACAGCAGGGAGGAGGCCAGCTCTTCGGCCCGGTGCAGCAATTCAAGGCGCTCCCGCGCACCCATTCCTTTTATCAGCTTCCGCAGCTGGCGGTTGTCGGAAAGCGGACCTATCGCCCCGTCCATAATGGCATCCAGCAGATCCGGCTCTTCTTTTGCAAGGTCTCCCAGCCGGAGCAATTCGCCAAGGAAGCTGTCCTCCCGCATGATCCGGGCCTTGTCAATATCCATGCCCGTATCGCTTTTGAAGCCTGCCGGCCATACGATTCCATGCGGCATTCCCGCCGCTTCCCGTTCCAGAAGCTCCGTCTCCCGCCGCCGCAGCTCCTGCAGCAAATCATCGCTTTCACGGCCGGACTGAAGCAGGGGATGAAGCGGACCTCTGCCGGTAAATGTCAGCCGCAAAATTGCGATTTTATCGTCGTTTTCTTCCCGGGTCTCCTCCAGCTTCTCTTCCACCTGAAGCTTCCAGGCTTCCTCGGAATTTAAGCCTTCGATCGGCACCTCCGCCTCCAGCCATATGACCTGCGCCAGCTCGCGGAACGTCAGCCGGGCGGTTCCGTTTTCCGCCACGTCCACGAGATAGCAGCCCTTCGGTCCGGTCTCCTTCAGGCTTCTCCCCTGAATGTTGCCGGGATAGACCACCCACGGGGCTTCGGATAAGATCTGCCGCTTATGGATGTGGCCAAGCGCCCAATAGTCGTACCCGGACGCCTGCAAATCCCGCAGCGAGCATGGGGCGTAAGCGTCATGCCCTTCCTGCCCGTCCACATTGGCGTGAAGCACCGCGATATGATACAGCGGCGGCGAGGACGGCTCCCGGCGAAACTGCAGGGACAGGTTGTCCGTGACCGCCGCGGTCCCGTAGGATACCCCGCTGACGATAGCCACGGGCTGCCCGTCGCTTCGGCGCACGGCCGTAACCTCTTCGGCCTGCGGCCCGAATATCTTGACATGCGGCGGCGTGGCCAGCCGCAAGCGGCTGCTGCCGAGCGGATCGTGATTCCCGTGAATGGCATACACGGGAATGCCGTGCAGCCCGAGCTTGTCCCAGGCTTCCCGCAGCCTTAGCTGCGCCCGCAGGGACGAGTCGGCGGCGTCGTAAATATCGCCGCTCAGCACGATAAAATCCACCTCCTCGGCGACGGCCAGATCGACCAATTTTGCGAAGGCGGCAAAGGTGGATTCCCGCAAATACCGACGCAGCCGATCCGGCACGCCGGACATCCCCGAAAACGGGGTGTCCAGATGCAGATCGGCAGCGTGAAGAAATCGGAACGAATTCATAACATCAGCACTCTTTCATTATTTGAATTGCAAATACACTTTTTTCAATTCATGGACCACGCGGTTCAGAGAATACAGGTTTTTCGCTTTATCCGACCCCGTGCGCGCCAACTCGTAGCGGTAAGACGGATCGACGATCATCTTCTCCAATGCGTTGGCCAGTTCGAACGGGTTCTCCGGCGGAACAAGCAGGCCGTTGATTCCATTCTCGATCTGCTCGGCAATGCCTCCGGTGTCCGTGCCGACAAGCGCAAGGGAACACATCGCCGCCTCGGCGAATACCGAACCGAAAGCCTCCGCCCGCGAAGGCAGCACGAAAATATCAAAGAACGGCATAAACTCTTCGGGGTGCAGCGTGTATCCGTAAAAAATCGTGTCGTCATAAATCCCGAGACGCTGGGCCAGCTGTTCCAGCTCTAATCGGCTGGGCCCGTCGCCGATAATATGCAGCACATAACTTAAGCCCCGCGATTTCAATTCGGCGCAGGCTTTCAGCAGAATATCAAGCCCTTTTGCCGGGACGAGACGGCAAACCGAAACCAGCTGCGCGACCTCGTTTTCATGCGGCACCGGTTTGAAACGTTTCTCGTCAAATCCGTTCGGAATGACTTGGATCGCGTCCGGATCGTCGACATAGGGAGCCAAATACTCGGCAAAAGACTTCGAAACCGTATACATCCGGTCGGTCTTTTTCTCCAGTTCTTTATACAGCAAAGTGAGGAATTGGTGCTCGATGTCGTTTTCTTTAATCCGTCCGTTCAGAATCAACTCCCGCTCATAACTGGAGTGGACGCTTTGTACCACGGGCGTGTCGGGGAAAGCGGCTTTCATGGCCAGCCCCGCAATCGGATGATGGGCGTGGATCAAATCGTAAGACGTTTTGATCCGCAGCTTCGTCCACCACAAATAATCGCGATAGGTTTGCACGTATTTTTGCACGATCGGGCTTTGCTCGAATTCATGCCAGTCGAAGGTTTCGAATTCAACGGGATCGGTTCCTTTGGAACGGATGCGCTTGGGCAGGGAAAACAGTTCCATCTCCCAATGGGGAGGGTTGAACCGGTCTTGCATAAAAGGAATCATCGATGATACGCCGCCGGGTTGTTCCGGAGGAAAAAATAAAGCCTGCAGCAGTTTCATATAGGTTCTCCTTTGCATGGTCATTCCGTTTTGCGGATGAAACGCTCGCATCTTCATTATACAGAACGCAGGAAAGAACATCCATTCCCCTTTTGAGATTAAAAGACGATGTGATAAACTTCTGAGGTAATGTTGACTGGAACTTTGAAAGGAGCCTTCCCCAGACGATGACAGAAATATCCCTGCCCGCAGTGTTCCAAAAAACGGTCCTCTCCATGCTTGGCGAGAAGGAAGGACAAGCTTTTCTGGACAGCTACGCGCTGCCGAGAACCTTCGGGCTTCGACTTAATACGCTTAAAGCTCCCTTCGAATCCCCGGCTGCCTCCCGCATCGCGGAGTTGTTTGCGCTCACTTCCGTTCCTTGGTGCGAAACGGGTTATTATTATGAAGAGCAAGCTCGGCCTGGTAAACATCCTTTCCATTCGGCCGGATTATATTATATTCAGGAACCGTCGGCGATGTCGGCCGTGGAGCTGCTTAATCCGCAGCCGGGCGAAACGGTGCTGGACCTTGCTGCCGCCCCCGGCGGGAAAACGACGCAGATCGCCGCAAAAATGCAGGGTGAAGGGCTGCTCGTCAGCAACGAGATTCACCCGCAGCGCGCGCGGATTCTGGCGGAGAACGTAGAACGGCTCGGCATCCGAAACGCGATCGTTACCCAGGCAACGCCGCCGGAGCTTTCGGCTCGTTTTCCGCTTACGTTTGACCGGATCATGCTCGACGCCCCCTGCTCCGGGGAAGGCATGTTCCGCAAGGATCCGGACGCGATTTCCGAATGGTCGCCGGAATCGGTGGAGCTGTGTGCCGCCCGGCAGTGGGACATTTTGCAGGATGCGGTAAAAATGCTAAAGCCCGGCGGAAAATCGGCTTATTCCACCTGCACGTTCAACCGCAAGGAGAACGAAGAGACGATACTTCGACTGCTGGAGGCTTACCCTTTTTTGCGGCTGCTCGGCGAAAAGCGGATCTGGCCGCACCGCGAGCGCGGCGAAGGCCACTACGTCGCCCTGCTGGAACGGGCTCACGATGCGGAAGCTGCCGGCGGCGATACGGCGCTTCCGGTCGCCCCCTCTGGCCGCAACCGGGAACAACGCCGGCCGGCAGGAGCGCACGGCGGCAAACGGGCCGGCCAGGACGCCGCCGCCCGGGAGCTCGCGGCCGCTTGGGACGCGTACCGTTCTTGGGCCGCGGAGGATCTCCCCGGCTTCGAGCCCGGGAACGGCGACCCGGTTCTGTTCGGCGAAGCGCTGTATTGGCTGCCGCAAAGCCATGGACTTGCACTTACGGCGGAGCAGCTCTCCGGTCTGAAGATCCCCCGGGCGGGACTCCACCTCGGGGATTATCGGAAAGGGCGCTTCCAACCCGCCCACGCGCTAGCGATGGCCGTTAAGGCGGCCGATGCCCTCCGGGTCTGGCCGCTGGAGGAAAATTCCGCAGAGACAGCGGCTTTTCTGCACGGAGAGACGGTCGGGATTCCTGCGGATTTGAAAGGCTGGTGTCTCGCCGCCGTTTCGTGCGGGGGAGAGCTGTTTCCGCTCGGCTGGGGCAAGGCAAGCGGCGGCCAGCTCAAGAATCACCTTCCCAAAGGGCTGCGCAGTCTGAAGTAAAAAGGACTGCAGCCCCTTTTCCCGCGATTGGCCGCTAGTCCAAAATTATTTCTTTTCCAAGGCATACGATATGGTATCTCGTGAATGCGAGAATCCCAACGGACAGCAAGGGAGGAATAACAATGAGTGACGTAGTAGGCGGAGCCTTCACTTCCACGGGAGTCATTTTGGTACTTTTCATCTTGCTCGTTATCGTTTCCCGTGCCTTCTTAGTTTAATAGTCTAGCAAAAAAGCGGGATGAATCCGGATCAGGGTTCATTCCGCTTTTTTATTGCGCTTTTTATGGCTTTTGGGGCCAAGGCAGCGCTCTTTCTATTGACTTCTCCGGGTTGTCGTGGAATAATACAAGCGTCTAATTAAATATTTATCAAATTAGCGAGGGGATATATATGCAGCTGGACCGATTGGTGAATTTTCATAAGGCCGTGGGAGATGTGACCCGGATCCGGATTATCGCTCTGCTGCAAAACGGACCGCTCCATGGTCAGGCGCTTGCCGGCAAACTCGGGGTTACGCCCCCGACGATTACCCACCACATGACCAAACTTCGCGAAGCCGACCTAGTTTACGAGCGCCGCGACAAAAACACGATCTACTTCTACCTGAACGAGAAGAGCTTATCCCAACAGGCGCAGGCGATTTTGAACATCGGAAAGCCGGCTCCAAGCTCGGAGGGCAAAAAAGGAGACGCCGAGAAAAAAGCGGCGGTGCTGGACAACTTTTTTACCAAGGAAGGCACTTTGAAGCATCTTCCTGCTCAGCGCAAGAAAAAACTCATCGTGCTCGAACGGCTTGTCAAGGGTTTGGAACCGCACCGGCGATATACCGAGAAAGAAATTAACGATTACATTTTGAAATACCACGAGGATTTTGCGACGATTCGCCGCGAGTTTGTCATGAATCATTTTATGTACAGGGAAAACAGCATCTATGAGCTGAATCCGCCGGAAATGTGGGGGCAAAAGTGAATTGCCCTTTTTTTTCGATATCTAATTAGATATATGTGAAATTAGATAAATATATGTTTGCGGAATACGAAAGGAGTCTATTCGAAATGAATCATCGCTTGGTGCTGCGTCAAGAATCACAGTATAGGCGGTTGTTCGGCGCAGGGCTTATCAATGGCATCGGGGACCGCTTCAGCCAAGTGGCCGTTTTAGGGCTGCTGTTATCGCTAACCGGTTCGGGGTTGTCCGTAGGGATTACTTTTGCCGTTCGCCTGCTCCCCTACCTTGTTCTCGGGCCGCTTGGCGGCTGGCTGTCCGACCGTTTCTCCAAAAAAACGATCATGATCCTGACCGACGCCGTACGGGTTTTCTTCGCACTATGCCCGCTGCTTGTCAAGGATTCGGGAGATGTGTGGATCATTTACGTCAGTTCATTCATCTTATCCGCCGGCGAAGCGCTTTACGCTCCGGCCCGCATGTCGGTCATTCCCCGTCTGGTTCGCAAGGAGAATCTGCTCGCCGTGAACAGTCTGGAGCAATCGAAGGTAGGTTTCGTGCTAATCGGCGGTTCCGTAACGGGCGGGGTGATCGCGGCAGCTGTCGGCGGGCAGGTTTCTTTTGTCATCAATGCTCTGTCGTTTCTGCTTTCCGCTCTTCTGTTGTCCGGGCTTTCCATTCCTGAAGCCGCACTGCCGGATGCTCCCGGGCAAAAAACTGGGCCTCCTGCATCGTCCGGCCAACCGGCCGGTACAACTTCTCCGCCCTTTGCGGCAACGTTCGGCGAGCTGCGCAAGGTGATAGCCGGGTCGGCGTTTCTGCGGGCCATGCTGGTCGTATTCGCCGTATTGCCGGTTGGCGACGGGATTTTCAACATTCTGATCAGCGTGTACGCCTCCGAAGTTTTTCGGATGGGCGACCTGGGGATCGGTATTTTATACGGCGCGCTTGGCTTGGGCATGATCGCCGGATCGGCGTTTACCGGAAAAGTGGCCCGAATCATGAAAGCGGCGACGATTTTCGCCATCCTGCTGGAAGGGGTTACCCATGTGCTGATCAGCCAAAGCCCGTCATTTCTGCTGATTGCCGTTCTGCTCGTGTTCTCGGCGATTTTCTCCAGCATCGGGAACGCATGCAGCGAGACGATTTTGATGACCGCTTTCCCGGCAGAGCTGCAAGGGCGTTTCTTCGGAATGCTGGCGACCATGCAAAATACGCTAATGGGCCTTTCCATGTTTGCCGCAGGCCTGGTTCTGGAAGGCTTCTCCCCCAGAGAGCTGGGGTTCGCCGGCGGTAGTTTGTTCGTCGCGATCGGCTGCGTGTTCGCTTTCGTTTTCTTCTATGGCGGCGCACGCTTGAACGACGCGGAGAGTCCGGCGGATTTGAGCCGGTAGCGGTTTAGGTGGTGTGGCGTTCGTGTATGACTCCCTTTTTTGGGGCTAACGGATCGTAGCGACGTTATTTAGCGGTTTTCGCTTGATTTCCTCGGCTAACGGACTCAGATGACCTTATTCGGCTTGGAAGCGTGACATTTGAGGGCGTTTCGGGCAAATAACGTTTCCTCGATCCGTTAGCGGAAAATAGTTGGCAAAATCCTTGAAATAAGGAATGCTGAGTCCGTTAAAAAGGACCGAGAGAAA
Source organism: Paenibacillus terrisolis (assembly GCF_056171975.1). Classification (NCBI taxonomy): domain Bacteria; kingdom Bacillati; phylum Bacillota; class Bacilli; order Caryophanales; family Paenibacillaceae; genus Paenibacillus; species Paenibacillus terrisolis. The sequence goes on along the minus strand of NZ_JBKFGG010000005.1, from coordinate 79,261 downwards.
TTAATCCCCCCGATCCTTCAATATTATGCTTCATTAAATGCTTCAATGCTTCGCAAATTAAGCTTGAAGGCAATATTTCTGCAGCGCCAGCTTGACGCCTTCCGCGTTATTGGATGCCGTCACCGCATTTGCCGCGGCTTTCACTTCCAGCGGCGAATTGTCCATGGCCACGCCCAGTCCGGCAAAGGTCAGCATCGTAATGTCGTTATAATAATTGCCGATGGCCATGACATTCTCGGCCGGAATCCCGCGTTTTTCCGCCAGTTTCTGCAGCGCCGCTCCCTTGGAAGCTTCCTTATGCATCAGGTCGATGAAAAAGTCTCCGCTCCGCAGCATATTGAATTCCTGCTGCCAAAGACTCCAGTCCGCGTAAACCTTATCCATCACTTTCATTTGATCGGATACGGTGAATTTGACGATCGGTTCGCTGAAATCGGCCCAAGCGGGAAGCTCCAGCGGCTCGATCAAAAACTTGTGATACATGTCCAGCGCGACTTGACTGAGGCCCGCGACTCCTTGCACATAAAGCGCAAACGTCGTATTGACGTCAAAATGGATGCCGTTCTCCCGGCAGTAATCCATATAAGGCTCCAGTCCATGCGGATTAAGCGCAAACTCGTGGACAATTTCCCCGCTTCGGACATCGACGGTGGCCGCCCCATTATGGGTGATGACATACCCTTCAAGCCCCATCTTTTTCATAAAAGGAATCGAATTGCCCGGAGCACGCCCGGTGCACAGTACGAATTCCGCTCCTTGATCCGCCAGGCTGCGGATCGTTTCCGCCGTTCCCGGCGACAATTCGTGATCGTCGTTCAGCAAGGTTCCGTCTACGTCTAATGCTATCAGTTTGTATTTCATCTCCGTGGTCTTCTCCTTTTAATTTATCTCAACCCTCCCAAACCCTCCCTTACCGTAAGGGAGGGCCCCAAGGGCTTGCAGCCCTCTGGACTCCCGCAAACTGGGATAACGTTGGAGGGGCAGAGGCGCTCCTGCCGCTGTCCCCTTCGGGGATGCGCTTGGACTTTGGTGCGTGGAACGCTTTTCCCCCTTCGGGTACGTCTTACTTTAAGTTCACCCGGGTTACCTGGTAAACCGGCCTGCTCGTGACTGCCGCTTTAGCGCACCCGGGATACTTAGGCTGCTAATTAAGCCGCTTGTCGCCCTGCGGGCACGCTCTACTTTTAGCGCTCCCGCTTGGGGCGGTGAGTTCAACTAGGTAGCTTTTTTACCTTACTGTGTGCTAACAGCGCTCTCCCTGCGGGAATCGCTTTACGTTTGTGCAGGGATTAATTTGTGGGGCGCTTCTCTGCTACTTTCTGCTAACAGCGCTCTCCCTGCGGGAATCGCTTTACGTTTATGCAGGGATTAATTTGTGGGGCGTTTCTCTGCTACTTTCGGCTAACAGCGCTCTCCCCGCGGGAATCGCTTTACGTTTATGCAGGGATTAATTTGTGGGGCGCTTCTCTGCTACTTTCTGCTAACAGCGCTCTCCCTGCGGGAATCGCTTTACGTTTATGCAGAGATTAATTTGTGGGTGCTTTTCTGCTACTTCCTGCTAACAGCGCTCTCCCTGCGGGAATCGCTTTACGTTTGTGCAGAGATTAATTTGTGGGTGCTTTTCTGCTACTTTCTGCTGACAGCGCTCTCCCTGCGGGAATCGCTTTACGTTTGTGCAGGGATTAATTTGTGGGTGCTTTTCTGCTACTTCCTGCTAACAGCGCTCTCCCTGCGGGAATCGCTTTACGTTTGCCTTAGCTATTTTTTGTAGGTCCGCAGGGTTTCCAGTTCCTGCTCCGTCAACTCGCGAAAGGAACCCATCGGCAGGGTTTCGTCCAGGGCCAGAGGGCCCATGGAGATCCGCTTCAGGTAGGTGACCTTGGAGCCGACGGCCTCGAACATTCGCTTCACTTGATGGAACTTGCCCTCCGAGATCGTCAGATGGATGAGCGACTGCTTGCTGCCGTCGTCCAGTGTGCGGTGCTCCAGCACGTTCAGCTCTGCGGGAAGGGTGACGTATCCGTCGTCGAGTTCGACGCCTTGCTTGAAGCGTTTATCCTCCGCGTCGCCGATGTGACCGAGGACGATGGCCTCGTAGGTCTTTGGCACATGCTTGCGCGGGGAGAGCAGGTCATGGGCGAGCTGGCCGTCGTTGGTCAGCAGCAGAAGACCCTCGGTGTCCTTGTCCAGCCGGCCGACCGGGAATGGCGCAAAAACCTGGAATTCTGCGGGAAGCAGGTCGATGACGGTCCGCTCTCGCGTATCCTCGGTCGCAGAAATCACGCCCGGAGGTTTATGCATCATCAGATACACGTACTCCCGGTAAAAGACGGCTTCCCCGTCCACTTCAATGGTGTCGGCCATGGGATCGCTTTGGACGCCGCTGTCTTTCACGGCGGCGCCGTTCAGCGTGACCCTCCCCTGCTTGACCATCTTTTTGATGTCAGAGCGCGAGCCGTATCCCAGGTGGCCTAAAATTTTATCGATACGCTGCGTTTTTTTGCCTTGACTCATGCCTTATGTCCACCTCCAGCCTGCGGGATATTCGTTTTTCAAAAGGCCGTCCAGCCACTTGCCCCAGCCCAGCGAATATCCGTCCGCCGTTACAAGAACGTATCCTTTAGGCATCGCGCCCGGCCGGCAGCGAATTCGGTCCACGGCAATTTCCAGCGTCTCGCCTTTTAAATACCGGACCGCTTCCCCCGCCGCAGCGGAGAGATCCAGCGTTCTGGCCGCTTCTTCCGGCTTTAGCGCGGTTGCCAGAGGATGGCCGGGGGTGAATCTGCCGTTTTTAACCGTACCCGCGTACCAACCGGGGCGAACCACTTTTAATCCGTCCAACTGCTCCTTCGGCAGCGGCGACAAATAAACATTGCCCCCGAACAGCAGCGGAGCTCCCGGCAGTTCATTGTGCAGATCAAGCTGCTCCTCCGAAAAGGATGTCCAACTGCCGAGCAGCTCATGTTCATCCGGCCCTTTCCGGCCTCCGGCAGGCAGCCCCCGTTTTTTCCCGCCGCCTTGACGGGATTCGGCGGAATCGCGCCGGTAGCGTTCTTCCGTCGCCTTGCCAACCGTCTCATCGTCAAATTGCGGCCGGTCCTCCTGTGAACCCGCTGCCCCTCTCCGCCGCAACAAAGCAAAGAAATGGCCCTCTCCTTCAACCCGATGCGGCCACAGCCGGCCGCACCCTGCGGTTTGAGTAGCGATCTCCGCGGCAAAACCCGCGCCGCCTTCCTTTCCCCGCAGCCAGTCCAGCCATTCCGGCCGGCCAGGCTCAATCCCGGCGCCACGCGGGAGCGGAACCACTTCAAAATCCGGGTTATCTTCCAGGAACTCGGCAATCATCGCCTCATCCTCTTCGGGCGCAAACGTGCAGGTGGAATAGACGATCAACCCCTCCGGCGCCAGCATGGAAGCCGCCGTTCTGAGAATATCCCGCTGCATCGCCGTGCATTTGGCGATGGAATGCTTCTCCCATTGCCGCGCCATATCCTCGTCCTTGCGGAACATGCCCTCGCCCGAGCAAGGGGCATCGATCAGGATTTTATCGAAAAAGTACGGAAACTTGGCGGCGATCCGCTCCGGCGATTCATTCAGCACCACCGCGTTGCGGACGCCGTACAACTCGATATTTTTGGCCAGCGCTTTCGTCCGCTCGGCGCTGATGTCATTGGTGACAAGCATTCCCCGCCCGTTCAGCTTGGCCGCAATTTGCGTCGACTTGCCTCCCGGCGCCGCGCACAGATCAAGCACCCGGTCTCCCGGAACGACGTTCAGCAGTTCCACGGGCGCCATGGCGCTGGGCTCCTGAATATAATATAAACCGGCATGGTAAAAAGCGTGTTTTCCCGGTTTAAGACTTTCATCAACATAAAACCCCGTCTCGCACCACGGAATCGGCCTTAGTTCAAACGGAGCGATCTTCCGGAACGACTCGACGCCGATTTTCAGCGTATTTACGCGGATGCCCGCGTATCTGGGATTATCGTAGGAGGACAGGAATTCGTCATATTCATCCTCCAGCAGCTCCCGCATTCGATTTAGAAAAGCTACCGGCAACTGTATCGCCATTCATTTACCTTCCATTCCGTTTAAGCTGGTGATCCATTACAAAACAATCTTATTGTACCATATGGCCCTCCCTCCCGATACGGGAAGCGTCCCGATCCGCCCTAGCACAAAAAAGCCCTCCCCATTCAAAGGGAGGACCTTGACATTTTTCATTTATCCAAACGAACCCTTTTGGGGTCGGTATCCCGTTCCAGCAACTTCTTTTGCCGCTCTTCGTGTTTCGGCCCCCGCTCAGGCCCGCGCCGCTGCGGGATATTGGGCGCAATTTTATTCGCCGCCTCTTCCACCTCTTGGAGCAGCAAAGGATCCAGGATGGAAATCGTCAAATCATAATATTCGAACGGGTGACTCATATAGCTCTCCAACGCTTCGGCATATTTCCGAATCTCGCTGCGCAGGCTTTCCAGATCGATGCCCAAGCTGTCCGCAGGATACGCCGCGAGCCGCTCCGCCGCTGAAAGCAGCATTTTCCGGCCACCCCCCGCATTTCCGCCCCGAAAATGGTACAGTCCCACAGCAGCCTGAAGCAGCCCTTTATAAAGCGGGTCGCGGCCCCGGCTCAGCCACAGTTCCTCGAGCACCTCATGACACTCAAAATAATCGCGGTCCCGGTTAAAATAAATCAGATAGGCCACATAGAGCGGCTCATAGCTCATCCCCGGGTTCCTCCACTTTTTTGTGCGCTTTAATGAGGTCTTTCACCTCATTCATCAGTTCCTTGATGCCTTCCATGTCGTGGGCTTCCCATAGCTCGTTAAATTTGCGCTGCGCGCTGATCGCCTCGGACACCAAATGGTAAAAGTACAGCTGGTGAATGGATGAAAGCAGCACGGAAACAATGTTCGAGTCGTCTTCGAAGCTCTTTTGCGCGATCAGAATTTCCTGGCGGATGCTGGACATTTCGTTGTCGAGGACAAATGCGGCTTCGGCGGCTTTTTTCAGCCGTCCCCGCATTTCTTCAGGCAGGCTTTCCCGATATTTATAGTTCAGCGAATGCTCGATCGTCGCCCAGAAATTCATGGCCAGCGTGCGGATTTGGATTTCGGCCAGCACATTTTTTTGCCCAAGCGCAGTTTGCACCGGATATTCCACGATCATATGGAAGCTGCGGTAGCCGCTTTCTTTGTAATTCGTAATATAGTCCTTCTCGTACAAAACTCTGAGATCCTTGCGCATGCGGATATATTCGGCAACCCGGCGGATGTCCTCGACAAACTGGCACATAATGCGGATGCCGGCAATGTCTTCGATACCCGTCTCAAGGTCATCCATGGATACGTTTAGTCTTTTGGCTTTGTCCAGTATGCTGGAAATCTTCTTGACGCGGCCGGTCACGAATTCGATAGGCGCATACTCCTCAAGCTTCTTCAGCTCGGAACGCATCGTTTTCAATTTCACTTTCAATTCCTCAACAGTTTGTTCATATGGAAGCAAAAATGTTCCCCAATCCCTACTGTCCATCCTAATGCCTCCTGTCTACAGTACCCAGCTTATCGGTGATCAGCCCCTACCGCCTCGGATATATGGGCGAATCCGTCCCGCCTCAGCAGTTCCTTTAAGCCGCGGTGAATGGCGCGATTGATCTCAGGACCTTCATATATAAGTGCCGTGTAAATCTCGACCAAGCTAGCTCCCGCGCGAATTTTGGCGTAAGCGTCGGCGGCGTTAAATATCCCGCCTGATCCGATAATCGGCAGCCGTCCCTCCGTTTGCTGGTACACTTTGGATATAATTTCAGTCGAGCGGGCGGCAAGCGGCTTCCCGCTAAGTCCGCCGGTTTCCTTGGCACGGCTGTGCCGAATCCCTTCCCGAGAAACGGTGGTATTGGTTGCAATAAGCCCGGAAACGCCGCTGGCCTTAATCGTTTCGACCATAAATTCCAACTCATCGTCAGTGACGTCAGGGGCGATTTTCACCAGCACCGCCTTTCGCGAACCATGCCGCTTGGCCTGAGCCGCCATCTCACCAACCACAGCCTCAAGCAGTGAAGACAAATCGTCGCCATGCTGCAAATTACGCAAATCCGGCGTATTCGGTGAACTGATGTTCACCACAAAGAAATCGGCGTACGGATATAGCGCCGAAATACACTGTTCATAGTCGCGGTATGCCTGTTCATTGGGCGTCGTCTTGTTTTTGCCGATGTTTACGGCAATCGGGATGGGCCGGGATTTCAGTGCGCCAAGTCGCCTTGCCATTTGTTCCGCTCCGCGATTATTGAAGCCCATCCGGTTGATCAGCGCTTCCTCTGACGGAAGCCGGAACAACCGCGGCAAATCGTTGCCCGGCTGGCCTTTCGGCGTTACCGTCCCTACTTCCATGAACCCGAACCCAATGGAGGAAAAGCCCTCAACGGCGTCCGCATTTTTATCGAGCCCGGCGGCAAGCCCAACCGGGGAAGGGAAATGAATTCCGAATAGTTCGATAGCAAGCTCCGGCGTTTCATGAACGCCGTACAATCCGCGAAGCATCAAGGCCGCACCAGGGACCCTGGAAGCCGTATGTAAACCGCCGATCACGAGATGATGTGCTTTTTCCGGATCCATCCGGAAAAACGCAGGTTTTCCTATATGCCGGTACAACACGTTCGTTATTCACTCCGTTCGTCAAGCTTTCCTTGCTCTATAACCAGTTTAGCCGTTTCTCCGGCAAAAGAAAAGTCGGCATGAACTTTGTGAAATAGCGGACATGTATGGATATTTGAAATGAAAGCCATTACAATATAGATATGTGTACCGATAATTGTCAATTCCTTATAGTAAAGAGAGGGGAAGGTATCCATGTCAACCAAACGCAAACCGCCTACGCTGCAGCAAAAAAGAGATGAGGTCAACAAGAAAGCGCTCATCTGGACCATATCCATTGTAGCGGTGCTCATTATAGCCGTTGCCGTCGTGCTTATTTTGTTCCAGACTTAAACTACTAAGCTACTACAGCCAGTGATATGTTCGATGGGGATTTGTCTGATCTTGCCGGTGTCCCAGCGCAAAACGCTGCTTCGGGACGCTCTCAAGCGAAGACAATATCCCCTTTCCTATCGTTACCTTCGTTCCTTTGGGCACCAAATCGAACAATTCCTCGATATCCTTTTTCCCCATGCGGACGCAGCCCTTCGATTCGTCTTTACCGATGCTGTCCGGATCGTTCGTTCCATGGATCGCGTAGTTCGTATCCGACAGTTGCATGCCGCGGCTTCCGAATTCTCCGTTGTCCTTTCCGTTCGGGTTCACGACTTTTTCCGAAATCGCAAACGTGCCTTCCGGCGTATGGTCTCCGCCCAGTCCAATCGGATAACTTCTTAAAATGATATTTCCGCTGACCACCGCGAGACGATGCGTCCTTTTGTCGACGATGATTTCCAAAGGTTTGTCAAAATACGGCTGTTCTCCCGGACGGAAGCCGGTTGCCTCATCCGCCGAATTCGCCGGTTTACCCTTTTCGTCACTTGAATTGTCGTTTCCGTTTCCGCTTTGAAGCTCCTTAAGCATAGGCGCAAAAGCCTGCTCCATCACGTCATTGCTCCCCGCCAGCCAATTGTCAGGAAACGGGCCGGTTAATTCCTTCAAGGTTGACGGCCAGTTGCCAAGCTGCTGTTTATAGCGGGTCATCGCCGAAGAGAGCACAGCAAGCGACTCTTGGCGCTCCTCCCATTTTTTCGCGTCCTTCATCAGCCCCGACGCATCCGGCGCTTTGCACTTACAGGCGGCGGAGTCATAAGATTGAATCGTGGTGCGTCCGCCCTCCTGACTGCGCTCGATGCCGTAGACAATCGGCATTTTATCCGACCATATCAGCCATTTGCCGGCAGGCTTCATGCCGAGAACCGCGGTATTCAGCACGGTCGGCTGATTCCGGCTTGGTTCCTGCAGCAGGGCGCCCAGCGTCTTGGCGGGATCTCCAGAGCCGCCCGCATATGCTTTTGCCGTAAAAACGGGACCCTTAACGGGCGGCTCAGAAACAGTCTCCGCGTTATCTACGCCTGCATTGTCATCGGGCAGTTGCGTATCGACCGCAGGTTCTACGGTATCCGCATTGGCCTCCTGGGCGCTGTCCGCAGACGGCGAGCCTCCCGGAACTTGGGCGGACGGAAAGATGAGCAGCAGCGCAAACAGCAGCGCCACGCCTACCTTGCGGATAAGCTTTCCCCGTTTCTCCAAACGTTTTGACTCCTGGACAATGCCCGCCTGATAGCCCTTCCATAAATCCTCGGGGGTTTTGCCGGACTCAAACGCTTCGTATACGTTCCCGGCCTGAATGTAACAGTAGTGGGCCTTGCCCTCCTGTCCGGTTGCTTCATATTCCTTGCCCAGCAGGTACCAGGCCATTTTATTGTTAGGATGATTCTCCACATATTTTTTGAGATACACCGAATTCGACATTGACATCCTCCAAAAAGGTGATCGGATATATCTTTATATATCGGTAAAAATAGCCGGGATACTGAACCCGTTCCTTCGCGAAAACCAAATTTGCGACTTAAAGCCTACTGTAAAAATGAGGAAAGCTAATTAAATGGTAATATTACCGTGAAATCCATTTTCAAATGAACCTTTTGGGCCGCTATATGCTCTTAAAGTAAAGAGAGGTGAAGACATGAGTATCGCATCCAGCGTAAAGAAGGCCAAGAAGGGGGACAAGGAAGCTCTCTTGCAATTAATTATGGCGGAGAAAGACAAATATTACCGGCTGGCTTATTTTTATCTGAAAAATGAGGCGGACGCCATGGATGCTCTGTCGGACATGATCGTTACGCTCTACGAGCAGATCGTTTATTTAAAGAAGGAAGACGCCTTTTACTCCTGGAGTAAGACCATTCTGGTCAACCAATGCATCCGATCGCTCAAAAGAAGCAGCAAAGTCGTGCCGATCGGGGATCAGCTTCCGGAGTCAAGCGGCCGCGAGGAACATGGCGGGACCTATGAATATCGTCAGGCGGAAGAGCAAATGGACCTCAACGCGCTGATGTCGCATTTAAACGATGAACAGCGCGAAGCCCTCCATCTCAAATATTATCGCGATCTGGACTATAGGACGATTGCCGATTTGACTCATGTTCCGACAGGAACTGTCAAATCCCGGATTTATAACGGTTTAAAAAGGCTGAGAGAGCTGCAAGGGAGGAAAGAACATGAGTAAAATGGATGAGGATCGGCTTTTGGAGATGACGCTGGGCTCGCTTGCAGCCCCCGAAAACATGGAGTCAAGATTGAGAGAAGCTTTGGATAAGGCAGTACCGCGGAGAACCCGGAAATTGCATATAAAGAGCGGTTGGAAAATCGCGGCAGCCCTCTTTGCCGTTATATTGTTTGCCGGCAATCAATACCATGCGCTGGCCTATTACGGGAAAACCCTGTTAGGCTTTGACGGAGTCGTGAATGCCACTCTGAGCGAACTTAGCAACCAGGCAAAGGGACAAGCTCTCGAAAAACGAACACAACTTGCGGACGGTACCGAGCTAACGATTAATGGGATCATGTCGGATGAGAATCAATTTATTTTGTTCTATACTCTGAGCAATCCAAAGGGCATTATTGATGGCGGCACGGATATTTTCCAAGCTATCGGGATTAAAGGTTTTGGGACGAATTCCCGTTTCCAGTCAGGTGCGAGTGATGGCAGGAACAAAAACGAGATTAAAGGATACTTTACTTTTGAGCGAGTCAGCCCGTTTGCCAAAAAACTGACACTTTCATATTGGCAAAATACCCCCGGAAAGGATCAGAGGACAAAAGGACATCTTTCATTCCCCTATTACTCGGACATGGCGATGGCAACAAAGATCAAACAGCCTATCAAACAAACGCTCAAGATTGGCGGCAGCAGCATTACCTTTGGATCCATCACCGCAACACCGACAATGACTTTAATTGAAGGCACGGTTCAATTGGAAAATGATAAACAGCTGGACCAGGCATTAAGCGGTGTCGACTTGTTGGCGAACGGAGAGCCGGTTGCGCGGATCGGCAGCGAAATTGGCCCGTTGGATTCAACGGGGCATACAAGGGCATTCAACTTGCGTTTTGACTCGCTCCCGGAAAATCTTCAATCTTTGCGACTTGATCTAAAGAAATTTTCCGCATATCGCGGGATTGACCAGAAAGTTCCGTTGGATAAGATCGGCGCGCCGCTGTCATTGGAAGGGCGAGAGCTTAAGATCATGAAAGTGGTTTTGGGAGACCAAGGTATTGGGATTACTATCGAGACCGATGAAGACGTAGTATTCGACGGAGTATCCATTGAGACGGAATCCGGCAGTGTTCCCTTACAGGCTACCGAAGGGGAAACCGGGTTTAAGGAAGCGGACGGAACGTTTAAAAGCACAAGAACTTTGTTGTTCGCCACTAAAGAAAAGCCGCATGATTTAGTCATAAAAAGCATGGTTTCTCTCGAGCCATATAACGACTCAGTGAGGATTCCAATCAAGTAAGTTCATTTATATAAGCGGCAATAGCTCAAAGAAATGGCGATGCAGGGATAATTCCCACGCATCGCCATTTCTTCGAGCTGTCTGTTAAGTTTAGTTAATTCCTTTTGGGACAACCCCTTCTTCGTACCGTGACGATTAAGCTTAGCCTTCTTTATTGAACGGAGTATCCGCAATTTTGATGGAATCCGTTGGGCAGCCGTCGCTAGCGTCTTGCAGGTCGTCATGCAAATCCTCAGGAATTTCCGTTACACCGCGGTTGCCATCGTTTTCATAAATGACTTCGGCAAGGCCTTCATCGTCGTAATCGTAGATATCCGGTGCTGTAGCGCCGCAAGCGCCACAGGCGATGCAAGTTTCTTTTTCAACCCAAGTATATTTCGCCATCTTTTTCTGCCTCCTGAAATAAACAAATACAAGTCCGGTGCTTGTTACATCACCATGATCAATATAATATAAACGGCTGGTAAATTCAATGTATTTTCCGTATTATTCCAATTGAGAATCGTGATCATTCCTCGCTGTTTTCCCGCAGAAAATCTTTCTGCAAAGAGGTTCCGCGGACCTTGTGATTGCGGATGAGCGCGGACGGATCGTCAGTCAGCATTCCGGCCGTCAGGACGGCATCCTCGCCGAATTTGTCGCGCAGCATATCCATCGTTTTGATCAGCGACTCCCGTTTGGGCTGCTGCTCATAATCGAACAGGTCAAGCTGAAGCGCCGAGTCCTCCTTGTCCACCAGGTTTTGCAGCGTAATTCCGAGCAGACGCACGGGTTTGTCTTCGCTCCAGTGTTTCCGGTAAAGTTCGCAGGCTTCATGGTAGATGTCCTCCGCTCTTTCGGTGACGGTCTCCAGTGTTTGCGAGCGAGTGATCGTCTTCATATCAGGCGTCCGGATCGTGATCTGCACCGTTTGCGCCACCAGCTTCTGCCGCCGCAGCCTTCTCGCCACCTGATCCGCCAGGTTTAGCATCACCCGCTGTACATCCTCCATGCTGCTGATATCTTTCGGGAGCGTCGTTGTGTGCCCGACGGATTTACTCTTCTCACGCTCCTCGCGCACCGGAGAGTCGTCAAGCCCATTCGCCGCCTGCTTCATCCAGATGCCAAACACGCCAAAGCGCTCTTCGAGCTTGCGTTCATCCGCCGCCGCGAGCTGACCGATCGTATGAATCCGCATCAATTTCAGCTTTTCCGCAGTTTTCCGGCCGATCCCGAACAGATCGCCGCACGGCTTGCCCCACAGCAGATCGGGCACGTCCCGGATTCGGAGCACCGTGATTCCGTTGGGCTTTTTCATATCGGAGGCCATTTTGGCGAGCAGCTTATTCGGAGCTATCCCGATGGAACACGGAAGCGCCAGTTCATCGGCAACCCGCCGCTGTAGTTCCCGGGCGATATCCAGCGGCGTCCCGAACTGGCGCGAACCGGAAATATCGAGATAGCATTCATCGATCGACATGGCCTGAAGCAGCGGCGTGTAGCTGTATGCGATACTCATGAACGCCTTCGAATATTTTCGGTACAAATCGAAATTCGGACGAATAACGATCAGCTCCGGGCATTTCTTCAGCCCCTGGCTCACCGTCATCCCGGTGGCAACTCCCATTTTGCGCGCCGTGTAGGAGCAGGTGACGATAACGCCTTTGCGCAGCTCCACACTCCCGGCCACCGCGGTCGGGCGGTTCCGGTATTTTTCCGGCTCCTCCGCTTCGTGCACGGAGCAATAAAAAGCGTTCATATCGACGTGAAGAATGACCCTGCCCTTAGCCGGATAATAATCATCGACATTTTTCACAGGCTACCCCTCATTTATCAGTTCTACCCTTTCTCCCAGCATACCTTTCCCTATATAACGGGTCAACATCGGCCCATGCAAAATCATAAAAACCGTGTTACATTTAAAAAAACAGGTGTTATAATAAAGAAATTATACCAAAACGGTTACTTCAAATTCAGGACATCCAAAGGGGGACACTTCCATCATGTCAAAAGCTTTATCCATCTTCGACACAACTCTTCGGGACGGCACGCAAAGCGAGGGCATTAGCCTGTCGGCGGACGACAAGCTGAAGATCGCAAGGAAGCTGGATCAGCTAGGTGTCCATTACATTGAAGGCGGAATCCCGGGAAGCAACAGCAAAGATATCGAATTTTTCTCCCGTGTCAAGGATCTCCGGTTGCAGGCGAAAATCGCCGCATTCGGCAGTACCCGCCGCAAGGACAGCATCGCGGAGCATGACGTCAATTTGAACCGGATGATCGAAGCCGGCGTTCATGCTGCCACCCTCGTCGGAAAGTCCTGGGATTTCCACGTCCATACCGCATTGCAGACGACGCTTGAGGAAAATCTGGCGATGATTTACGATTCCATTGCTTACTTGAAGCGGCAAGGCCTTGAAGTTGTCTTCGACGCCGAGCATTTCTTTGACGGTTATAAAAACAATCCGGAATATGCGCTCGCCGTCATGCGCAAGGCCGAGGAAGCGGGAGCCGACTGGCTGGTCATGTGTGACACGAACGGCGGCAGCATGCCGCATGAAGTGCACGATATCGTCAGCGTGCTCTCCGGCAAGACAACGAGCTCGCGCCTCGGCATCCATACGCATAACGACTGCGAGCTGGCGGTGGCCAACTCGATCAGCGCGGTTCGCGCCGGCGCGGAGCAGATTCAGGGAACGATGAACGGCTATGGCGAACGCTGCGGCAATGCCAACCTCTGCTCCATCATTCCGAATCTTCAGCTCAAGCTCGGTTATACGGTGCTCGAACCCGATCGGTTGAAGCAGCTCACGAATACGGCCCGTTTTGTCAGCGAGATCGCCAACGTTCATCTGCCGATTAATCAACCTTATGTAGGAACCGCCGCGTTTGCCCATAAAGGCGGCATCCACGTCTCCGCGATTCTTCGCGACTCGCGCACGTACGAGCATATTTCTCCGGAAACCGTCGGCAACCGGCAACGGGTGCTTGTGTCCGAGCTCGCGGGCCAAAGCAACATTTTATCCAAGGCCAAGGAGATGGGCATCGACTTCGATCCCGAAAATGAGAATACCCGCGAGGTTATCGCCAAGATCAAGGATCTTGAACACCAGGGGTATCAATTCGAGGGGGCGGACGCTTCGCTGGAGCTGCTGCTTCGACAGGCAAACGGCGAGCTTAAAGAACTGTTCGTATTCGAATCGTTCAAAATGCTGGTGGAGAAATCAGCGGGCAACCCGGTCGTTTCGGAAGCGTTTGTCAAGCTGAATATCGACGGAGCCAGCATATACACAGCGGCAGAAGGCAACGGTCCGGTCAACGCGCTCGACAACGCGCTTCGCAAAGCATTGATCACCTACTACCCGGGTCTCAAAGAAATGCATTTGTCCGACTATAAAGTGCGCGTGCTCGATGACAAGGATGCGACGGCTTCCAAAGTTCGCGTGCTTATCGAATCCAAAGATATTGAAAATTCCTGGAACACCGTCGGCGTCTCCAGCAATGTCATCGAAGCCAGCTGGGAAGCCTTGGTTGACAGTCTGCGGTATGCTCTCATCGGTCAGACCAAACGGGAGGACTACGAAGAAATTCCGTCGGCCGGCTGGGGACTGGTCAATCATTGATCTATGGAGAGAGGTACAAAACGATGGAATGGTTAAGCAAAATTCTGGTAGGGATTGTAGCGCTGGAGCATGTTTACATTCTCATTTTGGAGATGTTCCTGTGGACATCGCCCCGGGCAAGAAAGGCCTTCGGCACAACGCCCGAACTGGCTTCGGCAACCAAATCGCTGGCAGCCAATCAGGGCTTGTATAACGGATTTTTGACGGCTGGCCTGATTTGGGGGCTGGTTCATGGAGATGCGGCGTTTGGCCAGCAGATTCAAATTTTCTTTCTCGCCTGTGTAGCCGTCGCCGCCATTTACGGCGGACTTACCGCAAAGAGATCGATTATCCTGGTGCAGGGGCTTCCGGCGTTTTTGGCACTGGCCGCGGTATTATTCACTTAATCGATAACGCAAAAACCCGAAGAATCCTGACGGACACTTCGGGTTTTTGATTGTTGGTCATGATTGGGGCTGCTCCAAGAGTTTCATGAGCTTTGCTTCCAATTCCTCCGGTGGAAGAGTGCCAACGATAACCTCCCGGACGATTTCGTTCGCATCGATCAGGACGTTCGTCGGAAACGCGACGCCGTTAAACAAACGGTACGCCTTTTCGTTCTCGTCGAGCAGAACCGGGAAGTTATATCCGTATTTTTTCACGAATGCTTTGGCATCCTCCAGCTTGTCGTAAACGGTAACGTTAACCGCGTAGACATCAAGCGAATCCTTGTATTTATCGGCCAGGGCAACTAAGTCCTGCGCTTCTTCCTTGCATGGATCACACCAGGAGGCCCAGAAATTCAAGAGCAGCGCTTTGTCTCGTTTGCCGCCGACTACATAGGTTTCCCCATCCAGCGCTTTCAGGGAAAATGCCGGAGACGGCGTTCCCGGCTTCGGAGCCCCTTCGGCGGCAAGCTCTCCAAGAGACTTGTTCTCCTCCGAAGCGGACGACGACACCGGCTCCGCCCCAGCCCCGGAATACGAAAACAGGCCCTCACCGCGATTTTCATACAGAACGGCGGCCAAGAGAATCAGAAAAGCTGCCAGAATCCATCGGTTTCGCTTCATTTCGCTCGTTCCTTTATGGTATGGTGGGTTGTGGCTAAATAATTCTTTCTATTAACATTGTACCCTGATTTTACGATATGTTACAGACCTGTGAAATTAGCTTCAAAATTAAACCGATTCGGAGCGATAAGAGATGCAGCATTCACTGTCATTGGGCGCTCAAGATCCCGGCTTGCTTATATATCCGGAGGCGTGGCGCCGCCTTAAGGAAGACGGGTGCCGGAGGTATCCGGAGGAGGCCTGCGGACTCCTGTTCGGAACATTCTCCTCGGAAGCTTCCATCATCGAACGTTATCTGCCGTTATCCAACGCTGCCGCCGCGCCGCAGCACACTTTTGAATTCGACCCCGCCGAGTGGGTCAGGAGCTGCTTTGACCCGAAGCTGATCGGCGTTT
This sequence comes from Paenibacillus terrisolis, assembly GCF_056171975.1. Taxonomy (NCBI): domain Bacteria; kingdom Bacillati; phylum Bacillota; class Bacilli; order Caryophanales; family Paenibacillaceae; genus Paenibacillus; species Paenibacillus terrisolis. The sequence continues at coordinate 63,717 of NZ_JBKFGG010000005.1, read as the reverse complement.
ACCATACCCATCCGACGACGCTTCCGATGCCCTCCGATACCGATCTCAGGCAACTGCCCCTTTTTGCCGGCATGCTTAGGCTTTATCTGATCGGATCGCCGGATTCGCCCGAACAAGCCGAAAAACCGCCCGGTGCTCCGGACGGCTTTTGGTTGAACGCTTATCGTATCGAATCCTATGAGAACGGAAGTTATACCTTGCATCAAACCGAATTGTCGCTTTTGCTGGAATAACGCCCTAGGTTTTGCTCAAATAAGTGTAAAGATCGCCAAGTGTAATGACCCGCTGTTCTTTGAGACGTCCTATCAATGCACTCCATAGACTGGCCGTCATCTTGGCGTCTTCAAGCGCATGGTGCCGCTGCGTAATGGGAATGTCATACATAGCAAGCCATTCGTCCAAGCCGGATGTGCGGCTGTCCGCATGCAGCTTGCGCGCAATCATCATCGTATCAAGCACCCGGTGCCCGAGATGCGCTTTGGTCGTTTTCCAAAGGGCGACATCGAGAAACGCTTTGTCATGGGCACTGCCATGGGCCACCAGCACCCGGTCGTCGACGAACGCCATAAAACCGCGAAGCGCCTCGAGCAAAGGCGGCGCGTCACCGGCCATTTCCGGCGTAATCCCGGTCAATTCCACGATGCGCTCAGGAATATCGCATGCCGGCTTGGCAAGAGAGTAGTACACATCATCACTAATATTGTCCCCCTCCACCTTTACCGCCCCAAATGACAAAATTTCATCACCATAATGATAATGAAATCCTGTCGTTTCCAAATCGAAAACCGCGATTTTCAAATCGGTAAGCGAAACGTGGAGCGTTTCCGGGCGGCGTTGCCCTTTGGTCAGGGAGCGGACAAACGCAATTTGCTGGGCGCTTGGTGCGCCAAGCATAGAAGCAATTCGAGGCACTCCCCCTCCCTTCAAGGCATCCCAGAAACCGCCGTTCCCTTTCATCGGTTCCTTCATAGCCATTTCCTTTCCGTATACCGGTGCTGCCGCTGCAGCGTCCGGTACATCAGCCTCACCGTACCCAGCGCTTCCCTAAGCTCGCGCCGGAGTTCCTTCTGCCTAATCATAATCTGCGGCAAATAATGAGTGCCTGTCAGCAATCCGTCTTCAATTTCCGGCGGCGTCAGGGATCTTAACCGCACGGCTGTATCAAAGGCTTTTTTGCAAGACTCCAGCCAGCGGCTAGGAACGGCTTCCAACTGATAAAGCTGCCCGATCCTTTCCCATGTCGTTGAGGATTCGACTCCGTATTGCATAGCCAAATACCTCACCGCATTAACAATCGGAATATAAAGCCCGTATTTCACATCAAAGTCTCCGGCGTGTTCTCCCGAAGGTTCGGTAATCACTTGACCCAGCACATTCAGAGCGGCTTTATGCCTCACCGTATTGCGCAATATGGCGGAAATCAGATCCTGATCCACTCCCTGATCGATCTCCATGACATCGGTCAAAATTTTGCGGAGAGCCGCAGACAAGCTCTCATCTCCAGAGATATGACGCATATCCGCCGCGATCATAAGGTATCTAACCTGCTCCCATCCCAGCAGCTCGCGCCACCCTGTGAATTGATTCTTCCATTCCTTCAGCGAGTGCCGCCACAAGGAATTGGACAGCATCACATTGCCGGGACAAGGAGGATAACCAACTTCGGTCAGAATTCGGGAAAGTTTTGAGCTGAATGTCTGAAAATAGGATTCCGTCTCCGCTTCATCCCCGTCTCCGATAATCAACCCGTTGTCCTGATCGCTCCACAGCGTTTGTTCCGCCCGTCCGGCGCTTCCGAAGGCAATAAAAGCGTAAGAGGCTGGCGGGGGGCCGAAGCCCTCCCGTACCATCGCCTCTTCGCATAATACCGCCGCCCGCGCCATAATGGCGTCGTGCATTTCACTTGCCTCGCGGTTCCATTCCTCGACCGGCAAGGAAGAAAGCTTGCCATAGATCGAGTCCTGTTCTTCAATTCTCGCCAGCCTGAGCGATCCGGGAGATGAAGCCGCACGGATCGCTTGTAAACCAGCGCTGTTTAGGGCAGCTTCATGACGCATGGCTATACTCCCTTTCTGGCCCGGATCATCGCTCCTTGGAATCAAGGCTTGATTACAATTCCGCCGACTTGCCGGTTTCAGCTGCCGGGGCTACGCCTCCAACGCTGCGGTTCAGCAAGCTCATTTGTTCCGGATAGCCATAAGTGCCATGTTCACTGATATCAAGTCCCATCATTTCCTCTTCTTCGGTAACGCGCAGACCCATGATCCACTTCATCCCGCCAAGGATAATGAAGGAAAGCACCAGTACGAATGCAAATGTTCCGATTACTCCGAGAAGTTGTACGCCCAGTTGGCCGAAACCGCCGCCGTAGAATAATCCGGCGTCGCCCACTCCCGTTTTTTCGGCAAGCTCAGGTGTTGCAAACAATCCTGTGGAAATTGCGCCCCAAATCCCGGCAATCCCGTGTACGGAGAAAGCGTAGATCGGATCGTCCAGACCGGCCCGTTCAAACCATCTTGCCGTAAAGAACGTCAGCACGCCCGCAACGGCACCGATAACAATGGAAGCCCAAGCTTCGACGAATGCGCAAGAACCGGTGATTGCAACGAGTGCGGCAAGTACGCCGTTAAGCATGCTCGGAATATCCGATTTGCCCATAACCGCCCAGGAGATGAGCAAAGCGGCAACTCCACCCGCTGCGGCAGCCAGGTTCGTCGTCAATAATACATAACCGAAGAATCCGTCATTCAGCGGCGTCAATGCACTGCCCGGGTTGAATCCGAACCAGCCGACCCACAAAATGATAACCCCGAGTACCGTAAGCACTTGGTTATGACCAGGAATATTGTTTGGTTTGCCGTCTTTATTGAATTTGCCAAGACGAGGCTTAAGCAGGAAGGTCGCCGCCAAGGCCGCCGTTGCGCCTGTGAGATGCACGACTGTGGAACCCGCGTAGTCTTGCATACCCAATTTGCCGAGCCAGCCTCCGCCCCATACCCAGTGAGCGATAATCGGATAAATCACGATGATAAAAATCGTACCGAAGATAATATAAACGCTTAGCTTGGCCCGTTCCGCCATACCGCCGCAAGCGATTGCCAGCGAGACGGCAGCGAAGGCCATTTGGAACAAGAACATCAGGTTCAGCGGAACGCCAACTTCGGAAAAGACGCTGAACGAACCGATGGCGCTGTCTCCTCCAAACAGAAATCCGGTTGTTCCCCAGAAGCCGTTGCCGTCGCCAAAGGCGAATCCGAAGCCAAGCAGCCACCAAGCAATGACGGCTATGCCGGCAGTCAGGACGGTTTTACCTGCCACGTGACCGGCATTTTTCATCCGAACCGTTCCCGCTTCAAGAAGCGCAAAGCCCGCTTGCATGAAAAATACGAGCATGGTTGCCAAAAATACGAATACTGCGTTCAAGCCGACTTGCAGTACCGGAGTTGGAATATCCCCATCGGCGGCGAAAGCCGATGCCGGAAATGCAAGCATTGCGACAGTCCCCAATAATCCAAAAAGCCACTTCTTCTTCATCTCACGCACTCCCCTAATGTTAAGTTTCCTAACACAAAATGAATTATTAATGTGATTATAAGACGAAAGCATTATATATGACAATAGTTTTTTTGAAAAAACGCATATTTAACATATATTCTAACATTTGATGTTATGTTTTGTATGTTTTTTTGTTCCTTAGCCGCTATAAAAAATAAAGCATTACGTTTGACTGTACAGTTCCTATTAAGTATCATAAGAATATATAAAGAAAATTATGATCTAATCTTGGGTAGCAAGGAGAGGTGATTCGGTTGGAGTTATGAAGTTATACCGGATTGGGGAATTGGCCAAAGCTGCCGCGGTAAGCGAGCGGACGATCGATTACTATACCAAGCTGGGATTGATCAGACCCGAGAAGCGGACGCAAACCAACTATCGATTGTACAGTCCTGAAACCTTAAGCCGGCTTGAACGTATTAATCAAATGAAGCAAGAGAAATATACGCTGGATGAAATCCGCGAGAAGCTGGAGCAATGGAGCCGGGTCAGCCATGAAGAACAAGTTACCGAGAAGCTTAGTTCCCTGGAGATTCACATGCAGCAGCTTGAGCGGGAGGTAAAGGAATTGGAGCCCCTCATCTCCAACCTGCAACCTAATCAGGCAAAAAGGGCATTCTCTCATTTAATGCCGCAGAGTCTGGCTTGCATGGAAGCGATCCGCATCTTATTGAATCACGGGCCATTCTCTTGACAGCCGAGTCAAACATCATCTTTCAACTTTAATAATGGAGGAATGCTTCATGTACTCTGACGTAATGCTAATTCCGATTCTCATCGCTTTTGCCCTCTCCCTTTGGGCGCAGTTCCGGGTAAAAGGAACTTTTAATCGATGGTCGAACGTATCGAATATGTACGGGTTAACCGGACGTGACGCCGCAAGACGTATGCTGGACGCAAACGGCCTGCATGACGTTCCGATCGAACCGGTCCGAGGCGTCCTGACCGATCACTATGATCCGATCCACCGTGTCGTCCGTTTATCGGAACCGGTATTCTACGAAAGCTCGATCTCGGCCGTTGCCGTTGCCTGCCACGAAGTCGGGCATGCGATTCAGCACAAGGAATCCTATCCTATGCTGGTACTGCGCCACCGGATGTTCCCGATCGTGAACTTCGCTTCCGGTATCGCTCCTTTCCTGCTGCTTGCCGGATTTATCTTCGGGGCCTTTAATCTGATCGGACTCGGGATCATTTTCTTCTCGGCCGCCGTTCTGTTCCAGATCGTAACGCTTCCGGTAGAGTTTAACGCCAGCAGTCGGGCCCGGAAAGTCATGGTGAACCAAGGCTTCATCAGCCATGAAGAATCGCGCGGCGTGGGCAAAGTTCTAAATGCCGCCGCATTAACTTATGTGGCTGCAGCGCTCATCTCCATCCTTGAGCTGCTTCGTTACATCCTGCTTTTCGTCGGCAACCGCGATTAAAATACATGAGCTAATCAAAATGAGGGTATTCCAAAATTAAACTTTGGAATACCCTCAATAATAAAATAGGATGGCATCCGCAAAAACCAGGGAGCTAAGCGAGAACGGAGCGCTTAGCTCCTTGATTTTTTAGCGTCCACAGCAGCTTTTTTCAGTAAATTACGGGCAAGGCCCCCCCCCCCGTCCTCCAGGCATACTTTCGGCAAGCCTTTGGGCAGGGACTGCTTAAACCCTCGATTGTTCTCGATAGCCTGCACCGAGTTCGCGCTTTCCCCTGCTCCGTCACCGCGCTCACCCTGTATTAATAAGCCGTTCTGTTCGTTAACCCCGCATTCGTGTATCCCAAACACAAGTTCTGGCTCAACCCCGCCGCCTAACCGCCGGCATATTGCCTTTTTCACTACCAAGCCTTTCCCACGTTTGGTTCTTTAACCGCATATATTTCATACTGACTTTGATCTAAGAGTCCGGAAGTCCGGGCGCTGCCGGCCACATGAACATGATGTTTTCCCGGATAGCTTTGGCGATCTGACGAGAAGAAGATATCCGCTGGGTGTAGGCGTAGATGTTGACTTGGGTGAGCATCTTGGGATGATAGCTATCTCGTCCGCCTCCCGAGCAAGCCGCGTCGAAGATGGCGTCATTCAGACGGTTGACAGCGCCGTTACCACGCGTACAAGGCGATTTTCGGGAGCTGTCTTCTTCTAAATCCATTGGTAAAAACAATTGATCCATGGTATATCAAATGTACAAAAGAAACCTCCTTTACAACAATGGTTGGGGGTGTGCATCCATTTTACCGAAGAGGGGCTTCTTTTTATTTGATGAAATGAAAAAAGGATGGCCCTTCGTCACCTACGATGACTTTTAAGACACCCTCATAAAACTTATCATAACAAGTGAGAAGAAAAACCCTGCCCGACCGCTGACAGGTACCGGATCAACTTTGAGGATTGGATTGCGTTAAAGCAAATGGTTAGAACACGTGTCAGGTCTGGTCAACGCTATCCCCAAACGACGCATCCCTCCGGCACTCAAAATAGCGGCCCTTTATGGCCTTATTTCCACCGGGAGACCTCATTTTGAAAGAATAGCGCCGTTTTATGGCCTTATTTCTTCAGAAGATCTCCCTTTTTCCCCGGTTTTGAACGTTTTGCCGAAAATAAGACCATTTTGTACCCCTATTTTCGGGAAAATGCGGTTTCGGAGTGAAATAAGGCCATTTTATACCGCTATTCGAGAGATCATTCGAGAATCGTTCGAGAAATCATTCGAGTTTGAGAAATCGTTCGAGAAATTGCCGCTTGCCGTTTCGTTGATTGTTGATTCCGGGCCAGGACGGCCCCGTTCAGCGCTCGCCGCTCCAGCGAAGCAAGTAAAGGTACGCGCCGGGCTCGAACCCGATGAGGCCTTAATCCGGCTGAGCGAGCGCTCACGCTCGATGCCGAGCTCACTCCGGCTGACTGGCGACCGGGCTGCCACCGCCGGCAAAGCCGGCCCGAATGCGAATCTCACGCGGACCTGCTCGCCCTGTGCGCCGTGCATCAAAGGCACCCGAAACTCACGGCGTTTTCGGCTTCGAAACGAGCCCATTTACTTTTGGGACACCCTCTTCGTGTCCCTCCCTGTGACGCTGAAACCCCAACTTGCGAAAAACGCAGCAGAACGCTTTCAGCATTCGCTTTTCTTAACTTGGCGGCGTCGTTATCTGGAGTCCGAAATACTCCAGCAAAAACAGGCGGAATGACTGCGCAACCAGCGGCAGCTTCTCATCCGCCCGGTGGATCAGGCCGATGGTTCGGGTCACCTTCGGCTCGGAGATGCGCACACGGGTGGGCTGCAGCGTAAAGCTCTGAAACAGCGCCATTTCCGGCAGCAGGCTGACGCCCATCCCAGCGGCGACCAACCCTCGGATCGTGTCGGTCTCCTCTCCTTCAAAAGCGATCTTTGGCGTAAACCCCGCCTCCAAACAAGCGTGCCAAACAATCGGCCTGAGCGAATAACCTTTGCTGAACAAAATGAACTTCTCATCCTTCAGCTGATTCAATCGAATGCTCTGCTCGGCGGCAAGCGGATGGCTGGGAGGCAAAATCGCCACCAGATCCTCCGTCAGCACCACGTTCCCCGTAACCTGATCATGGTTTTCCGGAAACGGGGATATAAACGCCAAATCGACTTCGCCGGATACGACATCACGGATTAAAGTAGGATAAGTGCCTTGTCTAAAACGGAATTTAACGTTCGGGTACATTTTACGGAACTCGGCTACCACGCTGGGAATCATATGGATCCCGAGGCTATTTGGAAAGCCTAGGCGGATTTCCCCTTGTTCCGGATCCAGAAATTCATGAACCTCATTGACGGCCCGATCCAAATCCTTAAGAATCGTCTCCACCCGGCTGCAAAACAGCTGGCCGACCGCCGTCAAATGCAGGTTCCTTCCCTTTTGCATGAACAAATCAACGCCGAGCTCTTGCTCCAACTGATGAATTTGCCGGCTGACCGCCGACTGGGCCACGTGAAGCTCCTCGGCCGCCTGGGTGACATGCTCTTTCCTCGCTACTTTCACAAAATATTGCAGTTGTCTCAATTCCACGAATCTGATCGCTCCATTTCGCTCTCCCGCTCGCATCCGAAAAAAAGCTGTTTTATCATGATCATATGTTTATTTAACATAATTATAATTAACTTTAATGTACCATTTACTTACAAATGGTTCAACGGCGTTTTAACAAACGGATCATTAATCCGTAAACGAAAAATCCGCTGATCAGCCCGCCGATATGAGCCATCCAATTCACCTGCGGTACGGCGAAAGAGAAGATGATCCCGACGGCCAGCAGGCTGTATAACGTCTTGCGCGAGCTTTCGTCCATCATCTGGCGCTGCAGTAGGGCGATGTACAGAAAAGCCCCATAAACGCCGTAGACGGCCCCGGAGGCGCCCAATGAAAAGTGCGCAACCGAAGACTGCATGTAAATCTCGAGGCTGATCCAGTTGGCTATCACGCCGGTAACCAAATATAACAACGCGTAACGCCACCAACCCAAAAGCCGCTCCATCGGCGGCGCGATCACCAGTATGGCGAAGCTGTTGGACAGCAGGTGGCTGAATCCGCCATGAAGAAAAATCGCCGTCCCCAGGCGCCACCACTCGCCCGCATAGGGCTCCACATTGGTCAACACTCCGTATTTGACCAGCGTTTCCGCGTTTTGGACACCTCCATCGAAGGCAACAATGATCGACATAATAATATTTATCGCCGTGATCAAACAGGTGACGGGATAATATTTGAGGTAACTTTTCCAATTTTCGTATCTGATAAAAATCATACCGTTCCTCCTCTATGTCCTATTTTCCTTTTGTTGGACATTTCATTTTTAAAACGATTATAATTAAAATTGAAGTTAAACTATGAACCATAGGAGGAGAAATGCAATGACACAAGAACGCGCTAACGCGGCTACATCTAAAGGCAATCCGATTACACTGGTAGGACCGGAACTCAAAGTAGGCGATACCGCCCCCGATTTCCGCTTGAATAAAAATCTGCTTGAAGAAGCCACTTTGCAAGATTATGCCGGCAAGATCAAGCTGATCAGCGTCGTGCCCTCCCTGGATACGGGCGTATGCGACGCCCAAACCCGCCGCTTCAATCAGGAAGCCGCTGGTCTAGGCGAGGACGTGGTCATTCTGACTGTGAGCGTGGATTTGCCGTTCGCTCAAGCCCGCTGGTGCGGCGCAGCCGGTGTTGACCGCGTGATCACGTTATCCGACTATAAGGACAATTCCTTCGGCAAGGCCTACGGCGTGCTGATCAAGGAATTTGCGCTCGACCACCGCGCAGTATTCGTCGTCGACAAGGACAATAAGATCCAATACGTCGAAGTCTTGAAGGAAATGTCCGAGCATCCGGACTATGAAAAACCGATCGCTGCGGTTAAAGCTTTATTAGGCTAAACTTGCCGCCGCGCTTCAAAAGAAAAGCGAGTAGGAGAGAATCTCTCCCCTGCTCGCTTTTTTGTTTGACCACGCAATCTTTACATAGTCTTGTAAGTTCCCAACTTCTTCTCCAGCATCGCATACAAGTGCATAATGTTCCGGTAATTCGCGCCCAAATCGCCAAACGAACCACGTGTCGCGGAGTAGATATCAACCGCGCTGCGCACCGGTCCCGTGGAGACGATGGATACCGTAATATCCATGATACGCCCGAAGCTCGTACGCTTCTCAAGCGTGATCTCGCCTACGGAAGGCACTTCGTGCAGCACCTTATATCCGGGGATTTTCTTTAAAGTCGAGGATACTTCCTCCCACAAATTGTCTTTCGATAATTGATAATATCTTGTTTTCAATTCTGGGACTTTCGCGCGGTCGCTGGTTCCCTCCTGACTGCGGAAAATACCGGTTAACGTTCTTTTAAATGACAACCTCTTCTTCCTCCTTCAACCAATTCAACGGGTGGTATGCGTTTTCTTTATTCTAGTTTATCATTGTTGAAACGCAAACAAAAGCAAAGACTATATAAGTCGAACCAAAGATTGAAAACGTAAAACGGCAGCCGTGCAAAATATTCTTTCGATCGCTGTTGTTCCCGGATTTTTTGATTTATTAAATTCAAATGGAGTAGAAATCCGGTCACAAAGGCGAACGAAGCCTATGCTTCCGATGCAGCTTTTTTTACAGAAAGCTTTTAGCTTCTGCCGGAACATTTCACACTCTTGCCAAGTTACTTTTTCAGCGGTTCAACTTATATAGGTAGCGCATACAAAAAAAGCACCCCGTTTCCCTTTTTGTGACAAAAGAGACTCAAGGTGCCATTCAGTGATTAAATAAGACCCGCCTATGCCGTCCGGTTACATTGTCTCGAACCTGCATCCGCAGGTGGGTGACCGCAGCGACGTTTTTGAAGTCCCCTCATCACAAATGGATAGGGCCTTTCAGCCGCGACGCAATTTAGGTCTCCCGAGACATTGTCATTGGTTCAAAACAACATAGAACCGAAACGTACATCGCAGGACGTAAACCTATTATAGAACTTCGTTAACTAAATGTAAACTCAGGCGGCAAGCTGTCTCGCAGGTAAAATTTCCCTCAAAGGAACAAACCGCTCAGCTCTTCTCCTGCTCGTCCCCGACCGGGAGCTCCAACACCGAATCTTCATCGTTGGCGCCAGCTTCTCCGTCCGTTTGCTCTTCTTCGGCCTGACGCATTTTCTCAACTTTTTCCTGCACTTTGTTGAATGCCACATGGAAATTATGATATGCGACAAAAGCCATCAAGCTCCCGAATCCGAACAGGATCAGCCAGGAGTATTTCAGCGTCAGAAACGCCAAAGCCACGGTGCAAATCAGCGTCGACAAAGAACGAAAAGGACGGATAATGGTGAACAAAATTGCGTTTTTGATCAGCGGAATCACCTTTAGATGATAATGAGCCACCAAAGAAAAGAAATTAAATAACGAAATGGAAAGCAAGATCAAGAAAACCAGAATCAACATGCCTACAAACTGCAAGTTGGTAAACTTTTTCATGTAAACGTCGAAATCAATGGCCATGATCACAAACAGCAGCGTATAAAAAATGCCGCCAAGCATGCTCTGCTTATAGTTTTCCCGGTAACCTTTGAAGAAAACCTTAAAGACGCTTAGGTCCGCTTCGCCCATCACCCATTTGCGCGCCACCGAAAATAACGCGGCCGTCGCCGGAAACAGTGTAAACGGTGCCAAAATCGCCATGTATAAAGATGTATCCCGCAAAGTCAGTTCGGGTATCATCAACCCACTAAACAAAAAGAACATAAACGGCAGCGAGCAAATCAACCACAGCAGGTTGCTTCCCGCAATTCGCATGATCCATTCCGTAATTTTATAAAAGCCGCCCATAAGACCCTTGTATTCCAAGTAAAGTTCTCCCCTCAAATCGTGATTTATGTCTATATCTTACTATACATGATTCGTCCATCGCGTTCCAGCGCCTAATTTGAAAGTTCTGGGTAAGCGTCTAAACTGCAAACGCCCGTGTGCCATAGTATATACCGTAACTTCAAAACTTCAACCAACATTCTGCAACAATAAAGGAGGTTTTTGCAAATGTCCGGTGTAGGATATGGAGGGTTTGGGACTTCCATCGGAATCATATTGGTTTTGTTTATTCTGCTTGTCATTATAAGCCGCGCGTTCATCTTCTAGTCACCCTCATAAATAACAAAGAAGACGGAGAAAATTCTTCGTCTTCTTTGTGTTGATCCCTCAAAATCAGGAATTAATTGTCAAAAGAGTTGTTCTCGCTGCGCTTCGCCGGTCTGCGATCGCCGCCGCCGCTTGGGCGTGGCTTGCGGTCGGAAGAGGAAGACCGGTACGAATCGCGTCCGCCCTCTCTGTTATAACCGCCTTTATTGCCGTAACCGCCACGGCTCCCGCCATCACGGTTGTCGCGGCGATATCCGCCGCCGCTTCCACCGCTGCCGCCGCTGCGGCTTCCGTAGCCCGAAGGCTTGCGTCCGCTCGAGCGAATGTCCGGATTCCGGCGTTTCACGCGAATCGGTTCCTCAGGTGTAAGCTCGATGTTAGTCTGTTCGCTTTTATCGCCGGTGATCAGCTTAAAGGCGGCGGAAAGCAGGTTCACGGAATCATATTGCTCCAGCAATTGGATAGCGATGCCTTTGTACTCGTTCAGCTCGCCGGCTTCCACCAGCTCGAGAATCCGTTCCGCCGTAATCCGCTGCTTGCCTTCAATCGCTTCCGCGATGCTCGGCAATGGCTTGCGGGCGATCTTGTGGCGCGTAATCCGCTCGATGAAATGAAGATGGTCGATTTCGCGCGGCGTAACGAAGGACCAAGCGGCACCTTCCTTCCCGGCGCGGCCGGTACGGCCAATCCGGTGCACGTAGCTCTCGGGGTCCTGCGGCAAGTCGAAGTTTACGACGTGCGAAACGCCGGAAACGTCGAGACCGCGGGCGGCCACGTCAGTGGCTACGAGTACGTCGATGCTGCCGTCGCGGAATTTGCGCATCACGGTGTCGCGTTGGTTTTGGGACAAGTCGCCGTGCAGGCCGTCGGCGGAATAGCCGCGTTTTTGCAGCGCTTCGGCGAGTTCGTCGACCCGGCGTTTGGTCCGGCCGAATACGATCGCAAGCTCAGGCGATTCCATATCGAGCAGGCGGGTTAACGCATCGAATTTTTGGCGTTCATGCACTTCGATGTATGCCTGTTCGATCAGCGGCGCGCTGACCTGTTTAGGAATGACGGATACATGCTCCGGTTCTTTCAGGAATTGCTGAGCCAGCTTTTGGATATTTGCCGGCATGGTTGCCGAAAATAACATTGTTTGGCGTTCTTCCGGAACCAGCTTAAGGATGGCCTGAATATCCTCCATGAAGCCCATATCCAGCATTTCATCGGCTTCATCCAGCACTACGGTTTGCACATCGTCAAGTTTGATCGTTTTCCGGTTGATGTGGTCAAGAAGACGGCCCGGAGTACCGATGATGATTTGGGGTTTCTTCTTGAGCGCGCGAATTTGGCGGACGATGTCTTGACCGCCGTAGATAGGAAGGGAACGAGTTCCTTTAAAGCGGGCCAGCTTGCCGATTTCTTCGGCAACCTGAATGGCGAGTTCACGGGTTGGCGTCATGATCAGAGCGACAATCCGTTCTTCCTCTTTGGGAATCTTGTTGATCAGCGGCAGGCCAAACGCCGCGGTTTTGCCCGTACCGGTCTGAGCTTGTCCGATTAGGTCGCGGCCGCTCAGCGCGAAGGGGATCGATTTGGCTTGGATCGGGGTCGCTTCCTCGAATCCGAGCTCGGTAACTGCCTGTAAGACTTTAGGCTCGAGGCCGAAATCTGCAAAAGTGTTCAATATGTTCATACTCCTTCTATATAGTGGACATTCCACCATCTTCACTGTATTCTTAAGTAGCATTTAAACGTTTATAGACTGTCCAAACAGCCGATATATTTTACATACGACACCATTCATAGCATGTCGATAAAATGGAAAAGGCTCCCTACTCAAGAATATCTCAAACATTATAGCACAAAACAATCAAGGAACACCAGCAAGCAGGCTCTCGGTACTTCCATATTTTCGTGAGGTGAAATGAAGTGTTTAAAGAAATCAGGAACTGTGTCGTGATACTGATCGGAGCGGCTTTGATCGCTGCGGGTTTCAACCTGTTCCTCGTTCCGCATCATCTGCTGAGCGGCGGCGTGTCCGGTCTTGCCATGCTGACCGGCTACTTCTCCTCTCTCAGCATCAGTACCATGTATCTGGCTTACAATGTGCCGATTCTGATCGCCGGACTCTTTTTGCTCGGGAAGCGATTCGTCGGCTTAAGCATTTTATCCGTTGCCGGCACTACCTGGTTCATCACTCTGATTCCCGTTCCGGCTCCGGATCAGCTTCTGGCATCCGACCCTTTGCTATCCGCTGTCTTCGGGGGCGTGATCGTCGGGATCGGCAGCGGTATCTCATTCCGCGTAGGCGGTTCCTCCGGCGGCTTCGACATCGTTGGCTCCATCGTCACCCGCTTCCGCGATTTTCCGGTCGGCAATGTGCTGGTCTCTCTCAATGCGATCGTTATTCTGGCCATGGGTTATCTTGACGGCAACTGGGATCTGGCCCTGGCTTCGATGGTTTCCATATATATTTCCGGCAAGGCCGTCGATCTCATTCATATCAGCCATATCAAAGTTACTTTGTATATCATTACGGACCAAACCGATGCCATGCTGGCCCGGCTGCTTAAGCTGCCGCGGGGCGTAACGCTAATCAAAACGCAAGGCGCTTTTTCCCATAAAGAAAAAGATATGCTGATGACCGTCACCACGCGATACGAGCTGACGGAGCTTAAAGAAATCATTAGGCAAACCGACCCCGGCGCCTTCGTCAATATCGTGGAAACCGTCGGAGTCATGGGCTCGTTCCGGCGGAGGTAACCTGCGGAGGATTTGGGGTTTCATACCGTTTAATTTTCAATTTTTATTTGCTATAATGATTTAAACGGTTCCTTAGTCAATTTCATAAGTAACAGCTTTACCCGGTTATTTCACAAGCTTTGTGCTTTTCCTGGGCAAGAATGATTCTAAGTTCGAATGATTCTGAAGGAAAGGGTGATTGTTGTGGAAATGGAAACGGTAAAACTGGAACAAATCGTTATGAAGTGGTTCCCTGACATGTTGCCTGTCTTCAATCAGAAGGAACTCAATTCGATGATCATCCTGCGGGATGGCCTAACCATCTTGGAATCGAAAGATGCCATGGAAATTATCCAATTCAGCATCTGTGAGCACCAAAACACGGCATTTCTTCATTAAAAAGCTTTAAGATATTCAGCAGCACCCGGCCGTTTCTTTTGCCTAGTCAAAAGAGACGGCCTTTTTGCGGCTTTGGCCAGAATCTATGAATCTTCGAAAAAATTGTCAATTTGCTTAATAATGACAAAGATGTTCATTCTGCCGTCCTTTTATCCGGTATAATCAAAACGAATGCTTACAAGGGAGAGGAATATCATGAACATCATCTGGACGCTCCTGCTTCTGGCCTTGAGTACAGGGAGCGCAGCACCGCAGGCACATTCTACTACTGACAACAGCCACCTGACACGTATCCTGCAATCATCCTATCGTACCTTTACCGCAAATCTGGCTCAAGGCCGCATCGACCATCCTCTAGGTCCTTCCGAGCTGGCGGTAAGCAATCTGCCGCAGGAAGCCGCACCCAAAGTCAAAGGCATCTACGTTACCGCGTACAGCGCCGGAGGCTCCCGGATGAACCAGTTGGTCGATCTTGTCGACAAGACGGAGCTCAATGCCATGGTCATCGACCTGAAGGACGATTCGGGATACATTACGTACAAGACCGATAATCCCGATTTGATCAAAATGGGCAAGCCGCAGCCGTTCATCCGCGATATCAACGCTTTGATGGACCGCCTCAATAAACATCAGATTTATCCGATAGCCCGCATCGTTGTGTTCAAAGATACGATTCTTGCCAAAAAGCATCCGGAATTATCATTTGTTCAAAAGGACGGCAAGGTGTGGAGCAATGGGGGCGGCGATAGCTTCGTCAATCCGTACAGCAAAGAGGTATGGGATTACAATGTGGAAATCGCCAAGGAAGCCGCAAAGCTGGGCTTCAAGGAAATCCAGTTTGATTACGTCCGATTCCCCGAAGGCTTCGAGAAACGCGCAAATACGCTGAAATACGAGAAGAACGGCATGAGCCGGGTTGACGCCGTCTCCTCTTTCGTGAAGTACGCAAGAGAGCAGCTTGAACCCCTCGGCATAAAGGTGTCGGTCGATATTTTCGGATATGCGGCATCCGTTCCGGCCGCTGAAGGCATCGGCCAGGATTTCGTGAAAATCTCCGACAACGTCAACGTGATTTGTCCCATGATCTATCCGAGCCATTACAGCACGGGCTGGTTTGACGCCAAAGATCCCGACAAAGCTCCGTATCAAACGGTCAAGGGCGCTATGAAGGACACCCATGCCAAGCTGGATCCCTTGGGCGATAAGAAACCCGTGATCCGTCCGTGGATACAGGATTTCACGGCCAGTTGGCTGGGGCAAGGCCACTACATCAAATATGGCAAGCAAGAAGTCGAAGAGCAAATCAAAGCGCTGAAGGAAATGAACGTCGACGAATTCCTGCTCTGGAACGCGTCCAATAAATATACAGCGAACGTTGATTATAATAAATAAGCCGATAAGGAACAAACCTAACCCGGGCTCCCAAGGCCCGGGTTAGGTTTGGCTTGATATTATGGCGATGCATCCCGGCAGTTCAAGCGGGGAAGCTATGAATGAAATAGACAAACAGTCTTACTTTACGAACGGAGTCATACTTATCATGATCGAAACTCAAACGATGAAGCAAAAATACATACAGTTCCTGCACATTCTTGTTCCGATACTCATCACCCAGGTGACCATGTCGCTGATGACCTTCTTCGACACGATGATGTCCGGTCATGCCAGTCCGGCCGACCTTGCCGGAGCCGCCATCGGCTCAAGCCTGTGGATTCCCGTGCAAACCGGACTCAGCGGAATCCTGATGGGGATTACCCCTATCGTTTCACAGCTGGTCGGCGCCGGTCAAAAGGACAAGGTCGGCTATCACGTCATCCAGGCCGTTTGGCTTTCCATTGCCGTGGGCGTAGCAGTTCTCATCCTGGGAAGCGTGTCCGTTTCTCCGCTGCTCGAAGGGATGAATCTTGAACCGAAGGTTCATCACGTGGCCTTCTATTTCCTTGCGGCCATTTCCACCGGAATTCTCCCGCTGTTCGGCTATATCGTTCTCCGCTCCTTCATCGATGCGCTGGGACAAACGAGAGTGTCCATGATGATTACGCTAATTTCGCTGCCTCTTAATGTTGGAGCCGGGTATTTGCTCATTTTCGGACGGCTGGGTTTCCCCCGCCTTGGCGGCATCGGGTCCGGCGTCGCTACGGCCTTTACTTACTGGTGCATATTTATCGTCGCCCTGCTGATCGTTCATAAAAGCGAGCCGTTTGCTTCTTACGGCATATTCCGTAAGCTGCATCGCATTTCTCTCGGGAAATGGAAAGAGCTGATGAAGATCGGCGTGCCGATCGGTTTTGCGATCTTTTTCGAAACGGCCGTGTTCGCTGCCGTGACCTTGCTAATGAGCCGGTTTGACACGGTGACGATCGCCGCCCATCAAGCGGCCAACAATTTCGCTTCCACGCTGTACATGATTCCGCTAAGCATTTGCCTTGCGCTGACGATACTGGTCGGTTTTGAGACCGGGGCTTCCCGGCTTAAGGACGCGAGACAGTACGCCGTGCTTGGCATCGGGACGGCTGCGGTGTTGGCCTTGGTTCTCGCCTTCCTGCTTACATTGTTCCGCCAAAGCGTGGCCGAACTTTACTCGACCGACCCGGACGTGGTTTCGCTGATCAAGCATTTTCTGATCTACGCCATCTTTTTCCAGATGTCGGATGCCATCGCTACGCCTACGCAAGGCGCCCTGCGCGGCTACAAGGATGTCAGCCCGGGCTTCTGGATTTCCCTTCTGGCCTACTGGATTATCGGCTTGCCGCTGGGATTTGTGCTGGCCAACTACACGCCGCAAGGCCCCTTCGGCTATTGGATCGGCCTCATTACCGGCCTTGCGGTTGCCGCGGTTTTGCTGCTCCGGAGACTGATTGTCATCCAGCGCAGATTGATCCGGTCCGGCCATATTCAGGCCGGCGGCAAGCATTGAACGACATAGCCGGCCCCCGGCGTGATTCTTTTCTTCTCGACGATGCTGATTTCCCCGATGGCCGGAGCGGGCAGAAACTGCCGCTCGATATGCTCTTCGGCAGCGGCGAAAGCCTGTTCCTCATCCCCGGCGGCGACAACCAGCGCCAGCAATCCGGCCGAAGTCTCCGCCTCCAGACGATATAAATACATGCTCATCTTCCTTTCCTTATTTTAGGATTGATTCTACCAGAGTCATGCGATGCATTGAAAGAAAAAACAGCCGCTCCCGGAAAATGGATACCGAATTCCATTTGCCGAGGAGCGGCTGCTTCTTATATAACATTAGTGCTGTTTATGCTCAAAAATTATTGCGACAAGCGGGAAGCGAGCTCATAAAGATCCGTGTTAAACGCTTTTTTCGTAGCTACTACTTTTTCGATGTCGGTCATGACCAATTCTCCGCCAATCATGCCGCAGGCTTTGTTGGACTCTCCGGCGATCAGGCTGCGTACGGCGAAATCGCCAAGACGGCTGGCCAAGTTGCGATCGAACGGAGTAGGCGATCCGCCGCGTTGAATGTGGCCAAGCACGGTTGCGCGCGGTTCAAGCGAAGGCTGCCGTTCTTTGATCGCTTCGACGACATCGTCGCCTTTACCTACGCCTTCGGCTACGATTACGATGCTGTGCCGTTTCCCTTTATCGAAGTTTTGCTTCATGCGGTCGGCTACTTCGTTCAGGTTGAACGGTACCTCAGGCACCAGAATCGCTTCGGCGCCGGCGGCAAGGCCCGCATGCAGCGCAATGTCGCCGCAATGACGGCCCATAACTTCTACGACGGAAGCCCGTTCATGGGAGGACATCGTATCCCGCAGCTTGTTCACCGCGTCCACCACGATGCCAACCGCGGTATCGAAACCGATTGTATAATCCGTAAAGGAAATATCATTATCAATCGTCCCCGGCAGACCCATCGTTTTGATGCCAAGCTTGCTCAGCTTTTCGGCCCCTTGGTAGGAACCGTCGCCGCCGATGACAACCAGGCCGTCAATTCCGTGTTCGCGCAGAATTTGCGCGCCCTTTTGCTGGCCTTCCGGCGTTTTGAACTCAAGGCATCGAGCGGATTGGAGAATGGTGCCCCCGCGTTGAATGATGTCGCCTACACTGCGGATATCCATCTCAAAAATGTCGTTGTTCAGCAAGCCTTGATAGCCGCGTTGAATGCCGAAAACTTGAAGCCCGTAGAACAGTCCGCTGCGGACAACGGCGCGAACCGCCGCGTTCATTCCTTGGGAATCCCCTCCGCTTGTAAGAACTGCGATTTTTTTCACTGCTGACATGATAATTCCTCCTAATGATTAGTAAAACGCTAGCTTCGTCGGTGTGTGGATTTATGATTACCGAAACGCTCAAAGATGCCTGCGGATCCAAAGGCTGTTTACGAAAAAAAACAACCGCATCAGCGGACTTCTGCGCATCAATCGCCTGGAAACCTCGCGAATCTCTTCCTGCTGGCTGACTTTGGGATCGGATAGATAAAGTGCGAGCAATCCTTCGATAATCATGCGATGAAAGGAAGAAGCGGGCAGCCGCTTGATATCCCGGCGGGCTCCTTCAACAATCAGGGCAATGCGTCCGAGCATCGTTTCTTTACTATCGTAATAGCTGCAAAAGTTCAGGTCCCCGCCAAGCTCGTCCTCCGCCTGATCGATCAGGTAGTCGAGCATGATATGAAGCCCGCAGACATGCGGAAAATACGCATCTTGAATGGCTTTGGCGCTTTTGTCGTCCAATTCGGCATGTCCGGCGGCCAAAAACAGCATAAAAACGCCAAGAGTTGAGCCCGTTGCTGCGGCAAATTCATTCCAGCGCAAATGCGGAGCCCGCTCCTCGTGGCTTTCCCACCATTTCAGCAGTGCTGCCTCGCGCCGCTTCGGATCGATATGCTTGTACACCTGCAGATCGCAATACAGCCCGACCAGCTCCGTTATATACGGCTTAGCCGGGGCATAACCGGGAAGCAGGGCGATATTGCTGCGGCACGTTTCTACCAGACGGTGCAAATACCCTCCATCCAGCTGTTCCTCACGAAGCGCATAATAGTTCTGCAGCGGGGTTTCCGGGTTCACCGCGTCCAGCATGCTTTGATGCAGCAGGCGAAAATCCTGCTCATCCCGCGAGGTGCTCCGATCGCACAAATTATCGAGATAGTCGCTGATCGTCTGAAACGCAACGATGAGAGGAATCAGGATATGGCGTTTGGGCAAATCGGCGGCCGCATACACGGCGCCCCCCTGGCAGTGGAATTCCTTCGTGGCAATGCTGGCAAGCGCTTGTTTTCTAAGCTCCGGATCGGGAATCGCTTCCGCGTCGTTCCTCCAGCCATCCAATTCCTTCCGCACGTCCGGTAGAATGAATTTATATACCCGGCTCATCAGCCTGATCGGCTCCCTGGGAAACTGGTTGCGGCTTTGCTCAAGTTCAATCACTGGCCTGCCTCCACTATCTTTTAAATACAGCAAATTAAAACCATTTTATATTATAGTATGATCCATCTTTTAGCACAAATAAACAAAATCACAAGTGTCTCCGGACCTCCGGCTCATCCTGCGCGACCCTGTACCAGATGTGAAGATCGTTGATTTGGCTGGCGAGTTCCGCAATCTCGGCGTTTATTTCGCAGCTCTTTTCAAAATCATGCTCCTCATTCATTTCTCCGAGCTTTTGCTCGATGGAGCACTCCAAATTCATAACTTTGGAGGGAATGCCTCCACGGATTTCTTCCCACAGCTCGATCATGGATAGACGGTCGATTAAATTGTATTCCTCAAAAGGACGTTCAAGCGAGGGAACGGAAATTCCCAGTCTTTGATCATACACAAAACAACGATGAATCATTCAGATACCTCCCGTAATCGTAAGCACACGCCGGCTTTTTCTGTTATACTATCCTTTGGCTTTCGGCGTATGCGGCAAAAAAGCATACAGTGAGCACTTTCTTATTCGAAACGGAGTTTCAAATACATTATGAAGTTACGTGCATTGTCCCAGCCCGACATCAACTGGCTGCGTTTCTTTACTTTCACAGTATACGGGACCAGTGTCCTTGTTTCCTCTTATTTTCCCTTATTTTATGCCCAGCTTGGTTTCTCCAGCAGCGAAATCGGAGTGCTGTACGCGCTCGGACCGATGATTTCCCTGATTGCCAACCTGCTCTGGAGCGTGGCCAGCGATCGTTACGGAACCATAAAGAAAATACTGCTGCTGCTCCTCGCAGGGCAAATCCTGCTGACCTTTATTTTATCGGTTTCCTCGACCTTTTCCATCATTATTGTGATCATTACGGCGTTTTACTTTTTTTTCTATCCCGTTATTCCTTTATCGGATACGCTTGCGATCACGACAGCCAAGCAAAAAGGGATTCATTTCATCTCCATTCGGCTGTTCGGTTCGCTCGGATATGCGATTTTCGCCATCGTGATCGGGTATGTCCTGGCCCTCGTGGGTCCATCCAAAACCATGTGGGTTTCCATTTCCATTGCCGGCATGGCCTTCCTGCTGGGTCTGTTCATTAAAGACCAAGCAACCTCTGTGGCGAAAATGAATTTTGCGGATATCTGGTCGATTCTGAAGCAAAAAGAGCTGCTGTGGTTTTTCGGGTGCGTATTTTGCCTGGCTATCGGCATGCGCATGAACGACGCCTTCCTCACGATCACGCTCCACGATCTTGGAGCCAGCGAAAATCTGATCGGATGGGCCAGCTTGGCTTCCGCATTTTCCGAGATTCCCGTGTTCGTGTATCTCAGCTTTTACGGAGACAAGTTCAAGGAACTGCCGCTGCTTGTTTTTGCCAGCCTCATGTTTGCCCTTCGTTTCCTAATCATGGGACTGAATGACTCGGCGGTCGCCATTCTTGGCATTCAGCTCATGCATGGTCTCACTTTCGGGGTGTTTTATGTAACGGCCATCCGTCTTCTGACCCGTTTGATTCCGGACGAATTCCGCGCAACGGGTATGGCGCTGTTTACGATTATGTGGTCAAGTCTGTCGGGCCTGCTCAGCGGTACGTTTGGCGGAATGGTATTCGAGTACTTTGGAAGACACGATTTTTATTTCGTTGCGATGGGAGTTTCCATCCTGGCGTGCCTGGGCTTCGCCAGCCGATATTTCCACCGAGAAAGCAGTGCGGATATTAGTAAAGAAGCCTGACGAACGTCAAGCTTCCACCTGTTCAAACCATGCGTGATAAGCTATAATAATTATCATCAAGTTTATTATCAGATTATAGTACCTGGTGTTAAATTTAGTAAAGCAGGTGGAATTAAGATGGATTTTGCAGATTTTCAAGAGGTGATCAAGACCCGCCGCAGCATCCGGGATTTTACCGAAGAGAAGATTAGCTTGGCCGATCTCGAAGATATCGTCGACAGCGCAAGATACGCCCCAAGCGATACGAATTCGCAGACTTGGGAGTTTATCGCCATCCTTAACCGGGAGAAAATCAAGCAAATTGAAGCGTTCACTTGGGAAAAGCTTCATGAGAAGGCCGTCCTTGCCGCGCAGCAAGGTCTCGAGCGTGAGGCCAAGCTGCTCGTGAAATCGTTTGGTCCATACGCTACGGCATTTTCAGGCGCCCCCGCGCTGATCGTCTGCCTTTCCACGCCGTATACCTCCAAGTTCCGCGACAAGATCTTCGATCCTATCTCGTTTGTGGAGCCGAAGGTGTGGGAAGAGGAAGGCTTAAAGAGCAGCTGTCTGGCCGCGGAAAACCTCATGCTCGCCGCCCACGCCAAGGGACTCGCGACCTGCCCGATGACGGGACCGGTGCTCCTGGCCGAAGAGCGGCTGCGCGAGTTTCTCGACATTCCCGCGAACCGGGGTGTCAATATGGTTATCGCGTTAGGACATCCCGCAGTCTCGCCTAAAGCCGTTCCGCGCAAGGAAGTATCGGAAATTCTGCGAATCGTGGAGTAGTCCTTAACATTGAATTGAACACAGAAAACAGATGAAAGCCCCGCCGGTTCGGCGGGGCTTTTTGAATTGTTATCCGGCACTTTTCACGTCTGCCCGATCAAATCCTTCCGTACGCCCGCAGCGTCTTTAGGCGGTCCACGGTGATCATCCCCCGCCATTCCAGTCCGGCAGCCGGGCTGGTCTCCGGAAAGCTGATTGGCCAGCCTCCGTCCTCCTGCTGCGTCTCCAGCAGCCAATCCAGATGCCGGTTCACTTCCTCCGCCGACATTAGCTTGGACGCATAACTTCCCGGAGCAGGTGCGTAATCCAGCACTTTATGAACATAACCTTCCGCCTTGGGATTTCGTTCGATGCCTTTGGGGCCGGCGAGCCATTCATCCAGCCGCGACTGCAACTCAGCCGCTCGTTCGCGATCCGGAACATGCTCCAGGAACGAGATCCACTGCATGGCCTCGTGATATTCGCCGGGAAGACCGTTCTCCAGGCACTGCCAGACAAAAGATATGTTGCTGATAAACCAGCTTTCCGAGAAAAAGTCCGTGCGCACTTGCTGACCCAGCAATGTCCCGATAATGCTTCCGGTAGGGTTCAGCGAAGGGATTCCGTCTTCCTCCGTCGTCCACCACGGCCCGTGGGGATAAGCGTTCACCTGTGTAGTCGCCCGCGGCAGACCGCCTCCTTCAATTGTCATCAGCGACAAATACGCTTTCACTCCGTCCAACATCCCGGTATCAAAACCATCCACTTCGCGGATGATGTGCAGAGCCATTTCCGTTGCCACCGTTTGGCTGTGCGGACCGCGCAAGTCGCATTCCAGCGCGTTGCCGAAGCCTCCGTCCGCATTTTGATACGCCTGCAGCGCTTTCAGCACATCTTCTTTCGATCCGCCTTCAAAATGATAGGCATACCGCATCCGGTCGAGCAATCTCGCATTCCCGTACACAAATGTCTTTCCTCGCTCCAGAACCTTCGCTTCCTTGTTCGTCATCGTCTTTCCTCCTCGAAATTCGATATTTTTCATTCGCTGATCTCGGAGCCGTTATACTTCAGTATGCCGTGATACTTGGGACTATAGACTTTCCGCACTGCGGCGATGATTTCATCCTTTCGCTCTTTCGCTTCTTCCGCGGGCAGTTCGACTACAATATCATCCACATCATAGGGGCCGATCCGCCAATGACCCAAAATGACTCCTCTAAAGAATCCGTCAATAAGTAAAAACTGCAGCACTTCCTTTCCCTTGTAGCGGGGTTTTAGCTCGTCCATATCGGCGCGAACGAGAAAATCCGACTTATCCAGCATATATGCACGGCGCGGGATTTCCGGGTCTCCCTTAGCGTTTCCAGGGGAAGCCAAGTCCGAGGGATGCATCAAGCCCGTTCCCATGCCTTCGACCTCGGTCCGAACCAGACGGCCTTCGTCAATCAGCTTTGCGACGGCGTTTCCAATCGTTTTGATGGGCAGTTCGCTCCAGCTCTTGATTTGCTTCTCCGTGGCAAATACCATCGCATCCGTAAACCGGACGATCACTTCCGAGATCGCTTCATTCCTGCCTTCTTCATCCGCCGGCACTTCAAACCACTCTTCGGCAAATTCCAGCCATCCCGTATCCCAGTCGGTATCCGTCTGCTCTTCGAACAGCAGAAAAGCTATCTGCAAATCCTGCAGCGCTTTCCCGATCTCCCCCGCCGGGTAGTCGAGCTCTTCCTTCAACTGTTCCTTGGTCAACCCGCCGGCGCCTCTAACCGCAATCATCACGTCTTCGTGGATCTGCTTAAACACCGCCGGCGTCTTCCTGAACGCCGGCGCGTAAAGCCGTAAATCCTCCTCCAGCACGTAACCGACGCGGCCTCCCTGGAACCTGCCCTTAATCAGCCGATGCCGCTCCCTCAATGAAGAGGACATTTCCATGTCGTCATAAAAGGTTCGATGAACGAGCTTGGGCGGGTCTCCCGGACGGGTAAAATGGACCGGGGCCATCGGCTGCAGTCTCCGAAACCGTTCGAGATAGGCTTCCTCGTCTTCCCAATCCTCAAGCGGATG
The DNA here is from genome assembly GCF_056171975.1 of Paenibacillus terrisolis. Taxonomy (NCBI): domain Bacteria; kingdom Bacillati; phylum Bacillota; class Bacilli; order Caryophanales; family Paenibacillaceae; genus Paenibacillus; species Paenibacillus terrisolis. The sequence continues at coordinate 39,509 of NZ_JBKFGG010000005.1, read as the reverse complement.
CGTCAATCCTTGTCTGATCAGCCTTTCCGCCAGCACTTGTTGTTGATTCCATTTCATGGAACACACTCCCAGTCACGTTTTATTGCCGTAACGCCGGACTACGCCTGCGGCCCGCTCGGCGATTTCATCACGAAGCCGCCGGGGCTCCAGTACCTCGGCATCCAGACCCATTGCGTAAAAGAATCCGATCACCCAGTTCCATTCCGAGCTCGGCAGCAAAAAGTCCAGCTTCCACTCTTCATCGCTTATCTGCTGCACCAGATGGCCGAAATGCTCATCCTGCTCGGCCCGCAACGCGCCACGATAGGTTAGCTTGACGAGGATTCGGACATCTTCCCTTTCAGCTATCGCTTCGTCCGGCTTACTCCCCTTTCCATGGGCCGCCCCTCCCCCCTGCTCCGCCAATTCCGGCGGGGGAGAAGTCGCTTCAAGCTCCTCGATTCGATCGACGCGAAACGTTCGGGGCTCGCCATGATGGAACGAATAAGCTTCGCAGTACCAAAAACCGTGGGCGGCAAACACTCGAATCGGCTTCAAAATCAGATCCCTGCGATAATTTTGCGAACGGTAGAGAACGCGCACATAGTCTGATTCCGCGGCGTATTTCATCAGCGCGTTCAAATGGGGCGTCTTGTAGCGCCGGTTTGGCACTTCAAGCTCCACATGTTCAAGCATGGGATCAATTTGGCTCAGCATTTGCTCCGGCAAAGCGGAACGGATTTTGTCCGCAACCGTCCACCTTGCGCGCTGAAAAGGACTGTCGCTGTACTTGGCCATTCCGTCCAGCGCAAGCAGGACCGAGAGCGCTTCCTCAGGATCCAGCATGAGCGGCGGCAACCGGTATCCTTCCATCAGCCGATAACCGCCTCCCGGACCGGACAAGGCGTAAAGCGGAACGCCCAATTCCGCCAAAGCCTGCATGTCGCGCAGCACCGTCCGCTTGGAGACTTCCAGCTTGCCGGCGAGCGACTGGGCGGTTTCCGGCCGCTGCTGCAGCGCCATGACGATCGCCATCATCCGGTCCATCCTTTTCACCCTTCGTTCCTCCTCCGCGCTCGACCTTATGATATCAATGGATTGGTGACAACAGACTGTCACCAATCCATGAAGCATTTTCCGCTATTTTTATGTACAGATTATCATTTGCAGCGCATATCGGTCAAAAGGCACAAAAAAACACAGCCCCATTCAGAGCTGTGTCTTTCATATCGTTGCTTGGAACCAAACTTTATAAGTGATCCGTTGCCGGAAGTGATCTTATAATTTGATTACGTTAGCAGCTTGAGGACCACGGTTGCCGTCAGTGATTTCGAACTCAACAGCTTGGCCTTCTTCTAATGTTTTGAATCCGTCTCCTTGAATTGCGGAGAAATGCACGAATACGTCTTCGCCGCCTTCAACTTGGATAAAGCCATAGCCTTTTTCTGCGTTAAACCATTTAACTGTACCTTTCAAATGAACAACCTCCTAAAAATAATCGTCATCATTGACGAATATCCATATTATACTCCATGGTCAAAGACAATGCAATGTGTCATTACCTTAAAGTTTCCGGGAGCAGCGCGGCTCGTCCCTGTTTTTCATTTGCTTTCCGTCAGGGGCTGAGGTATCATTTTACATAAAATATTGGTATTTTACCCCACCCCACGCACCTGTATTTTAAGCTAAAGAATGGAGAAAGACATCGATGATCAAAAAACACGAAATATACAAAAAAGACAAATGGAATATGATGACGGTAGAGGTCCAGGGAAAATATATCGTCCTCCGGGAAATCTCCGATCAATGGGGGGAGGAATCCCATACCTTTCTAAGCCGGCCCGCTATGATGAATTGGGTAAATCACCGTTTTCCGAAAGAGGAATTCACCGGCAAAGAAGAGGAATGGAACAGCATTATAGAAGCGTTCAAGCAGGTTTAACGCTGGGCGCCGAAGGCTCTATAATTTAAGGGAACGGAGTTTCAAACACATGGATAGTTCAAGTCTTCTCATCTTTATTATCTGCGCTTTCTCTTTGGGAGGCGTGCTCATTATGAGCAAAAACAACATTCCGCCCAAGCTGAGACGCGGTCTTGCACTTACGACGGTCATTCTGGTGGCGGCGGCCTTTTGCTTGATCATTTACAGTTTTTTGGCTTAGTCAGTTGAAGCGAAGATTTCGCATTCAGTCCAACGCGGAAAATGGCAGCGTCAGCCAAATATTTGAGCGGTATTCGGCCATACTAGGTGAATGCCCGAACCGTCGCCGATCACGGTGTTCCGGATACTTCGGGCTCCCGAATTGAAAGGGAGGATTCCCGGTATGCGTGCCAAACGTCTATTATCCCTGCTCTTAACCTGCTGTCTGCTGTCTGCCGCGATACCCGGAGAAATCGCCGGAAAACCATCCGCGTCTTCTTACCCAAATCAAAGGAGGATTCCAATGAGCACACTATCGAAACGTTCCGAGGTCAGACCCGAAAACACTTGGAAGCTGGAGGATCTGTTCCGCGATCAGCAGGCGTGGGACCAATCCTATAACGAGCTCAAAACGTTAAAAGACAAAGCTGCCGAATACGAAGGCAAACTGAACAACGCCCAAAACATCAAGGCCGTTTTCGTACTGGAGGACGACCTGTCTCTCAAAATCGAACGGCTGTATGTGTACGCTCACCTGAGCCATGATGAAGACACGACCAACCCTACATATCAGGCGCTTGTGCAAAAGGCCAAAAAACTCAGCGTAGAGGTCGGCGAAGCGCTGTCCTACATCACTCCGGAAATTCTGTCGCTGCCGGAGCAGGAGCTTGACGGCTTCATCGATAATCCGGAGTTGTCGGATTATAAATTCACGCTGCAGGAAATCAAACGCGAAAAAGCACATGTCTTGAGCAAAGCCGAAGAAGCGCTGCTCGCCCAAGTCGGCAACCTGTCGCAAGCCCCGCAAAACATTTACGGCATGATCAACAACGCCGATCTTAAGTTTCCGAAAATTAAGGACGAAAACGGAAACGAGGCCGCTTTGACCCAAGGAAGTTATATTCAGTTCCTGGAAAGCCCGAATCGCGAAGTGCGGCAACGTGCTTTTAAGGCCGTATACGAAACCTACGGGAAGCAAAAAAATACGATTGCCGCAACGCTGAGCGCCAACGTGAACAAGAACATGTTTTACTCCCGCGTGCGCAAATATCCTTCCGTGCTGGAAATGTCCCTCTACGGCGACAACATTCCGAAGGAAGTGTACACGAACCTGATCGAGACCATTCACGAAAGTCTGCCGCTGCTTCAGCGCTACATGAAGCTCCGCAAAAAGCTGCTTGGCGTCGATGAACTGCACATGTACGATCTGTTCGCTCCGCTCGTGGAAGAATACAAATGGGACATCACCTATGAGGATGCCAAAAAGATGGTGGAAGAAGGATTGCAGCCGCTTGGCGAGGATTATCTCAAAGTGCTGCACTCCGGGTTCGAAGACCGCTGGATCGACATTTACGAGAATGAAGGCAAACGCACGGGGGCGTACAGCTGGGGAGCTTACGGCACGCATCCTTATGTGCTGCTGAACCATAAGGATAATCTGAACAGCATGTTCACCCTAGCCCATGAAATGGGGCATGCTCTGCATTCGTATTTCTCGGACGACACCCTGAAATACCGCAATGCGCAGTATACGATCTTCCTGGCGGAAGTCGCTTCAACCACCAACGAGGCGCTGCTGATGGATTATCTTTTGAAAAAATCCACCGATCCGAAGCAAAAACTGTACCTGCTCACGTATTATGCCGACCAGTTCCGCACAACCGTGTTCCGCCAAACGATGTTCGCCGAATTCGAGAAGATCATTCACGAACGCGCCGAAGCGGGAGACTCGCTAACGCCGCAGGAGCTGTCTTCGATCTACTACGATTTGAACGTGAAATATCACGGCAAAGACATGGCCGTCGATCAGGATATCGAAATGGAATGGGCGCGGATCCCGCATTTCTACACCAGCTTCTACGTGTACAAATACGCTACCGGCTTCTCCGCCGCCACCAGTTTCTCCAAACAAATCCTTGAGGAAGGCAAACCCGCGGTTGATCGTTACCTCGGCTTCCTGAAGAGCGGCGGCAGTGACTATTCCATCAATATCTTGAAAAAAGCGGGCGTTGACATGTCCTCGCCGCAGCCGATTCGCGAAGCGATGAGCGTATTCGAAAACGTCATCGAGCAAATGGAGCAATTGACCAAGTAAATTGCAAACAAAGGTTAAGTTTTTCAAATCCCTTGCCCGGAACGGACAAGGGATTTTATACTGTTTTACAAGGAGGTGTTTCCCCATGAAAATTCAGTGGTCCTTAATTCTGGTTCTGGTATTTGCCCTGATCACCGCGGTGTTTGCGGTTATTAACGTCGACCCGGTTCCCGTTAACCTGCTGTTCGGCTCCGTTACCCTGCCGCTGATCCTGCTGATCCTCGGCTGTGTGCTGCTCGGCGGCATCATCGTCGGCTCCTTCGGCATTTACCGGGGGTACCGCCTGCAAAAGGAAGTAAAAACACTGCACCAAAAACTCGTACATATCCAAGACGCCACCGGCTATACGTTCCCGGAACCGGAGAAAACGAACGGCAAAAAGAAACAGGACGACAAAAATTCGGAACCTGCCTCGAGCGATCCGGTTTGAGGATTTAACGCTTTGGAATATTTTCAATAAAGGAGGCTTCTTTACTAATGAGCATTAATCCCGACCAATCCTATATTTTATCATTCTTGAAAACCTTGCTGGATACCCCAAGTCCCAGCGGCTTTACGCATGAGATCATGAAGATGATTGAGCATGAGGCCCATTCGCTCGGGATTCCGTTTGCCCAAAACGAAAAAGGCGGCGGGGTCCTGACGCTTCCGGGCAAGGACTCCTCCCGGCGCATTGCGCTCAGCGCCCATGTGGATACGCTGGGCGCCATGGTCCGCGCGGTGAACGCGAACGGCACTCTGGCCATCACGTCGGTTGGCGGATTTATGATGAACAGCATCGAGAACGAATACTGCCTGATTCATACGCGCGGCGGCAAAACCTATACCGGCACGATTTTATCGGCTCATCCTTCCGTTCACGTATACACCGACGCACGCGAATATAAACGCGAGGAAAGCCACATGGAAGTGCGGATCGACGAAATCGCGGAAAATAAAGACGATGTCCTCAAGCTCGGCATCTCCGTCGGCGACTTTATTTCGTTCGACGCCCGGGCGGTCGTTACGCTAAGCGGGTACGTGAAGTCCCGTCATCTGGACGACAAAGCCAGCGTGGCCGCCCTGTTCGGCCTGATCGAATCCAGCCGCCGGGAAGGCTGGACGCCGCGCCATGATCTCGTATTCCTCATTTCCAATTATGAAGAAGTCGGACATGGCACCGCCTGGATACCGGAAGGCATCCAGGAAATGATCGCTGTCGACATGGGCGCGATGGGCGACAACCTGAGCTGTAAAGAAACCGACGTCTCGATCTGCGCCAAAGACTCCAGCGGCCCGTACGATTACGAAATGACCGGTAGGCTGATCGAGCTCGCCAAGGAGCTTGGCATTCCGTACGCGGTCGATATTTATCCTTATTACGGATCGGACGCCTCCGCGGCTTTGCGTGGCGGCAACAATATCCGGGCCGCACTGATCGGGCCGGGCGTTCACGCCTCCCACGCGATGGAGCGGACCCATTCGCAAGCCGTCGTGAACACGGCCAAGCTGTTAGGGGCTTATGTGGCGGACTGAACATAAGCGCTGGATCGTGGCCGCCGCTTCGGCGGCGGCTATTTTTACAGGTGTGCTGGCCATGCTCCTGTGGGGAAAAAGCTTCATCCTGCCCCATGATTACGCATACCGCGAAGCAGCGGCGAGCAATGGGGTCATGCTGCATATGCTGGCTGCCGACCCGGACCGGGTGGAGCTTCGGACGGCGGACCGGCCGCTGGGCAGGTATCGTGTGTACGGCATCAACGGCGGATTTTTTTATGAGAAGGCCGTATTGTCCATTGCGGTAAACGGTGACAAACCTGTAAAAGGGCAAGCGGGCGAATACGGTTCGGGTTGGTTTAACGCAAAATATGCCCGCGGTACGCTGGTTTGGGACGGCGCCGCCAGTCGCTTCTCCATTCAGGTCGTCTCCTCCGCTCCGGAGATTCGGGTCACCGACCGCGGCCGCTACTTCGCCCAAGGAGGGGTCAGCATGAACCTGCGCGATGATGCCGTCTGGAAATCCGCCATCGCTTCGGAACACCTGCCGAACCCGGACGAAGCCAGGCTCCGCTCCGGCCTTGTATATGACGATAACGGCAAGCTGTGGTTGATCGTTACGCCCACCCGCTGCACGGCGGAGGAGTTTCGCTCAGCCATCCTGGAGAACGTCGCCCCGGCAGTCGGTAAGGAAGGCATTTTCCTCGATGGCGATGGTTCCGCCCAAATGAACGCGGCCGAAGCCAAGCTGAACGGCGACTCACGGGATTTGCGGCAGGTGATCGTGATCAGGTAAGAGAAAATGAGCGGGCTTTTTGCAGTTTTGAATGTATTATACTCGGCCAAAAAGCGAAAAAAGCACAGGGTAGCCGTGCCGGTTGGCATTGCCCTGTGCTTTTTTTATTTTCGGGAAAGAAAGATCCGCTGCTTCCTCAATGACATCCTGCAGTAGCGATCATTCGCTTCCGCCAACTTCCAAAAACCTTTTATCCTCTTTAGCCCGGTTATCAAACGACAAAACATAGACGTCCTTCAAACCCAAAATGCCCGTCCGCTGTTACTTTTTTAATATCTCCCTCCCTTTTTCCGGTGATATGGTTTGAGTATAAAGTTTTATCGTAAAACTTTTTTGAAGTCGGAAAGGTTGTGATCGGCATGGAAGACCACTTGGACGTCGTCGTCGGGATCTGCGAAACAACGCTCGATATCGCCCACAGTATGGGCAAATTGTTTTTTAACGACGGGGACAATATTTTGCCCAGCAAGTTTTTCATTCTGCTCGCCGTCAATCGAAACGGAAAATGCATGGTGTCGCAAATTGCCGAACAGGTCGGCCTCTCCTCCAGCGCAAATACGATCGCCGTGAATAAGATGGTACAGGAAGGCCTGCTGATCCGGACGAAAGATCACGTAGATAAACGCATATGTTGGATTGAAATTACTGAGCATGGAAGAATCGTGCTGAACGAGATGATCGACAAGCGCAACCGCATGTTCGTGAGGATTCTCAACGATTTCCCACCGGAGCAGCTCGCTGTGTTTTTACGCTCGCTGCAGACGATCCGCGACAAGTTTTCCGGGGCCGAAGAGGCTGTCATGCAAAAATCGATATTGTAACCGTTATTTGACAACGATGTGCAATTCAAATGGGAGACAGGTGAGACAAAATGCTGCTTCATATCGGGCTTGATATAGGATCCACCACGGCAAAAATCATCGCCATGCACGGCATGTCGATCGTCCATCAGGAGTATGTCCGTCACTTTTCGGATATCAAATCATCCGTCATCTCGCTATGGCGTGATGTGATCGGCCGTTTTCCAGACGCGGAGGCCAGCGTGTGCATCAGCGGGTCTTCGGGCCTGCAGCTGTCGGAGCTGGCCGGCATTCCGTTTCTGCAGGAGGTCGTAGCCTGCACGAAAGCGATCAAACATGCGGCGCCGGAAACGGACACCGCGATTGAACTCGGCGGTGAGGACGCCAAGATCATCTACTTCCGCGGCGGCATCGAGCAGCGGATGAACAATGCTTGCGCCGGCGGAACCGGAGCATTCATCGACCAGATGGCGGCGCTGCTTGAGACCGACCCTGCCGGTCTGGACGAATTGGCCGGTCGCCACACAACGATTTACCCTATCGCTTCCCGCTGCGGGGTTTTCGCCAAAACCGACGTGCAGCCGCTGCTGAACGAAGGGGCGCGGCGCGAGGATATCGCCGCATCGATTTTTCAAAGCATCGTTACGCAGACAATCACCGGGCTTGCTTGCGGCCGGCCGATTCGCGGCAAGGTCGCCTTTCTTGGCGGACCGCTGACGTTTCTGCCGCAGCTTCGGGAGCGCTTTGCGGCAACGCTGAATCTGGCGGAGGACGATGTTGTCTTTCCCGACAATGCCCAATACTTTGTGGCCATCGGCTCCAGTCTGCACAGCGCCACGGAAGCGCCGAAACCGCTGACCGAATGGCTGCTGCGTCTGGAGTCTGCCGATTTCGCCGCCGGACGCAACAAGGATGCACTGCTTCCGCCGCTGTTTACGGATGAGCGGGAGTTTGACGCCTTCCGCGAACGCCACGCGCTTGCAACCGCTTCGCGCGCGGATCTGGCCGGCTACAGCGGCCCTTGCTTTCTCGGAATCGACGCGGGTTCGACAACGACGAAGCTGGTTTTGACCGATATCGACAACCGTATTTTACATACCTATTACGGCAGCAACAAAGGCAATCCTTTGGCTTCCCTTTCGGAGGCGCTGCACGAGATGTACGCACTGCTGCCAAGCGGCTGCTTCATCGCCCGCTCCTGCGTCACGGGGTACGGCGAAGGGCTCGTCAAAACCGCATTCCGCATCGATGCCGGCGAAGTCGAGACGGTAGCCCATTACAAAGCAGCCTCTCACTTCATGCCGGACGTCGATTTTATCCTCGATATCGGCGGCCAGGACATGAAATGCATCAAAATCCGCGGCGGCGCCATCGACAGCCTCATGCTGAACGAAGCCTGCTCCGCGGGATGCGGTTCTTTTCTGGAAAGCTTCGCCGGCGCGCTGGGGATCGGAATCGCGGAATTTGCCGAGCAGGCCCTGAAATCGACCCATCCGGTTGATTTGGGATCACGCTGCACGGTATTCATGAACTCGAAGGTCAAGCAGGTGCAAAAGGAAGGCGCCTCTCTGTCCGACTTGTCCGCCGGGCTCGCTTATTCCGTCATCAAAAACGCGCTGCAAAAAGTAATCAAGGTCCGCAACCCCGAAGAACTCGGACGGCATATCGTCGTGCAGGGCGGAACATTTTACAATAACGCCGTTCTGCGGGCTTTCGAGAACCTCATCGGCAGAGAGGTCGTACGTCCCGACATCGCCGGAATGATGGGCGCCTACGGCTGCGCTCTCCTCGCCGGTGAACAATATGACGGCGCCGGAATCAGCCGTTTGCTGCCGCCGGATGAGTTGGACTCGTTCACCTACGAGGTGTCGCATGCCCGCTGCTCCCTCTGCAGCAACAACTGCGCGATGACGATCAGCCGGTTTCCCGATAAAAGCTTCCATGTAAGCGGGAACCGCTGCGAACGGGGAGCGACACAGAAAAAAATCAAGAACGAACTGCCGAACCTTGTGGAATACAAATACGACCGGATATTTAATTATGTCCCGCTTGCGCCGGAGAACGCGCCGCGCGGAACCGTCGGACTGCCGCGCGTGCTCAACATGTTCGAGAACTATCCCTTCTGGCACACCTTTTTTACGAAGCTGGGGTACCGGGTCGTGCTTTCTCCCAAATCGTCCAAAAAGCTCTATGAAAGCGGAATGGAGACGATCCCTTCGGAGTCGGTCTGCTATCCGGCGAAACTCGCGCACGGGCATATCCACAGCCTGCTCCAAAGCAAGGTGGATTTCATCTTCTACCCTGCTGTCGTGTATGAGAAAAAAGAGGACGCCTCCGCCGACAACCACTTCAACTGTCCGGTGGTAGCCTCGTATCCCGAGGTCATCCGCACGAATATGGACGGACTGAAGGAAAGCGGCATTCCGCTGGTCAGCCCGTTCCTGAACATCGACAACGTTCCGGCGCTTAAGAAGACGCTGCAGGACACCTTCCCCGCCATTCCCAGGGAGGAACTGACCGCAGCCGTGGAAACGGCTTTGTCGGAAGCCCGGCGTGCCAAGGACGATATCCAGGCCAAAGGCGAAGAAACGCTGCACTTGCTGGAGCAAACCGGAACTAAGGGGGTGGTGCTATGCGGGCACCCGTATCACACCGATCCGGAGATCAACCACGGCATCGCCGAACTGATCACCGGCCTGGGGCTGGCGGTGCTGACCGAGGATTCCGTTTGCCATCTCGGATCGGTCAAAAATCCGCTGCCGGTCGTCAACCAATGGACGTATCACGGCCGGATGTACCGCGCCGCTTACGTTGTCAGCGAACGGAGCGATCTCGAGCTGGTTCAGCTCACCTCGTTCGGCTGCGGTATCGACGCTATCACCGCCGATACGATTCAGGAGATTTTGGAGCGGCACGGTAAAACGTTCACGCTCATTAAAGTGGATGAAATCAGCAACCTGGGAGCGGCGCGCATTCGGCTGCGTTCCCTGCTGGCGGCCATGAAGGAGCGGGAGCAGGCGCAGGTTGCCGCAAGCATCCCGGCTGCTCCGGCCGCGCGGGCGTCTTTTACGAAAGATATGAAAAGCCATTATACGATTCTCGCCCCGCAGCTCTCGCCGATCCATTTCGAATTGTTCGAAACCGTGTTTCAAGATGCCGGTTACCGGCTCAAGGTGTTGGAGAGAGCCAGCAAGGAAGCGACGGACGAAGGGCTGAAGTTCGTCAACAACGACGCTTGCTACCCGGCCATTATGACGATCGGGCAAATCATGGCTGCGTTGCAGAGCGGAGATTGCGATCCGGACCGTACGGCGGTGATATTGACCCAGACCGGCGGCGGGTGCCGGGCAACCAATTATATCGCCTTGCTTCGCAAGGCGCTGAAGGAAGCCCGCATGGAGCAAATTCCAGTGATTTCGCTGAACGCCTCGGGCATGGAAAATCAGCCCGGCTTCAAGCTTAGCCTGAAAACGATCAACCGGCTGATCGCCGCGGCCTGTTACGGCGACCTGTTGATGCGTCTTCTGTACCGCTTCCGCCCATACGAGCTTCGGGCCGGAGATACGGAGCTACTGTTCCGCAAATGGATGCAGCTGTGCAAGCATTCGCTCGAGAACTTTACGTTCTGGCAGTACAAGGATCATATCCGCAGGATGGTCTCGGAATTCGAAGCACTGCCGATCACGGGAGCATCCAAGCCTAAGGTGGGCATTGTCGGAGAAATCCTGATCAAATTCCATCCCGACGCCAACAACCAGATCGTTCAAGTTATCGAATCCGAAGGCGGCGAAGCGGTGGTTCCCGATTTTCTCGATTTCCTGTTCTACTGCCTGTACAACCCGATTTACAAAGCGGAAAATTTGGGGAAAAGCAAGTGGCTCGGTTTCCTTAATCCGATGGCCATCCGTTACTTGGAAATGTACCGCAAGCCGGTTCGCCAGGCGCTGGAATCCAGCCGCTTCCTGCATGCTCCGGAGAGCATTTATGCGCTGGCCGAAAAAGCCGGCCGTCTCGTCTCCGTCGGCAACCAGATGGGCGAGGGCTGGTTCCTCACGGCGGAAATGATGGAGCTCCTGGATCACGGCGTAGACAACATCGTATGCATCCAGCCGTTTGCCTGCCTGCCGAATCATATTACGGGACGCGGCATGGTAAAGGGGCTGAAGGAACTGTATCCGAACGCCAACATTGCCGCCATCGATTACGACGCCGGAGCCAGCGAAGTCAATCAAATCAACCGGATCAAGCTGATGATGTCCATCGCGAACGGCGTCCTCTGTTAAAAAAGAAAACCGCCTGAGAGCTTTGAACCTGGCTCTCAGGCGGTTTTTATTATGTTAAGATGCGATACTCTCGACTATTCACAGAGTGTTAGGCTACCCGACTAATCTTAGGCGGCATCCTCGATCAACCGATGCTGATACCACTTTTTCCTGCGGAAACGCCTCAAAAATACAACCCCTCTGATCCCCCATTCGCAATCCATGGCCAGCCAGACCCCGAAGACACCAAACGGCAGAACCACGGCGAGTATATAGCCAAGCACGACGCGGAACAGCCACATGGAGAGCATGGAGACGACAGAGGTATATTTGGCGTCACCCGCAGCCCGAAGCGCGGAAGGCGTGATGAAGCTGATCGACCAGAGCGGTATCGACGCCAAGGTGTTGACCAGCAATATGTTGAAGATGTCGTCCACGATTTCGGCAGGCGGGTGGAACAAAGCGACCAGCGGATAAAATAACGGCATGATAATCACGCCCATAATGATGAAAGTGAGCGACGACAGCCAAATAAAGGAACGGATAAGTTTTTTGGCGTCATCAATGTCTCGCCGCCCGATGCATTGGCCAACCACCGTCACGATCGTGATGGACAAGGCGTTGGCCGGAATCTGAATCACGCCCGCAATCGAGGCGCAGATCGCATTGGTCGCTATCGCGTAGGTTCCGAGTCCGACGATGAAAATCTGCGTCAAAATTTTTCCGCCGTTGAAGAACATCTGCTCCGCCGCAAACGGCAAACCGATAAACAGAATCTTTTTTAGCATAGCCATGTTGACCCGCAGCGTCTCTTTGATCCGGAAATGAATCGAGGTCTCCATTCTGACCAGATAATAAATCGCGCAGACCGCTCCCGCGTATCTGGCGATATTGATCGAGATAGTCATGCCAAGCACGCCCATATGGGCCACATTGATAAACACAAAATTCAGCAGCACGTACGTCACGTTCATGATCAGGGACAGCATCAGCGAGGCCCGCGTTTTCCCGACGCCCCGCAGCACGCCGCAGACCGCCTCGGTAACCGCAATCCCCGCAAAGGAAACGCCGCTGCCGATCAAATACGTTCTGGCGCTCTCCAGCACATCGGCGTCAGCCGAACCGAACAACAGGTTCAAGGTCGGGCCATGCAGCACAATCACGAACAAGCTGATGGCAAAGGACAGCAGGAACACCGAAGAGACGGAGCCGGCCGAGGCTTTGGACACCATCTGATCATTCCGGCTGCCTTTATACTGCGCGACCACGACCGTTCCCCCGGTAGATACGGCCACAAAAACGTTGATGAGAAAAATATTGAGCGAATCCACCATATTGACCGCACTCACCGCCGCCACGCCGGAAGAACTGATCATGGCGGTATTAAAAAGGTTCAGGCATATAATGAACGCCTGGTCGATCAAAATCGGGAACATAAGCGCAATGATCTGCCGGTAATCCATCGAATTGCCGGAAAAATGCTTATGCAAAAATCCATCCGTTCTGTTTCTTAACTCTGCTGAGCTAACCACATCATCACATCTTTTTTATCAAAGTTGTCGTTTCATAGATAAGAACATATGAATATATCAGCGGGAAAAATAAAAGACCCTTCATGCGAAGAGTTTTCTGCCAACTGTAATTTCAATTTTCATAGATTCAAGGCTCGGCTAGTATTATATCATAAAAATATTCACCTGCCAGCGGTCTTATGTGTTCATTTCGTGGAAGGAGCAAAAGTTCCGCGTGAAATTGCGCGATATTTCGCTGGCTTTCCCAGGTCCGCTTGCCAATGTTTCGCAGGTGTTTCTTGTTGATTCAGCCGATTTTTCCAGCTGGCTCCGCCCCATTAAAGTTCCAACGGACTCCACATTCCTTATTTTCCTTTTAGGCGCTGTTTCGGATTCTAACGGATCGAATAGCCCTTATTAGGATTAATTGAACACACTTGGGCCTTTTTTGTAGAAATAAGGACACTGGAGTCCGTTAAAATCTCTAAACCGTCTTTTTTACCCGAATAACGTCTTTTGAGTCCGTTAGTGCATCCCCCACAGGAAGGAATCGCCCTTCAAGTTACTCTGGTCCGCCAGCAACCCAATGTGAATCTATCCCAACGGTAACTACCGCCATATTCACACAAAATAAAAAGCCCCGGGACACTTCCCCCGGGGCATAGTACGCAACATAGTTCGGCTCGGTTACGCGGATCATTCAAGTTCAGGCCCGGACCTCAAGCTCAAGAATTTTTCTGAGCTTCGATTTTCTCCGCCAGTTCGTTCAGGTACGCCCAGCGGTCCATCAGGCGCTCGAGCTCCGCTTCCGCCTCCTGCTGCTTTTGCATCAGCTCCTGAAGCGTGCCGGCATCGCTTGCCGAGGATTCCATTTCAACGGACAACTTCTGCAGAAGCTGTTCGGCAGCCTCGATCATGCCGTCGATAGCCTCGTACTCCCGCTGCTCGTTATAGCTGAACTTGAGCTTTTCGCTCCGTGTAGAAGCTCTTCCGGAGGTCCCATCGGAGGAGGATGCTGCGTTTGAGGCCGAGCCGGACCCGCCGCTTCCTGCGGAGCCCGCACCCGCAGAACTTGCGCCCGTCCCCGCTCCCTTCCCGTCTCCTGGCGCTGCCGTCAGGCCGCCCGCGTTCACACGCTCCTCGTAGTCGCTGTAATCTCCGACATGCACGGCCACAACTCCGCCGCCCTCGAAAGCCATGATTTTATCGACAGTCCGATCAAGAAAATAACGGTCGTGCGAGACTACGAAAACGGCGCCGGGGAACTCGTCGAGATAAGCTTCCAGCACGGTCAGCGTCTGGATATCCAGGTCGTTGGTCGGTTCGTCCAGCAGCAAAACGTTTGGAGCACCCATCAGAACGCGCAGCAAATATAAACGCCGCTTCTCGCCTCCCGACAACTTCGCGATCGGGGTCCACTGCATGGCCGGCGGGAACAAAAACCGCTCCAGCATTTGCGCGGCCGTAATCCGCGAGCCGTCCGCCGTCGTAACAACCTCGGCTTCGTCTTTGATGTATTCGATCACGCGCTGCTTCTCGTCCATCTCCTGATGTTCCTGGGTAAAATACCCCAGCTTCACGGTCTGTCCGACCACGATCGTCCCTAGATCAGGTTCGATTCGCCCGGCAATCATGTTCAAAAGCGTCGACTTGCCGCTGCCGTTTGGTCCCACGATTCCGACACGGTCGCCCGGTACGGCAGTGTAGGTTAAATCTCCGATCAGCAGCCGCCCTCCGACGGACTTGCGCATCCCTTCGATCTCCACGATTTTCCGGCCTAGCCGAGTCGAAGCCACCGAAATGTCCAGCGTGTCGTTTTTATATTCCGTTTTAGCGTTTTGCAGCTTTTCGAACCGTTCGATCCGCGCCTTTTGCTTCGTCGAGCGGGCTTTGGCCCCGCGGCGAATCCAGGCCAGCTCGTTACGAAACAGGTTCTGCCGCTTTTGTTCCGCGGAGGCTTCCCGCTCTTCGCGTTCGCTTTTCAGTTCCAGAAACCGGCTGTAATTCGCCTCATATCTGAACAAGCGTCCATGATCCAGCTCCAGCATCACATTGCACACCCGGTCCAAAAAGTAACGGTCATGCGTGATCAAAAGCAGCGCCCCGCGGCGTTTTTGCAGGTAGGACTCCAGCCAAGCCACGGAATCGTTATCGATATGGTTCGTCGGTTCGTCCATGATCAGCAGTTCGGAAGGGATGATCAAAGCGGACGCTAGGGCGACCCGTTTGCGCTGTCCGCCGGACAAGCTGCCCATCTTCTGACTGAAATCGGAGATGCCCAGCTTGTTCAGCACGCTTTTCGCTTCGCTTTCCAAGGTCCATGCCTGCAGGCGGTCCATGTCCTGTCCAAGCTTTGAAACTTTGGCCTGAAGCTCTGCATTATCCGGCTGCAGCGCAAGTTCTTCCTCAGCTTCCATGTAGGAAGAAACGACTTCTAGCTCGGGCCCGCCTCCTTGAAACACGCCGCGCAGCACGGAAATGTCCGGATCGAAATCGGGATTTTGCGCCAAAAAAGTAATCCGCGTATCCCGGTTTTTGGCCACGCGCCCGTCATCCGGCGGCTCAAGTCCGGCAATCACCCGCAGAAACGTCGATTTGCCCGTTCCGTTGACGCCGATCACGCCGATTTTATCGTTTTCCTCCATGCCGAAGGATGCATCCTCAAACAGCACTTTTTCGCCGTAACTTTTGGTAATATGTTCAACCGTCAATATATTCATGAATGTTCCTTTCTTTACAGCAGCATCCCGATTCCCAAAGCCAGCCCTCCGGCCGCCAGAGAACTCAGCAAATTGACCATATCGTTGTTCATCCAGGCGAATCCCCGCTCCGCAACCGTCTCATGCCCGCAATGCGTCTTGACTTCCACGCTTTTGCCGCACACCTGGCAATGGTACATACGCTGCAAGGTAGCCCCAAGAAAGGAGTCGACGAAAGCCCCGGCAAATCCGGAAATCCCGCCGATCAGCCCCCATCTCCACAGTCCGAGCGTCGGAAGCCCGGGGGCGCTCCGGGTCCACAGGATCAGCACCCAGGCAGCGCCGCCGATCATGACCGCCCCGGCCAGCGCCGCTGAGCTGCCCAGCAGCGTAACGCCCCCGGACGTCCCCGGAGGAAGCCGCTTTCCGGTCAGCACCGACCTTGGCGCGCTCCGGCTGAGCCCTCCCCATTCCGTAGCCCATGTATCCGCGGTTACCGCCGCCAACGTCCCGATAAAAAAATAACCCCAAGCGGGATCCGGCCATAAATAATTGCCGATACAGGCCAGCATGCCAAGTCCTCCGTTGGCCAGCACCTGCCCGGCGTCCCGGGTTCCGCTTTTGGCGTAGGATTTCTCAAGCTCCTGCTTCCGGTCGCCGCGAAACCTGGAGAACAGCGAGGAAGTCACGAAAAACAGCAGCAAAATACCAAACCAGAACAAATTTCCGGCCCCGTAATACACGGTCCCCATAATCAAAGCGGCCAGCATGCCCGACAAGGACAGGGATCTTTTCCAAAACGCAGCCGCAGACACAATCAGGGCGCATAGCGCCCCAATGACCCAACTGTTCATCATACCGCGGACAGACCGCCGATTGTAATCTTGCAACTGCCTAGCGTTTGACCGCCATAGGAAAGCTCCAGCTTGTCCCCCGGACGGACTGGACCCACTCCCTCGGGAGTTCCCGTAAAGATCAAATCTCCTTCGCCCAGACCATAGCGGTCCGCTATGTAATCCACAATTTGCTGCAGGGAGAAGATCATATTGCTTGTATTGCCCCGCTGTACGACTTCACCATTTTGGCGCAGCAGAAAATCTTCTTTCGCAAGCTCCGAAACGCCGGGAAAAGCGATATACGGCGTCAGCGGCGCCGAATTCCGGAATCCCTTGGCTGCCGTCCATGGGTGGCCTTTCTTCTTCAGTTCGCTTTGCACATCCCGCAGCGTAAAATCGATTCCGAACGCCATCACGTCCGCCAGCTCGTCCACCGTCATTCCCGGCTTATAATCGCGGCTGATCCGCAGGACCAACTCCGCTTCGTAATGCACCTCGCCCCGTCCTTCCGGCAGAGCGACTTCCCCGCCGTTCATCGGAACGACCGCGTGGGACGGCTTCAGGAAAATCATCGGCTCGGACGGAACCTCGTTGCCCAGCTCCTCGGCGTGCAGCCGGTAATTCCGCCCGACGCAATATACGTTTGCGGTTAATTTACTCATCGTGACGACTCCTTTCGGATATGCGATTGGATAATATAAGTATTTGGGTTTGAGGCATCTCTTATAGGGTATATCAAATCAGGGCAAACCGCCAGATTCATTCCGCGCCGCTTGCCCGTTCGGCGATAGTTTTACGCCAAATGTCCGGGCGGTTCGTGCACAAAAGAATATTCGGGTGCATCGCCGCGATACGGCGCAATCTCCGCGCATCATCCATCGTCCAAGCCATGACCTGTATGCCGCGTTTGGCAGCTTTGACCGCCAGATCGGCATTCAGATACCGGTAATTGATGGAGAGAAATGTGCTGTGCAGAAGCTGAAGCCGCAGCAGTAAATCCTTTGGATTGCCTTCGATGATAAGCCCCGTGCGAATGCCTCGGCATATCTCTTTTACCTTAGCCAATACGCGCGGTTCAAAAGAAGTTAATACAACGTTTTCCTCCATGTGCCGCCGTTTTACAGCTTCAATGACTTTCTCCTCGATGCCCGGATACAAATCGCCTTGCGTTTTGATTTCGATGTTGGCCTTCATCCGTCCGCGAATCAAATCCAAAAAATCATCCAGGCTAGGCAGACGTTCTCCCGCATAAGTCTTGGACTTCCAGCTTCCCGCGTCCAGTTCCTGCAGTTCGGCCCAGGTTTTGGCCTTAACCGGCCCGCGCCCGTTCGTCGTCCGATTTAGCGTATAGTCGTGAATCAGCAGGGGAACACCGTCCTTTGACAGCTGAACGTCAACTTCCACCCAATGAACTTCCGGTTCCTCCATAGCAAGCTTGACGGCTGCCAGCGTATTCTCCGGAGCTATGCCGGAGAAGCCGCGGTGGGCTACACAAGGGTTGCGCATACCAAGTCACCTGCCCCTCTCTCCATTTCCCTCCATGAACTTTTTTCTATATTTTACAGCATGCCGGCGGTTGAAGCCCGATCTTCGAGATCCGAAACCGCATCCGAATCGTCCTGACCTTCCATCGGTTCGGATGCGACGGAAGATCCGTTGCCGGTCGGTTTCCCGGTAACGGCGGTCACTTCGCCGGAACTGCCGATCTTCACGCCATGCGAAAAGCTCTCAACCTCTTTCAGCAGCTTCCGTCCCTGTTCCGGTTCCATCGGAATCGGCTGACCGAGTTCCGTGCGGTAAGGAATAAGCTTCAGGCTGCAATCCCCCTGGCGGGTGCATCTGGCGGAAAATACGGCCGTTTCCCAAGTTTTCGGATCATTGGATTTGGTGAAAATGAAATTTCCCGTGCTGTAAGCAATCCATTTTCCTTTATACCTTTCAATTCCCTGCATCACATGCGGGTGTCCGCCGACAACAAGGTCCGCCCCCGCGTCGATAAAAGCGTGCGCCAGTTCGGTCTGATGCCCTTCCAGCGTGGCCGTACGCTCTTTGCCCCAGTGAGCGACCACAAGCACGAGATCGGCGGTTTTGCGGGCTTCCCGGATGGCTTTCAACGCCGGATCGGGAACGTAAGCGGAGGCCACGCCGGCCTTATTCTTGCCCGCAACCCAGCTCGGCTCCGGGATCACCCGGCTGAAGCCGAATAATGCGATTCGGATGCCTTTACGTTCCAGCAGGACGGGAGCATACGCTTCCTTGCTGTTCCGGCCGGCGCCGAAATACCCGATGTGATTTTGCCTCAGATGCGCCATCGTATCGAGCAGGCCAACCGTGCCCTGATCGAGGACATGGTTATTCGCCAAATTCACCGCGTCGACTCCGGCCTTGGCCATGGGGGCGAGCGCCTTGGGCGAGGACTTAAAAACATAAGTTTTGTTCTCGGCTGCATCCCCCCGGTCCGTTACCGGAGTTTCCAGGTTCAGCACGCTTAAATCGTCATTCTGAAACAGATTGCGAACATATTGATACGGATAGTCATATCCGGTTTTGGCCAGCTTGTCGGACACTTTTCCGGAAAAAAGCGTATCCCCTGCAAAATGAATCAGCAGGGCATCCTTATCCGTTGGCGAATCGGATTCCCCCGGTTGATTCGCCAGGCCGACGTCCGTTCCCTGGGATTCATGACCGGCAGACGAATCATCCGCCGGAAGGGAGCCGGCATTTCCGGCATTTCCGGAATTACTTTCGGGTTGTTCTTCAATAGCGCCGTCAGAACCGGCCGGAGTCTGAACCTTGCTCCCGCCCTGACTGCTCTGCGGAAATTTTTCCTGTAAGTAAAAATATGTGCCCATTAAAAGAATCAGTGCGATGAGCACCACATTGACAATGATCCAAACGCGGGTTTGGCGCCGCTGTTTGTCTTGTTTTTTCTGTTTGTGTTTCTCGGATCTTGGCGGATACATTACGGACTCCTTTTAACGATATTTGACCGTATTGATTTTATTATATCAGGGATTCCGAAATAAATAGAACCCCTCGCCTATTTTGCAGGAAAGGGGCCTTGAAGTCCTATTGCGATGAATTTGCATAAAAGAATCAGTGCGCCGCGACTTTTACCTTCGAAGCCAACGTTTCGGCTAGCTCCTTGGCCATCTTGATGCAGTCCGGCAAGCCTACGCCTTCGAACGCCGCGCCTGTGGCGTACAAGCCCGGCAGCGAAGCTTCGAGACCGCGGCGGAATTCGGCGATTTGCCGCAAATGGTGAACCGGATATTGGGGCATCGATTTGGCAAGCCGGGTGATTTCCGAGAACAGCGGCCTGGCCGTAATGTTCATCAGCTTGTGCAGGTCCTTAAGCACCAGTTCCGTAAGTTCTTCGTCGGAAACAAACACGTTCTTCTCGTTGCCGGAGCGCCCAACATAGCAGCGCAGCAGCATTTTATCTTCGGGGCTCGTGTGCAGCCACTTGATTCCGGTCCAGGTGCAGGCGGTAATGTTCATGCCTTCCTCTTTCGGCACCAGGAACCCGGAGCCGTCGAACAGGCCGCTCACATCTTTCCGGTCAAAAGCGAGCACGACATTAGCCACCGATACGTAATTAATCGCGTCCAGCGCGCTGACATCCGTATGCGGGCGGAGCAGCTCGGCGGCGGCAAACGCGGGAGTCGTTACGATCACATCGTCGGCCTCGAGCTTTTCACCTGAAGCAAGCGAAATTTCGTAAGTATCCTGTCCTAAACGGCGCAGTCCGGTAACCTCCGTTTCGAGGCGCTGCTCCACATCGGAAAGCTCGCGGACGAGCCCGATCACCAGGCTTTGCAGGCCGCGGCGGAAGGTCAGGAAAGCGCTGCGTTTGGTTCCCGTATGAGTTTCCATCGGCTTTTTGCCGGTCATCATGCCTTTGATCAGGCTGCCGTAAGTCCGCTCCAGCTCGCCGAATTGCGGGAAGGTGGATTGCAGGCTGATTTTGTACATATCTCCCGCATAAATGCCGGCAAGCAGCGGTTCGGTCATCTTTTGCAGCACTTCCGTGCCTAGGCGGCGCTCGATCAAAGCACCCAGCGATTCATCTTCGGCGCTTCTGCGCGGAGGCAGCACGAAATCCAGCATGGCCCGGGCTTTTCCCGGCCATGAGACCAGACCGCTTTTCATGAACGGACCAAGCTCCGTAGGAATCCCAAGCACCAGACCGGATGGCATCGGGTGCAATTCTCCGCCGCTGACGATGTAGGTTTTCTTGGCATCCGGGTTCATCGATACCAGTTCCTCGTCAAGTCCGATTTCCCGCGCCAGGTCGGTCATTGCCGTTTTCCGGGCCAGAAAGGAGTCCGGCCCTTTTTCGATGACGAATCCGTCGCGATGCAGGGTCTCGATTTTACCGCCCATAACCTTCGATTTTTCCAGGATCGTAATTTGCGGCGCCAAGCCTTTCTCCCGGTAAAATTTGCGAATGTAAAACGCTGCGCTGAGCCCGGTCAATCCCCCGCCGATAATCGCTATCTTACGATTTGAATCACTCATGCCCGCTCATCCCTTTTCACATTTTTTCATCACGCAATCGCTTAATGCCTCCATATACAGCGGGTCGGAATTCAGCGATTCGATGCGCTCCAGGCGCATATCCAGCTCTTTGGCAATCGTTTTGGCCTCGATGTCGAGGTCATACAGCACCTCAAGATGATCCGAGACGAAACCGACCGGGGCCACCAGGACATCTTCGACCTGCTCGCGGCTTAAGTCGCGAAGCGTTTCCAAGATGTCGGGGCCAAGCCATGGCTCCGCGGTCCGTCCGGCGCTTTGCCAGGTAAACTGCCAGGATGTAACTCCCGTCTTCTCGGCGACCGCTCTTGAAGTCTCAAGAAGCTGCTCCCGATACGGATCGCCCATCTGCAAAATTTTCTCCGGCAGGCTGTGCGCGCTGAAAAGAACTCTCACCTTGCTTCTGTCGGCACCGGCCTCCTCAAAGAGATCCAGCTTGCGGGAAACGCGTTCCGATAACGCCTCGATCAGCTTGGGCTGCAAATGATAGCTCTCAACGAAGCTCATCGCAATCCCTGCTTCCTTGGCTTTCGCTTCCGCCCGCTTGATGTAGCCGCCGATGCTCATCGCCGAGTAATGCGGGGCAAGTACGATGCCAACCGCCTCGCGGATACCGTCCGCAGCCATTTGGTTCACGCCGTCTTCGATAAACGGATGGGCGTGCTTCAGCCCCTGATAGCAAACAAACTCCCTGGCACTCCCCTCGTTCAAACGGTTCAGCGTCGTTTGCAAAGCGGCCACCTGGTTATCGGTATTGGCGCGCAGCGGGAACACCCCGCCGACAATCGCCTCATACCGTCCTTTAAGTTCCGCCAGCTGCGCTTCCGCCGGCGGATGGCCGTGACGGATATGGGTATAGTAAGCTTCCACTTGATCCATGCTTTCCGGTGTGCCGTAGGACATCACCAATACGCCAATCTTGGTTTTCAATCCGTTCACCTCTCGATTCTTTTTACGTTTACGAATGCAGCACGGCTTGCTTGCGAATGGCCTCCGCCGAATAGTCGTGAATGTATTCCGTCAACTCGCGGAGCTTATCGATCGATGCCTCCGGAAATAACCCGTGCCCTAGGTTGAAAATGAACCCCGGAGACCGGATACCCTCGTCGATAATGCTCTTGGCCTGTTCCCGAATGACGTTCATGGGGGCTGTCAGTACATAGGGGTCAAGGTTACCCTGTACCGCAAACTTGCCGCCTGTCCGCCGCCGTCCTTCTTCAATCGACACGCGCCAGTCCAGCCCGATCACATCTGCCTTAAGACCGGACAAGACCGGTAGCAGCTCGCCGGAACTTACCCCGGGAAAATAGATTTTTGGCACATTCAAATCCTGAAGCTCGGCAAAAATACGAACAATCGTCGGAAGGACGTAACGTTCGAAGTCTTTGGGAGCAAGCGCTCCGACCCAGCTGTCAAACAGTTGGAACGCTTTGCCTCCGTTTTGGACATGGGCCCGCAAATAAGCGATAACCATATCTCCCAGTTTGTCCATAAGCTTCCGCCACAACTCGGGTTCACTGTACATCATCGTTTTGGTGCGGATATAGCTTTTTGAGGGGTGTCCTTCAATCAGATAACTGGCAATCGTAAACGGCGCTCCCGCAAACGTGATCAGCGGAACGTCCAGCTCGCGGTCCAAAATGCGGATCGTTTCCAAAATATGCGGCAAATCCCCTTCTACGTCGATCGGTTTCAGCCGGTCGATATCCGCGGCCGTTCGAATCGGTTCGGCGATGACGGGGCCAATATTTTTGACGATGTCGAAATCGACGCCCAGCGAAGCAACCGGATTCATAATATCGGAATATAAAATGGCCGCGTCCACGCCTAATTTGCGAACCGGCATCATCGTTATTTCGGCGGCCAACTCGGGCTGGCGGCTAATTTCCAGAAGGCTGTACTTTTCCTTGATTTTCCGGTATTCGGGATCGTATCGACCCGCCTGGCGCATGTACCAAACCGGAAGTCGGTCTACCTCGTGCCTCTGACAGGCATGAATAAACCGGTCATTATAAGCCATATAGTTACGCCTCCAATATTGTAATTATTCTAATTAACATTATGCATTTTTTAATACCAAGTAACAACCACCCTGAAGACCGATCCTTGACAATCATATGACATTGCCTGCCGAATTGATTTTGCGTATTGTGCTATACTTAAATGACGTTGTTTTCAACCGAGACCTGCGAAAGGAAGTGAAAGCACTTTGAGGACTTGGAAAATCAATCTCCTGGTGCTTTGGTTCGGACAGTTTTTTGTAAACGCAGGAATGACGATGATCACTCCATTCCTCTCCCTTTACCTTGCCAGGGATCTGCATGTCCACGGCGATCGGGCCATCGGACTTTGGGCGGGCATGATTTTCGCGGCGAACTTCGCCACCTCATTCGTGTTCCAGCCGATTTGGGGCAAGCTCTCCGACAAATACGGCCGGAAGATCATGCTGCTGCGCTCGGGTTTTGGCATGGCCATCGTCATTTCGCTGATGGGCTTCGCGACGCAGCCGTGGCATCTGCTGGCGCTGCGGCTGCTAAACGGGACGATTTCGGGCTTTAATCCCGCCTCGGTGGCCCTGATTTCGGGGACCGCCCCCAAGGAACGCATGGGCTTCGCCATGGGAACCATTCAGTCCGGCAACGTCGCCGGCACGATCCTTGGTCCGCTTATCGGAGGCTTACTGGCCGAGTGGGTAGGTTTCCGCCCTATTTTTTACATTACAGGCAGTTTATTATTCCTGGCTTCTCTGCTCGCCCTATTGTTCGTACGGGAAAAGTTCGACCGCGAGAAAGCCGCCCATAAGCCGCAAATTTCCGTGATCCAAGGTTTTCTCCAGTTGAACAAAACCCCGCAGCTGACCGCGTTGTTTGCCGTAACGTTTCTGCTGCAGTTCGCCATGCTCAGCCCGATGTCGCTGCTCCCGCTGTATGTCGAGAAGCTGCACGGAGCCGCGGCGGACGTACCCTTTTGGGCCGGATTCGTCAGCGCCGTTACCGGCATGTCCAACATGGTGACTTCGCCCGTGCTGGGGCGGGTCAGCGATAAGGTCGGCGCGCATCGCATTTTGACCTATTGCCTGATCGGGGCGGCGGCCACGCTGATTCCTCAAGCTTTCGTACATACGGTCTGGCAGTTGATCATCATCCGCTTCCTGATGGGTGTCTTCATGGGAGGTTTACTGCCAAGCGTGAACGCTTTGATCCGCTCTTACACCCCCGACGGCATGGAAAGCCGGGCGTTTGGCTTCAACAGCAGCACGCTGGCTTTGGGGAACATGCTTGGCGCTCTGATAGGCGGTTTTCTGTCCGGTTATATCGGGATCGAAGGGTTATTCATCATATCCGGCGTTCTGCTGCTGTTCAACACGGTCTGGGTAAGATGGAAGCTGTTCTCCAAACCTAAAATGGCGGCGCCCGCAAAATAAACGCCATGCATAGGGGTATCGCGGGCTCGCAGATCATCTTCAATCAATTTTTGTTTGCCTGGATATAATAAACGGAAATTTCTCGAATAACGGTATAAAATGGCTTTATTTCACTCCGAAATCGCATTTTCTTGAAAATAGCGGTGAAAAATGGCCCTATTTTCGGCAGGATGTCCAAAAACCGAGGGGGAAATGGAGATTTTCAAATAATAACGCCATATAACGGCGCTATTCTTTCAGAATGAGACCTTTTCAGTGGAATAAGGCCGTAAAAGACTTCTATTTAAAATCTCGGAGGGAGGAATGCGGCGTTGGGGGACGTCGTTGACCAGAGTAGAGCAGTCCATTTGTTCCAACGCAAACCCTCGAAGCCGATCCGGTATCTGGCAGCGATCCGGCAGGGCTCTTCTTCTCTGCTGCTATGATACGTTTTTTAGGGTGCGTCAAAGGTCATCTATGATGACTTTTGACGCACCCTCTATTAATTTGACCTGCCCCGGCTTATCACCCGAATTACAAATGAATCCCCGGTTACAACTTTACGGCTTTCCAGCAAGCTTCGATCGTTTGCTGAATATGAAGCTCGTCGAGCGGATACTTTCCGATCAGATAGCCTTTGACGACCGATGCGATCATCCCATGTATGATCTGATGACAGAAATGCGGTTCCATCTCTTTGAGGATTCCCTGCTTTTGACCTTCAATGATGACGTTCAGGGCTTCCCGGCCGCTTCCTCCGTCATCCATATTGCGCAGCTCGGGCGTGATGTACGGGGAATACGAATAGCTGTCGATAAACAAAAACTCCTTGGAAAAATCGACGGCGAACCGGATTCGGTTCAGTTGAATGCGCTTGTATCTTTCGTATAGGCTTGCTTCCGGATCGTAACCGATCAGCAGACTGTCCGCCATATGAATGCGGGCTTGCCGATACACTTCGTTAACCAGCTCTTCCTTGCTGGAGAAATAGTTAAATAACGTTCCCGAACCCACCTGGGCCCGTTTGAAGATCTTAGCGAAGGTCACGGATTGCAGGCCTTCCTCGTCGATCAAATCCAGTGTGGCTTTCAAAATATCTTCGCGTTTGCTCATCCTACACACCTCATTAAAACCACTTTAATATTTGCCGGCCGGTTTCGTCAACAATTTGGAATATACATTCTATATTATTGATATTTTCATTTGTTTTATACCGTTATTAATCGGTTTTTCTTTGTTCAACTAGAACATACATTCCAAAATTTCTTGACTTTCATCCGACGTCTGATTTATGATGAGAACGTTGGAACAAATATTCCAAAATACAAAGGAGAGATCCACAATGTCAAAAGTATGGCTTATTACCGGCAGCTCGCGCGGGTTCGGGCGCAGTCTGGCCGAAGCGGTTTTGGCCAAAGGCGATCAACTGGTCGCTACGGCTCGTAGACCGGAACAACTTGCGGACCTTGCCGAACGCTATGGCGACCGGGTTCGGACCGTCGCGCTCGACGTTACCGACCAGGAGCAGGCCAAGACCGCGGTTCGGTCGGCCATCGAAGCTTTTGGCCGGCTGGATGTGCTTGTGAATAATGCCGGATACGGAAACATTTCGTCTATCGAAGAAACTTCCTTTGAAGATTTCCGCGCGCAGATCGAAACGAATTTGTGGGGAGTCATTAACGTTACCAAAGCGGCATTGCCCATTCTCAGAGAACAGGGTTCCGGACACATCATGCAGTTCTCCTCGATAGGCGGACGCCTCGGATCGCCGGGTTTGGCCCCCTACCAGGCAGCCAAATGGGCGGTCGAAGGCTTCTCCGAGGTGCTGGATAAGGAAGTTGCTCCGCTGGGGATCAAAGTGACGATCATCGAGCCGGGCGGCTTTCGTACCGACTGGGCGGGCACGTCGATGAGCCACATCGAACCGCGGGCGGAGTACCGGGACACGGTCGGCAGCATGCTTGAACTCATTCGCCAAGGCTCCGGCAAGCAGCCAGGCGACCCGGATAAGGCAGCACAAGCGATCATCACGATCGCAAACGAGGAAAATCCGCCGCTTCGGCTGCTGTTGGGAAGCGATGCAGTACAACTGGCCCGTATGATCGATCAGCAGCGTCTGGCCGAAACGGAGCGCTGGGCAAAGCTTAGCGTCTCGACCGATTTTGGCTCGGCAGAGTAATCCGAAGCGAACCCCGGTTAGCGGCGGTCGATTGGTAGGAAGCGAAAGCGATTTTTATATGAAGCCGTTCATAGTATTAAGCCGTTGGCAGCTTCATATTTAGCGGCCGGAAACAAGCGGTAAGCAACAACTTTTGTCCGGCTAACGGACTCAAATGACGCTATCGGCTCCTAAATGACGCTTATTTATTCTAACGGATCGTAATGACGCTATTTGAGCGAAAAGCCGGATAGCGAGGGACAATTTGTTGGAATAACGATTCTAGAGTCCGTTAGAACGGACTGCAGAGTAAAATCAGGCCGATAACGAATGTTGAATCCGTTAGATGGACCTCTAGGGAACCCGCGCAGAGTTACGTGCCACCTAACATAGAAAAAGGGCGGAAAACGGGATCACCCGGCTTCCGCCCTTTTTGTTCGTCCCGCGTTATTTTTGCACCGTGGCGTTATACTGACCGATCTTGTCGGTAATTTGCTTGGCCGCGTCTTCGAGCGCCGCTTTCGGCTGCTTTTGGCCGTTCAGCGCTTCCTCGATGGCGCCTTCAACGATTTGACGCGCTTCCGGGAATACGCCCATGACCGCGCCCGATGTTGCCGTCGATTCGGTGGAAGCGTGCAACTGATCCACCGCCGTTTGGAATTGCGGATATTTGGCCATGTTGTCCTTGAGCACCTGTTGATCGTAGGCCGCTTTCGTAATCGGGAAATATCCCGTCGCTACGCTCCATTTTGCTTGCGCTTCAGGCGAAGCTACGTACTTGATGAAATCCCACGCCGCTTTTTGCTGTTCTTCCGATTTGTTATTCATAATGTACAAGCTTGCGCCCCCGACCACGACTCCACCGTCTTTCGCTGCGGCCGGCTTCGGCAGGAACGCGGTGCCGACTTCAAACTTGCCGCCCACCGCTTCAACGATCTTGCGCAGCGACGCCGTCGAATCCAGCGTCATGGCGATTTGCCCGGCCGCAAAAGCATTGTCGGTATCATCCGTATTCCGTCCGAGGTTGGCGACTGTTTTTTCATCCACCATCTTTTTCCACCATTCCAGCGTCTTTACGCCCGCGTCCGAGGCCAGCAGCGATTCCGTTGCAGCCGACTCCCGGCCATTGCCGTTGTTGACGTAATCGACGTTTTGATTCGCGAAAAATTGCTCCATGAACCATCCGTAAATCGCAATCGCCGCGCCCGGCTTGCCGTTTTTACTAAGCGCCTTGGCGGCCGCCTCGAAGTCCTCATAAGTTTTCGGAGGATTTTCCGGGTCCAGCCCCGCTGCTTTAAACGCGTCTTTGTTGTAGTAGAGGATCGGGTTGGACGTGTTGAAAGGCATGGCGTTCAGTTTTCCGTCGATCGTGTAATAACGGGTAATGTTCGGCTCAAGCGCCGACAAATCAAATCCGTCCTGATCGATAAACTGCTGAACCGGCGTAATCGCCTTGGAGTCGATCATGAATTTGCTGCCAATCTCGTACACCTGAATCAAATCCGGACCGCTGTTCGAACCAAGCGACGCTTTAAGTTTGTTCAGGCTTTCGTCGTATTTCCCCTGAAACACCGCTTCGACTTGAATTTTGTCCTGGCTTGCGTTAAAGTCGGACACGATCTCGTTGATTGCCTTTTCGTTGGTGCCCGACATGGAGTGCCACCAGGTGATCTTGATCGGAGAAGCCGCTGCGCTTGCGCTGTTTGCGCTCGGTTCCGAAGTGCTGCCTTGCGGATTGCCGGCATTGCCGCTTGCGCTGTTGTTCGAGCCGTTATTTGCGCCCGCGCCGCAGCCCGCCAGGGCCACCATTAGCGTAAGCATTACCAGAGCCAAACTTGATTTGAAGCGAAACCGTTTCATCGTATAAATTCTCTCCTTCTATATTATAGATTGTGTTGCCCAAAACCATAGTCAATGAACCTCCTCAGCCCTTCAGCGCTCCCGCCGCCATTCCCCGGACCAATTGCTTCAGCCCGAATATCAGCATCAGCAGGGAAGGCAAGATGGCAAGCGTGATGCCGGCAAAAACCAGGTTCCACGATGTCGCTTCCTGAAATTCGAGCATCGAGATGCCGATTTGTATCGTACGCATCGGCGTACTGTTGGTGATCAGCAGCGGCCATAAGTAAGAGTTGTACATATTCAGGAAAGAGTACACGGCAAGCGTTCCGAGCGCCGGTCTCGACAGCGGCAGCACATGGAACAGGAAATAGCGGGTATGTCCGCAACCGTCCATTTTGGCCGCTTCAAACAATTCCTTCGGTAACTGCAGGAAAAACTGGCGCAGCAAAAACGTGCCAAACGCCGTCGCCAAAAACGGCACGATGAGTCCTTGATACGAGTCCAGCCAGTTAAGACTGCGGACGGTGAGATAATTCGGGATCATCGTCACTTCCCAAGGCAGCATCATCGTAGCCACAAACAAACCAAACATCAGTCCTTTGCCCTTAAAGTCCATTTTGGCGAAAGCGTAAGCCGCAAGGCTCGCCGTAACAAGCTGCCCCGCCGTCACCGCGGCGGACACGAGAAACGTGTTGCCGATAAAGGTCGCGATCGGAATAATTCCGAACACTTCCTTAAAGTTCGCCGGATTCAGCGAGTGCGGAATGATCGAAGGCGGATAAGAGCTTGCCTCCTCCGGACTCATGACGGACATGAAAAAGCTGTATAGCACGGGATATAACGTCAGCAGCGCCGCAACAATCAGCACGGCGTAAACAACGGCTTGTCCGGAAGTAAGCTTTTTCATTGGTAATGGACTTTCCTTTCCACCCACTTGAACTGAATCAGCGTAAGCAGCATGATGACCAGGAACAGCAGCAACGCTTGGGCACTCCCGGTTCCGAACCGGAAATTGATGAACGCCTCCTGATAGATGCTGTACACAAATACATTCGTACGGTTCATTGGCCCGCCCATAGTTAAAATATTGATCTGCCCGAACGATTGGAAGGCGCTGATGATCGAAACGACCAATATGAAGAACAAGGTTGGCGACAAAAGTGGGAGCGTAATTCGGCGCAGCAGCGTTATCGGCCCGGCCCCGTCGATTTTGGCGCTTTCGTAAATTTCGTCCGGAATCCCCTGCAATCCGCTGGACATCATGATGTAGTTAAAACCCAGGTTCATCCAAACCGTCATCAGAGAAATGGACAGCAGCGCCGTGTCCGGGTTCACGAGCCAGGAAACCGGGGCAAACCCCGCAAGTCCCAGCAAGTAGTTCAGCATGCCCAGTGTCGGATGGAACAAGAACTTCCAGATGACCGCCGCGGAACCGACCGACAATACCAGCGGCAGCGAGAAGGCAAACTGGAACAAGCGCTTGCCCCTCAGCATGTTATGGGTGAGAACCGCCAGGATCAGGGCAAGCAACATGCCGCTTGGCACCGTTAATAGAGCAAACAGCGCCGTAACCTTGATTCCGCTGAAAAATAATCCCGAAGAAAACAACTCGGCAAAGTTATCCAGGCCGACATATCCGGCGATGCGTCCGGTGGGATCCGTGCTGTGCAAGCTGAGATATACCGACCGGATCAGCGGATAAAACAAAAATACGCCAAACAGCAGCAGCGAGGGCGCCAGGAAAGCATACGCAAGCGCGTTTTCCCGGAGCTTCAGCCTTTTTAAGGAAGCGGTCGAACTTTGGCTTCGCAGACGGGAAGCAGACGATTTGCCTCCGCTCGCCGGGAAGCTTAGCCCGTTCTCCAGTTCATTCATGGAAGCGGCCTCCTTTCTTGACTGATATGTAATTCACTTCCTATTAACTATGCAAGTGTAAAACTTGGATGTAAGTAGAGAGTTAGGGGAAATTAAACAGAGGGTTAAATAAAATTAAAAGTGTTAAAAAAATAACAATTAAAAACGAAAAAACCGCAAACTTTGTAAAAGAAACCTACGGAGCAATAAGTTAGAAATGCCAAAGCTTTGGGAATTAAACAAGGAGCCATGAGCGTGCGAATCACGTCTTCGCACACCATGGCTCCTTGTTATGAAGCAAATTCGGCAATCGCCCGTTAAATTTCAAAGACGGCCCCGGTCAGTTTTTCGCTCAACGTCCAAAGCTTCTCTGCCGCTTCCCGATCGACGGCCCAGGGGAATACCCCGCTTTTACCTTGATGATCGGCAGGCACCAGCCTAGCGATATCCGCATTTTCGCAATACACGCCGCCCATGCCTTCAAGCTGCGGGCTTGCGGCGCACCAAACAATAGTCGACGCCCCCTCGGCGACGGTTTTCTGCAGCTCGTTGACCTCGGACCAAACCCGCAGCCCTTGATCATCCATAGCGCCCATGGCCCGCATTTCGTCGTCCGACAGGTGCCGGGACAAATCCGTAACGATGGATCCCGGATGAACGGAGAACGCACGGACGCCATAGGCCCGGCCTCTTTGATCGAGCTCCAGCGCAAACAACGCGTTGGCCGTTTTCGATTGGCCGTAGGCCTTCCATTTGTCGTACTCTCGTTCACGATAATTGGGATCGCCAAAATCGACGGCGCTAGAGCGATGGGCCAGCGAAGAAACCGAGACGACCCGCGCGCCTTGCGCTTTTTTCAAAGCCGGCCACAACCGGACGGCAAGTTGAAAATGCCCCAAATGGTTCGTGGCGAAATGCAGCTCATATCCGCGCTTGTCGAATCCTTTCGGCACCGCCATGATGCCCGCGCTGTTCACCAGCATATGAAGCGGGCGGGCGGTTGCCAGGAAACGCTGCACAAACGCATCGATGGACGAAGGATCCAGCAGGTCCAACTCCTCCAGCTCCGCGCCCGGTATCATCGCCACAGCCTCGCGCGCTTTTTCCGGCGTACGCACCGGAATGATGACACGGGCTCCCGCCGCAGCCAGCGTTTTGGCCGTTTCAAGCCCGAGGCCGGAATATCCGCCGGTAATAATGGCGATTTTGCCGTTAAGATCCGTGTCTCCAAGCGCCTCTTTTGCCGTTGTACGCGGGCCGAACCCCGACGGGATCGGAGCCTGAAGCGTTTGTTCAGGCAATTTATCGTTAGTCATCGTTTACTCTTCCTTTCTTTTGCCGTTTTTGATTTCTTGAAAATGCTGCAGCTTGTATTTAATCAGGTTCAAGGTCATCGTTAATTCCTCAATTTGCATCTCAATCGATTCCTTGTGCTCGTCCAGCAAGTCATAACATGCCGTCTCATCCTGTTCCGCGTAAGCCTGCACATACTGCTGGATTTTCTTCAGCGGCATCTGCGTCCGTTTCAGATAAGCGAGAAACATGATTTTGTCCACGTCCCGATCGCTGTACATTCGGCTGCCGCCGATTCCGCGCTCCGGGGAGCTCAGCAGCCCGATTTTTTCGTAATAACGAAGAGTATCGGCAGTCAGGCCGGTTAACTCGGCCGCCTCCGAAATCGTAAAGGTTTTGTTCACGTTTTTTCTCTCCTTAAGGATGTTGGGAATGACGTCATAATCGAATGATACCCCTTGGAGCAAACTCCAAGTCAAGCTTGGCCGAAAAAAAGGATTGCCATAAAAAAAGCTTCCAGTCACCCGATACGTCAGGGTCTGAAAGCCATAAGCTCAATAGGTTTATTTTGAATGTTCCGCTTCGCCTAACTTAAAGATTGTTTGACAAATTCGTAAAAAGCCAATGCGTCCTCCCAGGCACCAAAGCCTGCTTGCGCCTGTTTGTCGCTGCCTCCGCCTTTGCCGCCGAATTTGCCGAGATGCTCCTTGTAAAACGCTCCGCAGGCCAAATCAAAACGGCCGTTATGCGACAAGATCACCTTGCAATCCGGGATGGTTGCGAACAGTACGACGCCATCTTGGTCCGAGGTGAGCCTGACGGCCAGATTATGCGCTTCCTTTAGCGACTTGTCCGCAAAAACATGCGCAATCAGGCTTCCCTCCCGCTTCTCCAGCAGCTCAGCCGTAACATACTCGTCGATTTGTTCCTGAAGGTTAGTAAGCTCCGCCTGCAACTGCAGCTGTTCGCTCTCCCATTTTTCAATCCGCTCGATCAGTCCGTCCTTGCTCGTCTTGAACTTAACCGACAAGGTGTTCAGGATACGCTGATTCTCATTGAATTCCGCAAGAGCGCGGTTCCCGCATTTGAAATAAATCCGGGTATTTCCCTTCTGCTTTTCGGATTTCAGCAGCTTAATGATCCCGATTTCACCCGTCGACGAAACATGCGTCCCTCCGCATCCGTTGTATTCGACGTCTTTCATTTCGACGATCCGAATGTTCTCGCTGACCTTCGGCTGTTTGACAAGCGGCAGCTTCCCCGCCTCTTCACCCGTCACGAAATAACTGACGATCGGGTGGTTTAGGAAAATATGCCGGTTCACCTCTTGCTCAAGCGCGTTCAGCTCTTCCGGGCTTAGTTCCGGCTTCTCTACATCAATCGAGCAATAATCCGCTCCCAGATGAAAACTCACGGTCATCGCATCATATAAATTGCGGCAGACGGCCGACAGCAGATGCTGGCCGCTGTGCTGCTGCATATGATCGAATCGGCGGTTCCATTCGACTTTGCAGGAAACCAGGGGTCCCTCGGGCAAACGCTCTACCTTATGCAGCACCACGTCTTCCTCGCTGGTCACATCAAGTACGGGAACTCCGCCAATGCTTCCCTCGTCGCAAGGCTGTCCGCCTCCATGCGGATAAAAGGCGCTCTCTTCAAGAATGAGGTATTGCCCGTCCTCCCGTTCCAAAGTTTGGCTGATCCTCGTGTGCCACTCAGTCAAATAGGCGGAATCGAAATATAGTCTTTTCGTCATTGTCATGTTCTTGTCCTTTCGCTAATAACGTCCGTTAAGCTTTAATATAACACAAACCGGACAGCCATTTAGGGTTTGACAGAAACCTTTCAAGAGAGAATTGCGTCTAATTCCTTAGAATTATTTTCCTGCATCCTGATTCCATGTTCCTGAGCGATGATCTATATTATAGCGGACGAAGCGGCGACCAGTTGTCCTTCTCCTATAAGGACGGCAAGAAGCCGGTGACTTTCACGCACATATTAAACGCAGCCGGGAAATGAAACCGGCAAACTGTGGTGCATAAAGCCGTGCCCCGGAATAAGCCCGGTCCAAGTCTACAATTCTAGCATATTCATATAGAAATGGATTTGGATCGAGGTGATCCCAGACAGATGAAAATACTCATTTCTACCTACTCTGCTTACCCCCGGGTCGGGGGGCGTTCGATGTATATCAAGGTCCTGTCGGAAGAGCTTGAAAAGTTAGGGCACCAGGTCGATTTAATCGCGCATGCTCCCGGACTCTCCGAAATCTACCATTCGAAAGAAGGCAGCGTCCATAAACAAACGGCACGGTTATGGGCAGAATCCCAAATGCACCGCTTCAGTGCGCAGAATTACGCTCGTGCTGCGGACTGGATCCGATGGCGCGAAATCGAACGTTATACCTATGAGGCCGCAGTCCGGAAGTTTGACCTGTCGGGATATGATATCATCCATGCCCAGGATATCATCTCTGCGCGCGCGCTTGCCCGGGTAAAACCTCCGCATACCCCGCTTATCGTCACTTACCATAACAGCAAAACCCGGGAATGGCGGCAAAACGATCCGGCCAAACCCGAAATCGAGATGGACTATGTTCTGCAAGAGGAAAAAATGAGCGCCGCCAGTGCCGACGCGGTCATCTTTCCTTGCGGCTGGCTGAAGCAAACCTTTCGTGATGATCAAATTCCGGTGGGCAATGCCCATATCATTCCTTACGGCATCCGCCCGTTATTTGAAAGCGGGGGCGCAAAGGCGAAAGCGCGGGGAATCGCACCGATAATCGCTTGCCCCGCCCGGTTGGTGCCGATCAAGGGGCATTCTTTTTTGCTGGATGCATTTGAAATATTACAGAAGCAGGGCTTTCGGTTCGAAGGTTGGATCATCGGGGACGGTGTGCTCCGCAAGCAGTTGGAGGATCTATCCCGGGAAAAGGGCCTGGGACAAAACGTGCGTTTCCTCGGATATCGAGACGACGTGCCCAATCTTCTGCTCCAATCCGATATCGTTGCCTTGCCGACGATTCACGATACATTTCCGTTTGCCGTTATCGAGGGCCAGTTGGCCGGAAAACCGGTCGTCTCCAGCCGAGTTGGCGGAATCGAAGAAATGGTGGACTCCGGAAGCACCGGCTTATTGATCGCCCCCGGCGACAGCCGCGGATTGGCCAAAGCGTTGGCGTCATTGCTGGACGCCCCTGAACGGCGGCTAACGATTGGACTGCAAGCGCAGGCAGCGGCAAATCGGCGTTTTTCCCCCGAAGGCATGGTTGCGGAGACTCTGGAAGTGTACCGGCAAGTCGCAGCTTCTCCCGTCTTAAAGCAGGTTAGCGGCTCGCTGCCCGATAAGGAACTGCTGGGACCGCTTATTCCGAAATGGATGGGTTCCTCCTCGTCCCCCACCCCTCTTTACGGCAATATTCACGGACGGATCAACCTTCCCGAATCGGACGAAGATCTGACCAGGGTCGCCGTACATTTGACGGACATATCATGGGTAACGCTTCTAACGGAGTCCGCCGATGAACATGGCTTTTTTCGCTTTCCCCGTCTCCCTGCAGGGAAATACAGCTTGATGGTTTCTTCGCCCCCGTTCCCGGCCGTATCCCGGTACGTTGAAGTGAAGGAAGGGCAGGAAAGCTTCGTTGACATTAAGTTTGAGCACGCGAAATAACCTTGGCTCCTCATTTCCCCTTATGTACCCTCATATAATGGTGAAAATATCTGTGGAGGTACCGGGTACATGGTTCAAGTTCTTGATCGTGTAAATGCGGAAATCGATGCTTTGACCGGAGAGATGCTTCGGTGCCAGCGACCGGACGGAACCTGGCGATTTTGTTTTGAGAACGGAACAACCCTTGACGCTGGCGTCATTATTCTTTTCAGATCGATTCAAAAGGGAGACGAAGACCTGATCCATGCGCTGCATGACCGGATTCTGGCGGCCCAACAGCCGGACGGAGGGTGGAGATGGTACCCGGATGAAGAGGACGGCAATTTGTCCGCATCGGTGGAAGCTTATTATGCTTTGCTTTATTCCGGGTACAGCCGGGAAACGGATGAAGCGATTCGGCGGGCCCGGAATTACATTTTGTCCCGGGGCGGAATCGGCAATGCCTCCAGCCTGCTGACCAAAACGATTCTAGCCGCAACCGGCCAAAGAAAATGGCCTCTCTCTATTTCATCCATCCCTCTCGAAATGCTGCTGCTGCCGAATTCTTTTCCGCTCAATTTTTTTGATTTCTCGGGGTATTCCCGGATCCACCTTGTTCCTCTGCTAATCATGGCCGACAGGAATTTTTCCGTTCGCAATTCCCTGACGCCGGATTTGAGCGGTCTTTATGCCGATGGTCGCAGCGATGACGAAGAACGGGAGCGGCTCCCCTCGGACAGCCAAAAGCTGCTAGAGCGAATTCAGGCCGAGATCGGGCGGCTTATCGGTTCGCCCCGGCGCATCCATGAAGCGGCTGTAAAGAAAGCCGAACAGTTCATGCTGGAGCGGATCGAACCGGACGGAACTCTGTACACCTATGCGAGTTGTACGGTTCTGATGGTTTTTGCCCTGCTTGCGCTCGGTTACGACAGACGGCATCCGTTAATCGCCAAGGCGGCGGACGGATTGTCCGCCATGCGCTGCAAGGCCGGCGGACAGATCACGATTCAAAACTCGCCCTCAACCGTGTGGGATACCGCGCTGCTCGCTTATGCCCTCCAGGAGTCCGGAACCGCCGGCGATCATGAAGCCATTCGGCGGGCCGCCGCTTATTTGCGCGGCAAGCAGCACGATAAAGCCGGGGATTGGCAAATTCATAATCCGAATGTTCCTCCGGGCGGCTGGGGATTCTCAGACACCAATACGATCATTCCGGACGTGGACGACACGACGGCAGCGCTGCGGGCCATTCACGGATTGGCTGCGGCAGATCCGGATTTCCTCGAAGCCTGGAACCGCGGTCTCAACTGGCTGATCTCCATGCAAAACGATGACGGCGGCTGGCCTGCTTTTGAAAAGAACGCCAACAAGGAAATGCTCACCTGGCTGGCGATCGAGGGCGCCAAATCGGCGGCAACCGATCCATCGGAAGCGGATCTCACGGGCCGGGCTTTGGAGTTTCTTGGCCATTTTGCCGGACTGGATCATAGACATGCGTTTGTGGACCGAGGGACCAACTGGCTCATTCAGCATCAGCAAAAAGACGGCTCATGGTACGGCCGATGGGGAATCTGTTACATTTACGGCACGTGGGCCGCACTCACAGGGATGAGAGCCTGCGGGATTCCCCATGACCATGAGACGGTGCAAAAAGGGGCGGATTGGCTGCTTCGCGCGCAAAATCCGGATGGCGGCTGGGGAGAGTCATGCCGCAGCGACCGGCTGGAGCGGTATGTCCCTCTTGGAGCCAGCACGCCTTCGCAAACGGCCTGGGCGCTCGACGCGCTGATCGCCGCGCATCCGCGGCCGACGGCCGAAATCGACCGCGGTATGCTGCGGCTGGCCTCCTTGCTCCATGAGGACGGCTGGGAGACGGTCTACCCTACCGGAGCGGGGCTTCCGGGCAACTTTTACGTTCATTACCACAGCTACAAGTACATCTGGCCGCTGCTGACGCTGGGGCATTACCGGAAAAAGTATGGAACGATGTAAGGACACGGGCGGACATTTGTCGTATAGTATTCCTAAAACAGACAGGAAAGGAATGAACATCCATGGATTTTGATTCCTTGTCTTATCCGTATCCTTCTCGGCGAACGCCGGTTTTCGCCGCCAAAGGCATGGTCGCGGCCTCACAGCCCCTGGCGGCTCAGGCCGGACTTGCGATTCTTCGTCAAGGCGGCAACGCCATTGACGCCGCGATCGCCACTGCCGCCGCGCTTACGGTCGTCGAACCAAGCGCCAACGGAATCGGCGGCGACGCTTTTGCCTTGGTTTGGACAAACGGCAAACTTCATGGCCTCAATTCCAGCGGGCCGGCGCCGATGGGCATTTCCGTCGAAGCCTTGGAAAAGGCCGGATTGAAGGAAATTCCGAAATACGGTTTCGTCCCGGTCACCGTCCCGGGAACGCCCGCCGCATGGACGGAGCTGTCCCGGCGGTTCGGGAAGCTTCCCCTCGCAGAGGCGCTGCGTCCGGCAGCCCAATATGCCGAAGAAGGGTTTCCGGTGTCTCCCGGCATCTATTGGGGACGGGCCTTTGAGCTGTATAAGCGGCAGCTCACCGGGCCTGAATTCGCGGAGTGGTTTGACACCTTTGCCCCGGAAGGCAAAGCTCCGGGGATCGGCGAACTAATCCGTCTCCCCGACCATGCCGCAACGCTTCGCTCCATCGGTGAGACCGGAGCCGACTCCTTCTACCGCGGCGATCTTGCCGAACGGATCGACCGGTTCTCGCAAGAGCACGGCGGTTATATCCGCAAAGCGGACTTGGAGGCGTTTCGTCCGGAATGGACATCGCCCATCGGTATTTCGTACCGGGGCTACGACGTCTGGGAGATTCCCCCGAACGGTCAAGGAATCGCCGCGCTGATGGCGCTGAACATTTTAAAGGGCTTCGAATTTGATGTGCGCGACAGCGTAGAAACCTGCCATAAGCAAATCGAAGCGATGAAGCTGGCATTTGCCGACGCCAAAAATTACATAGCCGATCCGGCAGCCATGTCCTTGTCGGCCCGCGATCTCCTGTCCGAGGCTTATGCGGAGGAACGGCGTCGGCTGATCGGCCGGACGGCACTCGAACCCGTCAGCGGCAAGCCGGATCGCGGAGGAACGGTCTACCTCTGCGCGGCGGACGGTGAAGGCAACATGATCTCCTACATCCAAAGCAATTACATGGGTTTTGGATCGGGGCTCGTTGTTCCGGGGACGGGCATTGCGCTGCACAACCGGGGGCACAACTTCACCCTTGAGCCCCACCATCCCAACCGGCTTGCTCCGGGGAAACGGCCTTATCATACGATCATTCCGGGTTTTCTCACCAAAGACGGCGCGCCCGTCGGACCGTTTGGAGTCATGGGAGGTTATATGCAGCCTCAAGGCCATGTTCAGGTCATTATGAACACAATCGACTTCGGACTTAATCCTCAATCGGCACTGGACGCCCCAAGATGGCAATGGATTGAGGGTAAATCCGTTTCGTTCGAACACACGGTTCCGCCGCATATCGTGGAGGGGCTCGCCCGCAGAGGGCATCAAGTCGATTGGAGCGTAGGCTCCGGATCCTTCGGACGGGGTGAAATTATCTGGCGGCTGAACGGCGGCGTGCTCGCCGGAGGAACCGAACCGCGAACGGACGGCCAAATTGCGGCTTGGTAAGCCATGACCATTGACCTCTAGTCAACCGTATTCACAATCCTAAAACCATCCGATCTCCGAGCTGGATTTCGGCAAGTTTCGAAGTCTAAAACGCCGTAAGCTCCGGTTGCCCTTGATGCACGGCGCGCAGGTCCGCTTTCAGACCCGCGTGCTGGCCGGCCTTGCCGGCGGTTCAGTCAGCCGGTGGGCTCGGCACTGAGGATGAATTGCTCGTGCGCAGCTGAGTTGGCGATTTCTCCAATGATTTCTTGAATAGCGGTATAAAATGGCCTTATTTCGCTCCGAAACCGCATTTTCCTGAAAATAGCGGTACAAAATGGCTCTATTTTCGGCAAAATGTCCAAAATCAAGGGGAAAAGGAACTCTTTGAAGAAATAAGGCCATAAAACGGTGCTATTCATGCAAAATGAGGCCTCCCCAGTGGAAATAAGGCCATAAATGCAGCTAGAATAAAAAGTGGACATCTCTTAGTGTCAAACAGATAATTGAATCTAATAAGACGAAGAGGTGCCAAAAATG